>NZ_JACFPK010000009.1:0-71679 GCF_016102025.1 Lactobacillus sp. M0393 | reverse complement strand
ACTGCTAAATATATTTTTGGTAAACATTTAAAGCCAGTGAATACAGCAGCTGATGTCACGCCAGCCAATATAGAAAAAGAAGTAACAGAATAAAATTAATATAAAAAGTAATGAGTCTGAAGTGCCCCCACAAATTTAGGACACTTATATTAGCTGCTAACTGAGGACTAACTTCCGATATTCAATCGGAGTTAGTCCTTTTTAGGGCACGCTTGTCTTTTAAAAAGAAACAAAAAAGCGATTCTTTCGGGTCGCCCCAGACGCAGGTAAAAGGTGTTTATTGGTTCGGCGCAAAGTTTAATCAGCTTTATTGATTTTTAATAATACAATTGAAATGGTAATAAAAACTACAATACCCAGTATGATGATTCCATATAGAGCATACGTAATGTCAGTTGCACTAGCAATGCTTGTAAAAACTGTAGTGGTTAAAGGGCCAGCCATCACTAAAATTGTATTTAACAAACCAACAGATGAAGATAAAATTTTACGATCAACAGTAGTAACAAGCCACTGTAGTAATTTAGGGCTTACAATACCAGCCAAAAATCCTAATATTGTTAAGCAAAATAAACTAGCAAAAATGTTTCCATAAATAATAGCAATAGCTAAAGTAATAGTAGCAATAGTGTCTGCAAGGACAATTAAAAATAATGAAGTGTTTTTAAATATCTTAGTACCAATTGTGCTGCCAGATGCCATGCCAATAGCTGCAACAGTGCTAACCACAGCTATTGTAAAACTATAATTGCCAATTAACATGTTTTTATTGCCAGCAAGTACAATTGAAATTAGTGGTTCGACTGTGCTAAGAAGGCCATTAAGCAAAGCGATGACCAAAACAATCGTTAAGAGGCCATTAGCTTGTTTAACTTGTTTAAGTGAAGAAACAATGGTTGCTCCGAATTTTTGAGTGTTAACTTCTTCTGGCTGATTATTTACTTCTTGTTTTTTAACATTCATACCAATGTTAGCGTAGATGATACCAGCTACTAAAAAAGTAATGGCATTAACAATTGCTAATCCTGAGTATGACATAAATAGTAGAAGGCCAGACCCAGCGAATTGTGCGATCATAGTAATTAGCTGTGAAATGCCATTAGTAAAGCCTTGAGCTTCAGACATTTCATTTTCACCAACTAGACTAACTATTAGTGGAGTTTGCAAGCCTCCTGAATATTTACCCGAAAGATCTGAAATGAAATTAAGTCCGATAACCAGTAATACTAAATTCCAGCCAGATATGTTAGTTGCAAATAATAACCCTACTAACATATATAGTGCGAATCTAATTACTGCTAGCCAAACAATGACATGATACTTGTTTTTTGTCCGATCAGCTAGATACCCACTAAGACTTTGAATTAGATTAGGTAAAGACTCTGTAATTGCAATCAAAGAAAGAGCTAAAGAGTAATTTTTAAGTCTACTAGCATAAGTCATAAGAGCTAGATAAAAAAGTATGTTGCCGGCACTTGATAACCAGCTGGCTAAAGAAAATTTTCTATAATTTGTATTTCTTAAAAAAATATCCAAAACTATGCCTCCTATTTCTTTATAAACGCTATTTTTATTATATTTGGGTTTATAATTTTAAATGATAAAATGGCGAATTCGAATTTTTTTGGCTAAATAAGAAAGAAGGAGGTAAATTAATGAAGATATATGAATTATTGAGACAATACAGATTGGAACAAGGCAAAACTCAAAAAGAATGGGCTAGCAACGTAATCAGCCCTTCGTATTATTCTAAGGTTGAAAAAAATATTCACCGTATTTCAGCAGAAGACTTAATTGCTTTGTTAGAGGCTAATAATGTTTCGCCAATTGATTTTTTTAGTAAATTAAATAGTAAAGCTCAATTACGACATAAGCAACAAGCAATCTTTGAGCGGCTGGCAGGTGATGCGTATTATCAAAATTCTAAAGCGCAATTATTACGATTAAAACACCTAATTACTGAAAATGATATTTTTGCTAATAATGATTTAATAATTACTATAGATGCTTATATTGCATTATTAAATGATGATGTAGATAGTTTGGATAAAAAAACTAAAGAAGCGATTAAAGAAAAAATTTTTAATACGACAAAGTTTGATAGAAGTAAGTTAGCTATGTATTGTTCGTTTATGCCTTTTTACGATATAGATAGTAATCTTTTACTTTGCCAAAGGATTATGCAACAGTATCAAAATAGTGCAGATACAAAGATTCAATCAATAATATTGGCAATAATAGCTAATTTACTAAGTTTATGCATTGAACAAAAAAGATATGAAGTAACTAAACCGTTTATTAAGATAGCAGTTGAAGTGGAGTCAAAACCAGAGCTGTTTTTTTATAAAAACATGCTATTGATTTTTATCAATATAATTGCTTATCATGATGAAAACAGCCCAAAGTATTTAGCTAAATGTAAAAAGGGAATTGAAAATCTAGCTTTGCTTGGTATGCCAGAGTATGGTAAAAAGGTAGAAAAGTTCTTTTATGAAAATATAAAAGTCGATTATGATTAATAAATATGTAGTTGTTTTGAATATTAGATACAGTTATATTAAATGGTAAAAGTTTGAATTTATAATTGGTCTAATTGTGAAATTACCAGGTAACGAAAAAAAGGGAAGGCTGTTAAATCAGTCTTCCCTTTTGCTATACGGTTTCAATTTCATAAACAATTATTTGTTGCAGTTATAACCGCAATGTTTCGCCTTGCACAAATTTATAAGGATAAGCCCTTTTTTAAATTTATAAAACAGAATCGGGGGATACTCCTGCTTTCGTATTCTGTAATAACCCTCTTAGGATTTGGAATAGTACAGGGATTTGGCCGCTTATTCCCACCATTTATTACACTATTAGTAGTGTTTATGCTGCTTGGCGTTTTCTACATGTTTAGAGATCGTAAAATCAGCTAGTTTAAATTAAAATTACTAATTCTATAGCAGTCTTCTCTAACTTAGTTAGGGGTGATTGCTATTTTTAATCTTCGGAATAAACTACCTTAATAAACCCTTTTTTACTTATTTGAATGATGAAACAATGACTTGGGCAGTTTCTTCTCCTTATTGCAATTAGTATAAAGTATTTAATGAAAAAAGTTAGTTAGAAATTATTATGCAAGTTCTGCTTGTTTTATCTTGTTAACTTTTATCATTACAAGCAAAGTAGTAGTGAAAACTATGACACTAAGTCCTAAAACGCCATAAAGTGCATAATTAACATTGATTGCTCCAGCAATAGATGTAAAAAACGTCGTCATTACTGGTCCTGCAATTGTTAAGATCGTATTTAAAAGTCCTGCTGAAGAGGCTAAAATTTTGCGGTCTACTGAAACAACTAGCCATTGCATTAATTTAGGACTACTTGTACCAGCTAAAAATCCAAGGGTTGACATTAGGATAAGGCAAAATACAATATTTTTATTTAGAATAGCAATTGCCATAACAGCACTATTAACAGTAGATAATAAAGAAAGCTGGAAAAGTGAAACATTCTTTAAGAGTTTAGTACCTATTGCACTACCTGAAGCTAATCCAATAGCTGCTGCCGCTCCTAAGAGTGCGATTGTGAAGCTATAGTTGCCAATAAGCATACTTTTATGACCAGCGATAACAATTGAAATTAGCGGTTCTATTGAACTAAGTAAGCCATTAAGTAAAGCCACAACTAAAACGATGGTTAAGAGCCCATGTGCTTGTCGTACTTGTTTAAGTGAAGACTTGATTGTTGTAAAAAAGTTCTGATCATTAACCTCTTCTTTTTGAATGTGTTGCTTACGAACTTTCGAGCCTATATTGGCAAAAATTAATCCAGCCGCTAAGAAAGTTAATGCATTGACAATTGCTAATTCTGAGTAAGACATGAAAAGTAGGAGACCAGATCCAATAAATTGTGCAGCTAATGTAATTAACTGCGAGATACCACTGGTAAAGCCTTGTGCTTCCGCCATTTCATTTTCCCCGACTAAGCCAACAATTAGGGGAGTTTGCAAGCCACCAGAATACATACCAGAAAGGTCAGATATAAAATTAAGTCCAATAACTATTAGCACAAGATTCCAACCGTTAATGTTGGTTGCAAAGAGTATGCCAACTAGCATATACAATGCGAAACGAATAATAGCAAGCCAGACAATTACACGATATTTATTATGCGTTCTGTCGGCCAAGTAACCACTAAGGCTTTGAACTAAATCTGGGAGAGATTCAGTAATAGCTATTAAAGATAATGCTAATGAATAATTTTGTAATTTGCTGGCATAGGTCATAAGAGCCAGGTAAAAAAGAATATTGCCTGCTCCAGATAACCAGCTAGCAATCGTGAATTTTCTATAATTTTTATTTTTTAAAAAGATACCCATGACTTCTGTTTCTCCTTCATCAAATATTATTTCTTCGTAATGATATTTACAGTATATTTTGACTATAATAAAAAATATAAAAGTTTCGTATTCGAAATTTTTTGTCAAATGGGAATGTTATATTGGAAATAAGAGGAGGAGTACATGACTATTGGTAACTTGTTAAAAAAATATCGCTTAAATAAAGAAAAAACGCAACGAGAATGGATAGGAAATATTGTAAGCCCTTCTTATTATTCTAAAGTAGAGAAGGGAATCCATCGTATATCTGCAGAAGACTTAATAAGTTTGTTAAATTATAATTCTGTTTCTTTAATTGATTTTTTTAGCGAATTAAATAATTCTAAGCAGAATGGTTACAATCAAGAGCAGGAGTTAATGGATGTAATATGTGATGCTTATTATCGCAATGCCAAAAATGAATTGGTAAAATTGAAGGAGATTGTTAAAGAAAGTGATTTACCTAATAAAGAAGATGATCTACTTTATCTAGATGCTTATATTGCGGATGTAAACAACGAGGATTTAAATGATAAAGAAAAGCAAGCTTTAAAAGATAAGATCTTTAGTAGACCCAATTTTGATAAATCTACGTTAGTCCTTTATTGTAATTTTATGATGTTTTATGATGTAGAAAGTAATGTGATAATTTCTAGAGGGATAATTAAACAATTTCAAGGATCAAATGATGTGAAAATTTTAGAAATGCTTTTAAGTGTTATTGGTAATTTGTTAATCCAGTGCATTGAAGAAAAAAAGTATGATGAAACCAAATTTCTAATTAAGGCAGCAAATCAAATATCAACCAAACCAGAATTGTTCTTCTATAAAAATGTCATAGTATTACTTGAAAACATGATTATGTATCACTATGACGCTAAGGATAAATATTTACGGATTTGTCATAAGGCAATTGAAAATTTTTCTTTATTAGGAATGCCTGAATATGGCAAGGAAATAAATAAATTTTTTGAAAAACAAAAATAAAAATATCGTATTTAAATAAAAATTGATGTAAGTCCCAAAAGTTAAACAGCTTTTGGGGCTTTTTATGATTAATTAACTAAACAAAAACTCTTACTATGGTATATGTTAGTGGAAACAATTTATTCGAAATAGTAAGAATTAGCTATTAGCTAACAGCTATAAACTACCTGATTTTAGGTTTCACGCCATCAGTACCCAAGTATTTTTAGTAACATTGCCATTTTTTGCATAATCTTCATTATAATTAAAGTGGTGCGAGAAGTTAGTATAATTCAGAAATAGTAATGACAAGCTTGAAGCAGAAATTAAGTATTAAATTCTACGCTGGAATAATTATTATTGGCTTGATTTTACGGGTATTGGTATCCTTTCTTTAAAGCCTACGATAAGCAGCTTTATGAAAAAGAACAAAGTGTTTCGCAAGATTAAGTACAGAGACGAGGTATAAAAATGAGCTTTAAAAAAGATTTTTTATGGGGTGGCGCGACTGCCGCTAACCAATATGAAGGAGCCTTTGATGTTGACGGTAAAGGACTTAGTGCTGCAGATGTGATCACACAGGGTTCCTATGAAAATCCTAGAAAAATAACATGGAAAAACCCTAAGACTGGGGAAACAGGATATGTGCCTTTAAGCATGGATATTGATAAGATGAACTTTCCTGAGAATGCTGTGCCAGCTGTTCTTGATGGGTATTACTATCCTAGTCATAAAGCAACGGATTTTTATCATCATTATCGAGAAGATATCAAGTTAATGGCTGAGATGGGTTTTAAATGCTTTAGAATGTCTATCAACTGGACCAGAATTTTTCCTAATGGCGATGATGAAGAGCCTAATGAGAAGGGCCTAAAATTCTATCAGTCTGTTTTTGAAGAACTGCAAAAGTACCATATTGAGCCGCTGGTAACTTTGTCACACTATGAAATGCCACTAAATTTAACGATTAAATATGGCGGCTGGAAGAATAGAAAATTAATATACCTGTTTACTAGATATGCTGAAACGGTAATGAAGCGTTATAAAGGTCTAGTTAAATATTGGTTGACATTTAATGAAATTAACGCCTTAAATTTTTCAGGTTATATGGCAGGTGGAATTTTAAATCCAACTTCTCAAGATATTGCTCAAGCTGCACATAACCAGTTTGTAGCAAGCGCCTTAACAGTAAAGGCTGGTCATGAAATAGATCCTTATAATAAAGTTGGTCAAATGCTCGCTTTCTCAGCAGAGTATCCGTATACTTGTGATCCTGCAGACCAGATAAAAGTTATGAATGACATGCACAGCTTTCTGTTTTATTCTGACGTACAAACTGGTGGCAGGTATCCAGAATATAAGATTGAAGAGTATAAGAGAAATGGCATAAAGCTTGATGATTGTCCAGAAGACTACGATTTACTGAAAGAATATTCAGCCGACTTTTTAAGCTTTTCCTGCTATTCCTCATCTACAACTACAGTTCATAAGGATCAAGCTGCTACAACCGGTGGCAATTTTGTAGCAGGTGTTAAAAATCCCTACTTAAAGAGTAGTGAGTGGGGTTGGCAAACCGACCCTTACGTATTGCGCTATGCTCTTAACATATTGTGGGATCGTTATCATAAACCGCTTTGGATTGTTGAAAACGGCTTGGGAGCGCGTGATCAAGTCACTGAAGATGGCAAGATTCATGATCCGTATCGAATTGATTACTTACAAAGTAATATTAAATCTATGAAAGAAGCCGTTGATATAGATGGAATTGACCTTATGGGTTATGAAATGTGGGGCTGTATTGACTTGGTTTCTGCTGGCACGGGTGAGATGTCTAAAAGATATGGGTTCGTTTATGTAGACCGGGATGATCAAGGAAACGGTAGTTTGAAGCGTACCCCGAAGGATTCTTTTTACTGGTATAAAAAGGTCATCGCTTCTAACGGTGAAGATTTATCTAATTAGCCAGATCCTTGTAAGAAAGCAATTAATTCAGTAAATTTTAGGCTAAAAATTGGTTTCAGCTACATTAAAAAGCTCTATTTTAAAAAAATAGGCCTTTTTTGTGTGCAATTTTACACGTGCTCCGAATTTTTATACTTTTTAATAAAAAAATTAAAATTTCATATATGACACTTTTTAACTTGTCTCACTCCTTGAAGGTATTATCTGTATAAGAAAAAGATTAATTAGAGGAGAAAAACAAATGATTAAATTTAATATTCGTGGTGGCTTTGGCGATACTACTAAGCCAGATGTAAATACCCGTGAACAAGATAACCTTTACTTGGCTGTAAATTCAAAGTGGTTAAAGGACAATCCTGTCCCTGCAGGTGAGCCGTGGATTAGTAGTTTTGATATAGCAGATAAACAAACGCGTAAACACCTTTTAAAAGATTTTTCTGCTTTTATTGCTGGTAAAAAACCAGTTCCCCAAGTTAAGAACTTTAACAAAGCAGTTGAATTTTACCGGGTAGCTGAAGATGAAGAAAAAAGAACCGCTGACGGTGCCGCTCCAATTAAGGAAGACTTGACTTTTTTAACCAGTCTCAATAATTTAGCTGATGTCAATGAGAACTTGAAGAATTTGTTGCTAGCTGATAACTTGCCCTTCAAGTTTGAAGTGGAACCAGATTTTAAGGATGCACAACTAAATATTGTCACTTTTTACCGGCAAAATTTGATTTTGGCCGATACCAGTTATTATGGTAATGAAAAAACTGCCGACTTGCTTGATGTTTGGCAAAAGCAAACCATTAACTTGTTGGTAATGAGTGGTATTAAGCAGGATGAAGCTGAACAATACGCCACAGGAGCAGTTAAATTGGATCAGCGTTTGGCGCAGGTTTACCAATCAGCAGAGTATAATTCTAAAATTGAAAATATCTATCATCCAATGGGTATGACAGAATTTGAAAACCAGAGTAAAAATATTCATTTAGCTGCTTTGATGAAAGAAAATGGACTTGAAACTGCTAAAAAAATTAATGTTACTGAGCCAGGCTATTTAGCTAAATTTGATGAATTGTTTAATGAACAACATTTCTCTGAATTAAAGGGTTGGCTAATCGGATATTTTATTAATCAAGCAGCTGGATATTTATCACGTAAATTTAGAAAGGCAATACTGCCACTAAGAAAAGCAATGTACGGCATAGATTCTTTAGTTACAGACGAGCGTTTTGCTTATGATGAGACGGTCAGATTATTTGGCGATGTCATTGGTCAATATTATGGTGAAAAATACTTGGGTGCTGAAGCCAAAGCTGATGCTACTAAAATCGTTAAGAATATGATTGCTGTTTACCAAGATCATTTAAAAAAGAATACTTGGCTGTCAGATACTACTAAGAAAAAGGCATTAAAGAAGCTAGATACTTTAGTCTTAAAAATCGGCTATCCAGAGCATGTTCAAGGGTTCTATGACAAATTCAAGGTAACACCAGCTCTAGAGGGTGGCAGCCTATATAGTAATGTTAAAATAAATAATCAAATTAAACTTAAGGATAACTTTGCAGATATTAACAGACCGGTTGATCAATCACTTTGGATAATGTCGGCGGTAGAACCAAATGCTTGTTATAATCCGCCAAGTAATGACATTACCTTCCCAGCACTTTTACTGCAAAAGCCTTTCTATGACTTACACCAAGATCGAGCAGCTAATTATGGCGGTTTTGGTGCAGTGGTAGGTCATGAAATTTCGCATGCGTTTGACAACAACGGTGCTCAATTTGATGAATTAGGTAATATGAAAAACTGGTGGACTGATGAAGACTATGCCGAGTTTAATAAAAGGGTCGAAGCTGAAATTAAGCTATTTGACGGTGTTGAGGTCGGTACGAGCAAAATCAACGGTAAATTAACAGTTTCAGAAAACATTGGTGATCAGGGTGGCTTGACAGTAGCTGTTGCAGCTAATAAGCAAGAAGGTGGAGACGCCAAAACTTTGTTTGAAAACTATGCGCGAATTTGGGCAACAAACGCTAAGCCTGAATTTTGGCAATTAGTCGCCGCATCTGATGTTCATGCACTCTCTCAGGCTCGAGCAAATGTGCAGGTACAATGTCAAGAGGAATTCTATCAGGCTTTCAATGTTAAAGAAGGAGATGGCATGTGGCTTGATCCGGATAAACGAGTACAAGTCTGGTAAAATTTGATACTATAAATTAAGTATTTTTTAAGAAAATCAGCTCCTGCTTTGTGCTAAAACAGATATAAGTCCAGCACGTGATGCTAGAAGAATAGTAAAAATAATTTTTTAGGCAGGAGAAAATAATAATGAAAAATATTCAAAGACTAACTACTATATTGGCGATTATTTTGTGGCTTGTTGTGATTGGTATTTTTGCAGTTGCTATCTCTAACAATCAGTTGTGGAGTATGGGCCCGGTTATTGCATATAACCGACCGCAAAACGCTCTTGGCTGGTTAATTGTAGCTGCTATTGCGGCAACAGCGGTCAGTGTAATTTTAAAACTGACAAGGGATAAGTAAGATAAAAAGGGAATATTGTGCTATTAAAATTGTCCTAAATAAATATGCAATCGGAAAAGGAAAGCTGCTAGTTTTATTTTTGAACCAGCTCATAGAAACCTAGCGCACAAAAGAGTATTTTTCTCAGAATAAACGTTCACAAGTTATTTCTTTGGAATATTTCATTATATTCAACGGAAACAGCCCTTAAGAAGTTGCCGCTGCAATAATCAAAATGACAGACAATAGATAAGACAGATACCTGACATGTATTAAATAGTGTCAGGTATTTTTGCTCGCTTAATATAGATGAAGTATAATGGTTTCTTATATTAATATTATGTTGCGTCTTTGGCATTTAGATAATTACATTATTTAAATTTATTGCGTTAAAGAATATCTGCAAGGAGATAATTACAATGAAAAAAATTGACGGGCATTTTCACCTGGTGCGCTCAATTGCAGGCTTATCCGGTCAAGGGCGAATGGCACCTTTAGGAAATGGCAAGGCAATATGGGATAATGGTACTTTTCTCAAGCTAATCCCTAATGGCTGGGGTGATCATGACTTTACGGCGGAATCCGCTTTAAAAGTAATGCAGGAAAATGAAGTAGAAAAAGCAGTTTTACTGCAAGGCAGTTTGTATGGCTTTCAAAATTACTATTCTTATCAAGCTGTTAAAAAGTACCCTGAGAAATTTATTGCGGCATTTTCAGTAGACCCATTTGCAGATGATGCAATGAAAATTGTTAGGCGTCATGTGGAAGACTTGGGTTTCAGAGCAATTAAATTTGAAATTAGTCAGGGCGGTGGCTTACAAGGCTACCATCAACCATTTCGTTTGGATACTGCACCTGAATTAGGCAAACTTTTTCACTTTTTTGCGGATTATCCTGGATTTGTGATCGCTGTTGATTATGGTAATTATAGGCAAATTAGCTATGAACCAGAAGCAATTGTTAACTTGGCAAAACGATATCCCAAACTGGATTTTGTTGTTTGCCATCTGTCTTTTCCCAATGCCGACCATTTGAATCGCTTGGAAAATGCTTTAGAACAATGGCAACCGTATCCTAATATCACTACGGAAATTTCAGCGATTCAAGATATTGAAAATGAAACTGATTTTCCGTTTCCTCGTTGCCAAAAAGATGTTGCACTAGCCAAAAAGATTCTGGGGGCTAAAAGGATTTTTTGGGGCACAGATTCCCCGTTGTCATCAACTTTTAATTCGTACCATAATTTAGCAACTTGGCTGGCAGCTACTAATATTTTCACTGAGGCAGAATTAGAAGATGTCATGTATAATAATGCTAACCGCATTTATTTTAAGCCGCAAAATGTGCAGGCAATGCGTGATAGCGCAGATCCTGTTTTAAAAAAATGATAAGAGGCCCTAGGAAATGAAAGAGACAAAAGTTTTGGTAACTGGAATTGTTCCAGATGCAGGTCTAACGAAGTTAAAAAAGAATTTCATAGTAACTTGTAAACCAGAAACAGTTGGTAGAGCGTGGGTTTTAGCGCATTTAGCTGAATACGATGGGTTGATACTTACTGGAATGAAAGGCGATTGTGAATTAATAGATGCCGGCACTAATTTAAAAATTATTACTGCTAATGGCGTTGGCTTTGATCACATTGATATTGATTATGCAAAGCAAAAAGGTATTGTTGTGGCCAATTGTCCTAAAAGTGTCCTCATTCCCACTGCTGAAATGACATTTGCCTTACTTTTAGCAACCGTAAGACGCCTGCATTTTTATGATAAAACCATTCGTGAAGGAAAATGGGTTAGTGTTTCTCAGCCGGAAAATATGGGAACAGGGCTCAAGGGAAAAACGCTCGGTATTTATGGTATGGGCCGCATTGGATCTGCGGTAGCAAAGTATGCCCAAGTTTTTGGTATGAAAGTTATTTACCATAATAGACATCGTTTAAGTTCTCAAGAAGAAGCAAAGAAGAATGTTCATTACGTGGATTTTGCTACTCTTGTTAAAACAGCAGATGTGATTACCCTGCATGCTCCGGCAACTCCTTCTACGACTGGCGTTTTCGATGCTCAAGTATTTAAGCAAATGAAAAAGACAGCTTATATTATCAATGTCGCCCGAGGTAAGCTAATTAAACAAAATGATTTAATTGCCGCATTGCAAAATGGGGACATTGCTGGAGCAGGTTTAGATGTTTATGAAACTGAACCCAAGGTGCCACAAGCTTTGTGCGAACTGGATAATGTAATTTTGTCACCTCATGCAGGTTCAGGAACACTGTCTGCCCGCACGAATATTGCTGCTGAGGCTTCACAAAATCTCATTTCATATTTACGGGATCATAAGCCATTAAACCAAGTTAATAAGTAATTTTTTAATTAGTAAAAATAATCATGAATAAAAACCAAGTTTTTGCTTGGCTTTTTTCTTTTACTGTAATAAAATATGAAGTTAACTACATGAAGCAAACTTCATATTGTTAAGAAGGTGAGATTATCAAAAATTTAGTTAAGGAAAATAGAAAAAAGCTGCACTTAACGCAACGTGAACTTGCTGTCAAAGTGGGTGTCACTGAACGAACGATTATCTCAGTAGAAAATGGTAAATACAAGCCCTCACTCATCTTGGCGTATAAACTAGCGCAAGTTTTTAGGACCGATATTGCAACCTTATTTTGTTTACAGGAATATATAGAAAATGAAGAAGAATAAGAAAAGAAAGATCAAATATTATTTCGCAGCATGCTTTTTTACATTTTTAGCACTTCTTGAGTTAGTGCTGATCAGTTTAGAGGTTCTGCAGCACCGCAGGCAAACCGATATACCGAAAAATATTATTTATGCAGTTTTTGCTATTAGTTTTGCTTTTTATCTTTATTATAAAGCCAAAACTGTGGGTACAGATGAAGATGATGAGGATGAGCGTGATGAGTTTATTGCAGTGAAAACTGATCACCAAATGTATAAAATAGCTAACTGGTTAATTTATATTCTGAGCCTGGTCTTTCTGATTGGGGCGGCGTTCATGTATGAAGCTCAAGGGTTTACGACACTGGTCATAATATTGATAACCATTGCCGCTACTTTAAGTGTTTTATGGAACTTATTATTATTAATTGAGGTAATTATGGGTATTACTAATGAACTTAGAAATTAGTAAGGTCTAAATATTTACAGGGTTATAAAACTGGTTCTGCATTTTAGTATAAAATTTGTCCCACTTACATTCCTGATAGTGACCTCTTAGTCAAATAGTATTGTAATCAAAGTCTTTCTCAAGTTTAATTAATTTATCATCTTTATGAATGAAAAAATTATTAACAAAACTGAGGGAGAAAAATAATGATTTACCATAACTATTCACATTTAAAATTCTTTTGGCTCAATGTTTTCGGTTTGATATACAGTACTTTAAATATCTTTGCTGCTTATATGCTTAGTAATTTGATCAATATGGCAACTAAGAGACAATTTTCAGCTTTACCTTCTTTAATGCTGCAGATCATAGTAGCGCTGACTATAATCTTAATTTCAGGCTTACTATTTAATTACTTAAAAACCGATGCAGTTAAGCAAATTAACACTAAGTTGAGATCTAAAGTACTGAAAGGAATGCTGCTAAATAAAGAAGAAGACAGCTCTGATTTAGGTTTTTTAACTAACGACTTTAAGTTATTAGAAACTAATCGTTATGAAGCTGAAATTGAAATGCTGATCTATGCTTATACCGTTATTTTAGCGCTAGGTTATGCTTTATATTTAAACTGGTTTGTTACCTTAATTTATTTCGTGGGCTCAGCAATCCCTACAATCGTCTCCAACTTTTTTCAAAAACCAATTCAAAAGGCTTCAGGTGATTGGACTAAGGCTAACGACAAGTATGTCAGTCAAACTAAAAATATTTTAGCTGGCACCGGAACTTTTAATTTATACGGCAAGCAAGACAATGCTGTTAAGCAAAATAAGCGTGTCGTTAATCGCTTGGAAGAAAAACTGGCCAAAATGAATGTGCTGAATAATAATACTAATACCTACCTTAATGTTATCGCGATTGCCAGTGCCTTTTTATTACCATTTGCTTTTGGGACATTATTGGTAGTCAATGGTCAAATAACTTTGGGAGCTTTATTTGCCATTACCCAGCTTTCTAACTCATTTGTTAATCCTATCCTGCAAATTTTAAATGAACGAAACAATTTATCGACCACGAAGGGTATTGTTAACAAGATCAAGCAGTTTATTGCTAAAGGAGAACAAAAACCGCAAAATGGCGTTGTCACTGACGACTTTAAGCAACTAGAAATAAAAGATCTGACTTTAAAACGACAAGGTAAAGAATTGGCTAATCAAATCAATTTCGCAGTCGCCAAAGGACAAAAGGTTGCGGTCATTGGACCTTCTGGTTCTGGTAAATCTACCATGCTCCAATATTTAATGTATGGCGATTACGGTCAGGCAGAAGAAGAACTGCTTAATCAAAAGGCTGTTAAACCTGGTACTTTTACCAACCTGTTTGCATATTCAAGCCAAAGTGCGGTTATCTTTGCCGACTCATTATGGTTTAACCTTACGTTAGGTGCGAATATCCCGCGAGAAAAAGTTACAGACGTCTGCGAACATTTGGAATTGGGACAGCTGGTTAAAGAAAAAGGCTTTGACTACCAGTTAGGTGATAATGCCGACCAATTATCTGGCGGGCAATTAGCTCGAATTGAATTAGCAAGGGCAATTTTAGCCAAACGACCAATTTTATTACTGGACGAAGTCAATGCCTCACTAGATAAGGCTACTTCTCAAGCAATTCATAATTATCTGTTTGACTCAGACTTTACTTTCATTGAGGTTATTCACCACTATGAACCGGCAGAACTGAAGCGTTATGATGCCGTAATTGATTTCAATGATTATATCTAGAATTTATATTTCGAAAAGAGCCATAGTTAACAAAAGCTTACTTTCTGAAAAAGAAAATAAGCTTTTTTGCATATAAAAGTTAAAACTGCAACATTTGCTGACACTTAATTAAATTTCTTCGATAAGTAAACCACAGCGGAAATTGAAAACTAATTCAATAAGTAAAAAGATTAAAAAAATAATAATAGCTGAAACGTTTTGTGAAAAAGAAACATAGCTTTTAATCATTGGCGGAATTAACAATAAGGCTGCGACCATGACAGCTATTAAGACTGAGGATTTGGGATTAGGAATAACTTTATAATGAGCGTCAGTCTTATTAATAACCATTTTGGGCGAGCGATTTAGACCGCCTTGGGTGAGTTGCAGTGTGTCTCCTTTTTTTAAGTTTAGTTTTAAAGCATAACCTGCAGCGATACTGCCTACTCTTAAACCATTGACTATTACAGTTGTAGGTTTACCCATTGAAATATTATTTTTTGATCGTTGAACTGTAATCATACCGGCACGCTTTCTTTAATAATAGTTGTTTAAGATTAGCTTATTAATAAAACAAATCAATGTCAATGTTGTTTACTAAAAAAAATTATGTTTACAAAACAAAATATATAAACTATAATTTTAGTGTAAGTTGATGTAAGCGATAACAAGAAGGAGGTAATGAATTGTGCAGTTAGTAAATGTCAGAGTTGATAGCCGTCTGATTCATGGTCAAGTAGCTCGTGTGTGGACTGGGCAATTAGGAGCAGAAAGATTAATGGTCGTTGGCGATAAAGTATCTAAAGATGACTTGGAAAAAACTGCTTTGAAATTAGCTCGTCCTACCCAGGCAGCTTTAAGTATTTTGCCACCGGATCGTGCAAGTAACAATATTGTTCAAGGCCGTTACGCCGACCAAAAAATATTTATTATAACACGTGAACCGGAAGCTCTGGTTCAGATGGTTGATGCAGGAGTACCAATTAAAGAAGTTAACGTTGGTAACTTGCCAAGTGGTGAAGGCAGACTGCAACTGTTCAAGAGCGTGGGAGTAAATGACGAAGAAATAAAGTCTTTTAAGGAACTTGATGCTCGGGGAGTAAAGCTTTACCATCAGATGGTCCCGAACGATCCTAGAGAGGACTTTATGTCTGAATTAAATAAACGGATGGAGAAATAATAATGAATTCATTGAGTGTAGTTCAAATAATTTTGCTGTCTTTGTTCGCTTTCTTCCAAATCAATGAAATTGTCACAGTTGGTATTGGTTTTGGTAACCCAGTTAATGCTGGATTAATTGCAGGACTAATTGTCGGCGATATGAAATTAGGTTTGGCCGTAGGAGCAACATTACAGTTAATGATATTGGGTGTCGGTACTTTTGGTGGTGCTTCGATTCCTGATTATGCCACTGGAGCAATCATAGGTACTGCAATTGCACATATTTCAGGAAAAGGAATTAACTACGGTATTGGTGTTGCTATTCCTGTTGGCCTATTGATGGTGCAACTTGATATTTTGGCTCGTTTTGCTAATACCTACTTTGCACACAGAATTGATAAGGCAATTGATCGTAACGATGATAAAGCTGTTGTACGAAATAGTCTTTATGGGGCTATTCCGTGGGGGCTTTCACGGTCAGTGCCTGTATTATTAGTGCTAATTTTTGGTGAAGCGTTTGTTAAAAATGTGCTGAACTATATGCCACAATGGTTAATGGGTGGATTAAAATCTGCCGGAACTATGTTACCAGCTGTTGGTATTGCCATCTTAATGCATTATCTGCCTATTAAGAAATTTGGTGCGTACATGATTTTTGGCTTTGTAGCTGCTGCTTACTTAAATGTGCCAATGCTTGGTGTTGCGCTGATCGGAGTCGGCTTTGCCATTAATCATTATAATTCTATCATTCATAATAAGAACCAATCTGGTGGCGACAGTAATGGCTTAGATACACAAAAAGCTGCTGAAATGGGTATTGATGATAAAGGAGTAATTACCGGTGATGAAGAATAATACTACAGAAAAGACTACGACGGAACAAAGTCATAAGTTAACTAAAAAAGATATTCGTAGCGCTAACTTACGCTGGATTTTTACCTCTGCATTAAGCTGGAACTACGAAACTATGATGGCTCCAGGTTATGTTGGTTCACAAATGCCAATCTTACGTAAGTTGTATGGTGACAAGCCTGAAGATATGAAGAAAATGATGCGGGTGCAGTCTGAATACTTTAACACTAGTCCGCATATGGGTTCCATTATCCAAGGTGTCGATATTGCTCTTGAAGAAAAAGAGGGTATTAAGTCAGTTGACGGTGTAAGAGGTATTAAAACTGGTCTTATGGGACCATTTGCTGCCGTAGGTGACACCTTATTAGGTACCGTTCAATCAACTATCTTTGGTGCGATTGCATCATACATGGCCCTTAAAGGTAACCCATTTGGTGCTATTTTATGGATGGTTGCACTAGGCGTTCTCTACATTTGGGCGTATACTTGGATGCCATTTGCCTACAAGCAAGGTGTCAACTTAGTTACTTCAATGAGTTCTAAGCTTAATGCACTGACTGATTCAGCAACTTTGCTGGGGGTAACGGTTGTAGGAGCCTTGATTCCAACTGTTATTACGTTAAAGATTCCGTTCATCTTTAGAGCTGGGAAAGTTTCGATGAAGCTGCAGGATATCTTTAATCAGATTATGCCATCGCTTCTGCCAGTTTTGCTAGTTGCCTTTATTTATTGGCTGCTGGATCGTAAGCATATGAACTCGACTAGAGCAACTTGGTTTGTTCTAATCTTGGCTATTGTTTTGTTCAACTTGAAAGTTGTTGCTTAATAGCATGAAATATAGAAATTAATAAGTAATCAGATTATCTGCTGAGAAAAAGCATATTACTAAATTTAAGCAGGTAAAGTAAGAAAAAACGGATGTATTTTTCAATAATAATACAACCGTCTTTTCTTTGAACTGCAAAAAATATTTGTTATCATAATTGCAAAAATGCCGTAATAGCAACAATTATGTGTAGAATATCAGGTTCTAAAAGTTTATATTTTTAAGAAATTTATATTAATAGCACCTGTTATAACACCCAAATATGAAAGACGAGAAGATAAGATGGCTAATATCAGACAGGTAGCTAAGTTAGCAGGTGTTTCAGCAAGTACAGTCTCACGAATATTAAATGATGACACTTCTTTAAGTGTTACTGATCAAACACGGACCAAAGTTTTAGCGGCTACAAAAAAATTAAATTATCATATCAAAAATAAAAGTAAAAAATGTCCAGTTGTTGGTGTATTAACAACTATGGACTTGGATCAAGTAGCAGAATATACGTATTACCAACAAATAAAACAGGGAATCATTGAAGAACTCAAAAGAGAAAAAATGACATTGAGTTCTATCTATTATTTAAATAGCTCTTTGGATAGTTCATTTTGGGATGGACTGTATTATTGGGACGGCGTGATTGTTATCGGCGGCTTGTCCGAATCAGCCATTAGCGAACTAAAAAAATTAAACTCTAATATCGTCATTATTGAAGCAAGATATAAAAATAATTCCGTCAAGCTGGTTAATGCTAATTTAACTGCCGGAGTAAAAGAAGCTTTAACACAACTAGAAAAATTTGCTCAAACCAATATTGTATATGTTGGTGGTCCCCGTTATATGACTAATTTGCAAGGAGAAAAAACTCAAGCAAAAGGTGAGGTTCGTTTAAATTGCTACCGAGAGTGGATGAAACTGCATGATCAAGATGAGTGTTCAATTCTTACTCCGGGTTGGAGCATTGAAGATGGCGTCCAGGCGGGTAAAGAAATTGCACAATTACCTACTTTACCCAAAGGAATTTTAGCTGGAAATGATCAATTGGCAATTGGAATAATGCAGGAATTGCATACAAAAGGTTTTCATGCTCCTGCCGATTACCATATTATTGGGTTCGATAATATTCAAATGGCGCAATATTATATTCCCAGATTGTCATCAGTTTCTGTTCCGGAAAAAGACCTGGGTATAACTGCTGTCCATTTAATTAGAGAAGACATAATAGAAAAAAAGACGCGCGCCGCTACAACATTATTAGAAGTTAAACTAATTTTGCGAGAAAGTACTGGCAATTAATATTGGAGGCCAATGATGTCAAATTATTATCCCAAGCAGTTAAGTGGAGATCAGACTAAGACTTTATTAATAAATCCTGATCGTGGCTTTCGCTTTGAAGTTTATTTAGATGTAAAAACAGGTAAGAGCATTTATGAATATGCTGATCAAGATGCTATTGCTGCTTTGAAAAGAGAAGCGTCACTGTATACCGATGATCAGCCGCGAATAGTGCAGGTTTATTTTTACTTAACAGGTTATCAACATAAACCGCTGGATGCACAAGCTTTTAACCACATGAATGCCTTTTTTGACGAACTTGCTAAGTTAAACTTAAAGGCACTGCTGCGTTTTGCATATATTTCTGAAGATAAGAGGCCTTATAGACAAGCTCCTAGTGTGCACAGGGTACAGCAGCATTTGGAGCAGTTATCAGGTTGGCTGCAGGAACACCGCAGGCAGATTCACGCTTTACAAGCAGGAATCATTGGCCCTTGGGGTGAGTGGTCGCAACATGCTCGTGATACTACTGATGAATCAACAATTCTTCATAGTTTGTTGTTAAATTCTCCCCAAGATTTGACGGTTCAAGTACGCTACTTAAATATTAAAAACCGTAATATAAATGTTACTGAAAAATGGAATGAACAGCGAATTGGCTTTCATGATGATTTTCTAATTGGTATTGACCACGAATGGAATACGGCTGGTAAAAATCATGAATCTAATGAATACCAGCAACTATTAAGAGAATCCAAAAATACAGTTGTTGATGGGGAAAGCATTTGGTTATTTGCCAATCCTATGTATTTAGAAACAAAATATGTCGCTCCAGAATTAATGACGCAAAGAATGGTTGAGAATCATTTCACTACTTTGAGTATTGCGCATAATTATCATGAAATAGAAACTAATTCATATTTTAACGTGACGCTAGAAAATGAATTAAAGAGAACTGGCAAATCAGAAGGGCTTAAATTCCCTCAAACAGGTTCATTTGAATATTGGAAGCATGTTCCTGTTACACCGGATTTATTAGATGAAAAGCATTGGCCATATCAATCTTCATGGTTTTGGGATCAGAAAAAGCAGCCAATTAAACGAAATTATTTTGAATATTTACGTGATTATTTAGGCTATCGCCTAGAGACTACACAAATTAGCTATAATTCCGCTTTAAATGCCGCAGTTTACCTGACACTGAAAAATACAGGTTTTGCTGCACCTTTAGCTTTGGCAAAAATAGAATTGCTGGCTGTGAATAAACAGCAGGATGTTATTGGTAAAGCTTTAGTAGAAAAAAGTACTTTACAAACTAATAATGAAATAACTACGGTTATTCCATTGACTAAATCTGATCAGCCTGACAAAGTCGGAGTCAAACTGCTTGCTACTAATGGTAGTACGGCACGTCTGGCTAATGAATGTCAGTGGGCAGATGGCATCAATTGGTTTAAATTATGACCGAGGAATTATCATGAAAAAAGCATTTAGCCTTTAAATTTACTGGTTACAGTAATACGGGAAATCGCTTGGCCAATAATATTAATTTTGCAGATGGTTATAATTATTTGCTGACACTTAATTAAATACGTATTACTATAATTAAACATTAAAAATCCGCTGGATTACGTCTTAAAACGTTAATTCAGCGGCTTTTTTTACTTGATGTAAATTAAAGACGAGTTTAGTTTTTGTTTTAAATTAAGCCATTATCCTTTAGAAGCAATAATAAATTTGATTAAAATATGATAAAATCATTATTAATTACTTTTACCGGTTTCTAGTGAGTTTCATAAAGTCAGGTGTTATTATTCATGAAGAGCACGTATTTTAAAGCCAATTTCAATATTGCACGCAAATCTAAGAAAAACATTCTGCTAATGGGAGCCTTAATTGTGTTCATGGTTTTCTTCGTTTTATTAGTTGGAAATCAGAATCTGGGCGACAATTACCGTCAGTGGCAGTCATATTATGACTCACTGGAAATTAATATCAGCTACTTTAACGGTAACTTATTACGTAAGCAAAAATATAAGCAAACTTATGACAATTTAAACGCCCAGGAAGGTTGTATTGCCAGCCTGCAAAATGGTGAAGTTTTAGAGTCGCCACAAACATATTTAGAGAGTTCACTTAACTTATTTCAAACTATGCTTGATGGTTATCAAAATAATTATTTGGGTGCCAGTACCTTAAATGTACCCCCTAAATACCAATTGCGTCAGGGACTGGTTACATATAAATATCTTTATCAGCATCATATACCACCTGCAATGAGCTCAAAAGTATCCGTAACTTATTTAATTTATATTGTGAACTTCATAGCTGTCCTGATCTTCTTTTATATCTTGCTTATTGCTAATGATGTGTGGATGGTTAAATTAGATCATGAAACGGTTTTACGTAACATTCCGTATCGCGTAGAAGATGAAGTAAAAGGTAAAACAATGATTAATCTAGTTTTAACTTTAATACCATTAATTATTGGTTTAATTGGCGCGTATCTGTTTGCCGGCCTTCTTAACGGCTTTCGCAGTTTGAATTATCCTAATGTTTTTTATTTTAATAAAATTAGGGCAATTCCTATATGGCTGGATTGTTTAATCTTTTTGTTCTACACAGCGGTCTTGGTGGTCTTTGTGACCAGTCTGACGCTGCTTCTTAACCAACTAACCAAAAATGTTTATTTAAGTACCTTTATTGGCATTGCCCTTTATGTTTTATCTTATTTACCGAGCAAGTTGCTTAAAGCCATTACTTGGCTACCGTCTGTATACTTAAATGTTAATGATGTGCTTAACGGCACTGTGGCAAGTAAAACTGGATTTGCAGGACTAAATTTTGCCACCGCAGCAGTAATATTGTTAATTTGGTCACTTGTCTGTGTAGTTTGGTTTAGGTACTTGGTTAATAAAAAGGGGGCTGCACGATGAGATGGCGTTATTTTCTTTTCCAATTAAAGGCATTTTTGCTCAATCCTAAAAATATTGGTCTATTTATTGCTACCATTATTATGTCTCTTTATTTTGGTTTGGTCAGTGTGCCCAATCATGAAGTAATTGAGCAAGTCGATGCTAAACCAATTCAAAAAGAATATATTGACGATAAAGCTTTTCTCAAAGTAGCACGGCAAGAGATAGCTTATTCCAATAAACCGGGTTATTTTTATTTTCCCAGTAAGGGTGCGATAGATGCGGTTGGTACATATCCAAAAGTTTTAGCATACGATAAACAGCTTTTAAGGGCTTTAAAGAAAAATGATTTGCAAACATATACTAAGTATGCTAGCAGACGTTATCAATATATTGATAATCTGATTCATATAGAAGGAAACCAAAATTTCTTGTATCCAGCTGCTTATAATAAAAGTAATAATTACCAACAGGATGGGCATTTTGGTTATCAGCGCACGCGTCATTTATACAATGCACTTTTAGCTGGTAAAAAGAACAGGCAAACGCCGCTGAATAAAAATATTCTAGAAGAGCGCACGGCTTTGCAGGTAATGCAAAATTCGCTTTCTGGCTGGACAGTTCTAATATTAGTAGTAATAGTTTGCTTTTTTGCTGCTGATATTGTGACTAATGACCGGAAATATTATACGGTACTGGAAAATATTCCCTTAAGTAAACGAACCATTCTCTGGCTTAAAACAGGGGTTGTCGAAGTAGGAGTGCTACTAGATTTTATTGTAGCTAGTGTAATAGCTCTTCTCTGTATCGCACCTAAATATGGTATGGGGTCATTAAAATTGAATACAGTCGCCTATTTAGGGCGGATTAACTTCAAACTTATCTTTAAAACGGAAACGCTGGGTATGTATTACTTGCAATTCATTATTTTTGCAATCATTGTTTCCTTTATTTTTATCAGGCTCACAATTTTGCTGTCTTTGACTTTTCGTAATGATTATGTGGCAGGGATGCTCAGTAGTCTGTTTGCCATCAGTGCCAAAGTACTGTACTTCTCATTCGGAATGGGCTTTGTTCATCCAGTGTTGGAGAAGCTGCCCATGACTTATTTTTCAATTGGTGACAGCACTACAGGCAATTTAGCTTATTTAATGGATACTCCTGGTTGGGGCTTTAACTCAGGACTAGGGCCACTACTTATAGCTATGCTTGCCATCGAAATATTACTGTTTCTGTTTACCCAAATTAAAAGTATTCCTTTAGTTAGGCGGGGTGATTAAAATGTTAGAACTAAAAGATGTCAGATTGGCTTTTGGGAAAAATGTTGTTTTAGATGACATTAACCTCAAATTTAAACAAGGTGAAATAGTTGGCTTGGTTGCTCCTAATGGAACAGGTAAGTCAACTCTGATTAATGTTATTTTGCATAATTTAACACCGCAAAAAGGGTTTGTTGAGTATGAAGGTACACGTTATCAAAGTCAAAAAGATACGATAAAATTGCACCAGCAAATCTGCTCTTTTCCCGAGCAAAGCGATTTATTTCCTTTCATGACGGGACGGGACCATCTTAATTTATATGCTGATCTTTGGCACAATTCTGCTAAATCTGTCGATCAAATTATTGCAGACTTGCAAATGCAAAGTTATGTCGATCGGAAAGTGCAGACATATTCTTTGGGAATGAAACAGAGACTTTGCTTTGCCATGGTAGTAGCAGCTGATTCTCCAGTAATGCTGTTAGATGAGGTAATGAATGGACTTGATCCTCAGAATGTGGCTTTAATTTCACAGATACTTCTTAAATTAAAAAAGGAAAAGAAGCTGATCATTATGGCCTCACACCTTTTGTCCAACTTGCAGCAGTATGCTGATAGAGTCTTATTTATGGGTAAGGGACATATCATTGAAGATTTAGACAATAAAAAGCAAAAAAAGCGTTATTTAAAAATGCAGTCTAGTCCTGAAGCTACTCAGCTGCTATCTGATTATCATTACGAGACTCTGCCCAATAATCTGCTACTGGTTCCTTTGGCAGAAATTACTCCGGATAAGTTGACTCAGCTGCTAGCAAACCTAATGCAAGCCGATATTCAGTATTCGGTTGAAAGAATTGATATCGAAGACTTATTTAACAAATTTTATAATTAGTTTAGAGCTTTAACCCGATTTAATATTTGTAAAAAGTAAGTAGCCGTAGTTTGCATGTTCATACTGGTTAAAAAATGAATGATAGAAACAGCTAGATCATCATTGGCAGTATTGTGAAAGGTGAGAATTGCATTTAAAAATTTGCGTCCAACAATTAGCAACATTTCGTTATCTGGTAAGTCAATCTGATTTATTTGCGTGAGCAGTTTATCTGCAAATTTAAACTGATTATTTGTAATTAAGCCGATTACACCTTCAAATAGTGCTGCTATACCAAAATGAAATGTACCTTCTCCTGCTTTTCTAATAAAAGAAATATTATTGATAACCTGAACAGAAATTTGGTAAATGATTCTGGGACTAATAATAGGGATAACATTGGCAAATAGTGAAAGAAATTCATGACCCCAAACAGTTATTTTACTTAATTGCTGGTTTAATTCATTTTGCTGGGCTATAGGAAAAATATTGTGCTGTGAAGTTTTATAATACAAACTGCAGGCAATTGCTGCATAATCGAGATCAAAAGGATCTTGGCTTAACTTGTATTTATTTAATGCCGATTGAGCCAGTTTTTCCAAATAGTCTTTATCGTGGTTACTCCAAGATTCTTCTAAAATAAGTGCAATATGATCCTGCGGGTCTAGTTTGGCAAGCGCAATATATTCAGTTGCGGATAAACTAAGCTTTTCACACAATTTTAATACCCGATTAAAATCCATGTGTCCTTGATTATTTTCCCAGCGAGAAAGCATTTGAATGGAACAAATACCTTTAGCTGCTTCTTTAAGCGTAATATGCTGTTTTCTTCTTAATTGTTTAAATTCAATTCCTGATTGCATGTTGTTTTGTCCTTTTTGCTATATTATGGCACTTTTTTCTCATATATGAGAAAAGAAAGATATTCAAAAATTAGTCATGCTTTAATATAGCTAATCAAAAAATATCTTAACTGTTTTAATAATGAAAAAGGAGTAGAAAAATGCAATCTTCATTAAAATTTGCGCCTAAATGGAAATTAGGTGCATACACACTTTTAGCAATAGTCAGTGCGTTTGGCAATGTTGTGATTGCTTATGTCACCAAGATCATGTTAAATGCAGCGCAATATCGTCAAGGCGACAGTAGTAATTTAATTAAAATTGCTGGCATTGGTGCTGCAACAATCTTAATTATTATGTTGTCTAATTTTGTATACCGCTATATCAAGTGTTCTATTATTCAAGATGTCAATGTTTATCTTAAAGAGAAAACGATGAGCTATCTGATTGAACAGCGTAGTGACTCACAAAAGGATGGTTTAAGTCTGATGACCAACGATCTGAAACAAATTGAAACGTCTAAGACTACAAATGAACTAATGATCATTGCAGAATTAGCTTCTTTTCTACTGTCAGTTGTGGTTGGTTTAATCAATTCCTGGATTTTAACATTAATTTTTATGGTAACTACTTTAATTCCCGGACTGGTGCAAAGAGCATTTACCAAAACTATTCAAGCCAAAGCAAAAGTCTGGGAGACAAATAATGTTTCGTATACCCAGAGTGTGAATGACGGGCTAAACGGAGCGCAAACTGTTGGATTGTACGATGCCCAAAGTTCGACTATTAGTAAAGTCGTTAACAGTGCAAAAAGAATGGAAGAGGCATTGAAGTCATTAAACTTCACACAAGCTGCAGCGGGAGAAGTCATTATGGCTTTCGCAGATATTTTCAGCTTTATACTACCATTTTTAGTAGGTGCTATCTTAATGCTGCAAGGACAGATCGGTGTTGGTACCTTAATTATGATAGTGCAACTATCAAATGAATTTATTAATCCGATAGTTAATATTTTTCAGCAATTAAATGCTATTAAGTCTACTAAACCAATGTGGAATAAAGTAGAGCAGGCTCTGTCTTTTTCAGCTGACAGTATTAAAAGTGCGAAAACTGGTCAATTTACTGGCTTGAAAGTTGAAGATGCCACTTATAGTCAAGGTGGAAGAAAGATTTTTGCTCATCTTAACTTGACGGTAGCACCTAACGAAAAAATTTTACTCATGGCACCTAGTGGCTGGGGTAAAACTACACTGTTAAACTTAATGTTGGGTAAAATTAAGCCCAGTGAGGGGCATGTCTTTATTGATGATAAAGATGTTACCGGTAATTGGGCCGCAGCTCACGATAATTTTAGTTACGTCAACCAAAAGCCATTTATCTTTGATGATACAATCAAATTTAATATTTTATTAGGTCGAAAGGTTTCCCCAGCAAGTTTGGCTAAAGCAGTCGAAGCGGCGGGACTAACAGAGCTCGTAGATGAAAAAGGCTGGGACTATCAAGTTGGTGAAAAGGGGGCAAATTTATCCGGCGGACAAATCCAAAGAATTGAAATTGCACGTGCTTTTCTCTCTGAACGGCCCGTATTGCTGGCAGATGAGGCTACTAGTGCCCTTGATCCAGAGCTGTCACTTGCAATTCATAAAACGTTATTAAAAAAGCCTAATTTGGCAGTAATTGAAGTGGCTCATAAAATTTCTGCTACTGAAAAATCATTGTTTGATCGAATAATTAATTTAAATGGAGAAAATGAAGAATAAAGAAGTATTAATGCGCTATATTGATGATAATGGAGTTGTTAAAGTTTGGCCTGGTAAGGCTAAAAACCGGCTGCTAATTTTACAATATTTGGCAACTAAATTTGAACCAGCTAAAAAATATTCTGAGCAGGAAGTGAACCTGATTTTAATGCACTTTGTGTCAGACTATGTTACTAGAAGACGAGACCTAATTGAGAATCATTTTTTAAACAGAACGGATGACGGCAGAGTTTACTGGCTGAATGAAGAAATTGGGGTAAAGGAATAGGATTTAATTTAATATAATTAAGGACAAGTGGCGCATTAACCGCTTGTTCTTTTTGTTTTGGCAAAAAGCTACAGGTTAATTTAGTAGACTTTGTAGTAAAACTTAATTTGTGTAATAGCAACTGCAATATAAAATAATCTAGGAAGACTAAAAGGAGTATGTTTATAACTTTAAATATCAAAAATATGAAATTTAATTGACTGGCATATAAAAATAACATATAATTTTAATAATTATTATACATTGAAGACTATTAGTAAACTGACTGTTGCTGCTAAGCTGAGAATCTATTTGAAATGAAAATTAGCTGAATTTTGATTCTTAGTTAAATTTGAGTACACCTTTTAGGCGATAAGTTTAGACTATTTCAAAAATGTTAGGTAATATTCACGGAGATTTCTATATGAAAAAATTTTATTCGCTCTACAAGATTTTCCTTATTAATGCTTTTAGCAACAAAATTGCTTTAATGTTTAACATTGTCTTTCCAGTTATATATTTTGCTATATCTAACGCTCCGGTTTTTATTAATAACTATACTGTCAGTAAGAGTAAACTAATTAGCGGCAGTGCATACTATTTTGCCTATATTGCTTTAACAACTGTTCTAAACTCAGTGATTCTGGCAATGGTTGAGTATCGTGACTATGGCTATTATAAAGTTATTTACATGGTAACCAATTCAAAATATCTAGTACTGATTAGTCAATTTTTATCGCAATGGACGTTTTTAATAATAGAATTATTTCTATTTAACTTAATTACCGCACTAATGTTTAAGTCTTTTGCCTATCTGGGTTATTTACTGTTAACCACTATCATAGCTGCGACTGTGTTGGTTTTGCCTTTAACTATGGGCTTGTATTTTTTGTTAACAACAAAATTAAAATTGCAAACTTACAATATTGTTATTACATTGATTATTTTGGCCTCATTCATGGTGTCAGCTGTTGAAGCAAAAAACAAAATATTAAATTTGTTATTGCTATGTACACCTGTTAAATACCTAATGAAGGGGTATGAAGTAATAATGCAAATGATGTTTTCTAGAGTAAATTGGGCTACTCTTGTTAATTTGTTGATCGTTATTCTAATTTATGTCGTATTTGGGATGATTTTTATTGCGAAACAAAATATTTCTACAGTTTTTGAAAAATAGTTGTAAGGAGACAATATGGAAATTAAGCATTTGAACTTTTCTTATAAAAATAAAGAAATCTTTGCCGATTTTAACGCAAAATTTATTGCCGATCAGTTAAATGTAATAATTGGCGGTAATGGTGCTGGTAAAACGACTTTACTTAATCTAATTTACGGCTTTATTGATCGTCCTGCTACAGCTATGATAGATTTTCCTTCTATGCCTAATATTATTTATAAATTTCAAAACATGTCTTTCTTTGATGAACTGACAGTAAAACAAGTAATAAATTTTTTTAAATCGATGAATGATCATACTGTTGCAGTCACTAATGCACAAGTTAGTTTTTATAATGAGATCATAAAGGAATTAATAAATACTAAACTAAGGTCTTTATCCGGTGGGGAATACCAATCTGTTATGGTTTATTGTACTAGCATAATGGAGCGGGAATTATATTTATTCGATGAACCTCTTAGTGGAATTGACAGTTATATTGAAAATTTAATTCTAGACTTAATTGTATCTTTAGTTGTTGAGAAAAAGAAAAAAGTCATTATGACTTTACACCAGCTGGATAAATTAGATTTCATGCAGGCGCATATTGTATTCGTTGGGAACAAAAAATGTGTTTTTCAAGGTACCTACAGTGAAATGTTACACATTGCAGATACAGATGATATTGATATTGCATTTAAGAAAATGCGATCAGGCAATATCTTGTTAAATCAAGAGTAACTATCCTTTTGATTTATAAGAGGTAATAAAACTGATTAAGCTGAACAGACTATTTTGGTTGCAAGGTGTATTAATCAGCAATGCATTACTATATATTAACAAATAGAACTAAGAAGCTAATAACTACTTGGTTCTTTTTTTTGTTAATTAAGAAGTGAAATAAGTCCGTGATAGCAGCTTTGGTGAATTAGTTGAGCGACTTTAGCTGGGGCAACCTTGGGATGTTGGGCCCACCATTTTTGTGTTTCTAATAAACTGACAAAATAAAGACTGGCAAAGTATTCTAAAATAGCGGGATCAATTTGCTGTTTTTGTAATATCTGCCTGATTTCTTTTTTAACATTATTTTCGATTTCGCGACTGGGATTAAATGTTGCGGTTTTGATGCTAAGCAAAAGCGGCAGAAATTTAATTTGTGGTGCTATGTCCCTCAGTGCAGCGATAGTTCTAGTCATGTTGTCTTTAGGTTTAAGTTCAAGTGAGTTGCGCAAACCGGCTACAAACGGAATCATATACCGGTTAATAGAAAAGCGCAGCAATTCATCTTTATTGTCAAAACAAATGTAAAAAGTTGTTCTGGCCACTTTAGTTTTTCTGGTGATATCTGAGATTGTGATTTGTTCATAATCTTTATCACTTAACAAGCTAAATAACGCGTTACTTAGGCGTAACTCTAAACTGGGATTTTGCTTTTCCATTAAGTAATGCCTTCTTCTGACTCGACAAAATTTAAATATTTGTCATTACACCTTAACCAAGGAATCGTTATGCTAATTTTAGCAAATTTATAAGTGATGGAGGTAAAAACTAAATGGTAAATAGAGTAAAAGAAGCATTAGGAATTGAAAAGCCCGTAATTCAGGGTGCAATGGCGTTTACTTCACTTTCTCCTTTAGTATCTGCAGTCTCAAACGCTGGTGGTTTGGGCGTATTGGGCTTAGGTTATATGCCTAAAGATGCCAGCATTGCAGAAATTAACCAGACTAAAAAATTGACTGAAAAGCCGTTTGCCGTTAACGCAATCATGCAAGAGGGAATTGTTGAGCAAGCAGATGAAGTATTAGCAGCAACCAAGCCGCCTGTAGTTTATGCTGACGCTATGCGGCTTAATGGCGCTTTATGCCAAAAGTATTTCCCTCGTTGGCATAAACTCGGGATGAAAATAATTGTCAAGGCCAGTTATTTGGCTGATGCGGTCACTGCAGAAAAAGCAGGAGCTGATTTGGTAGTTGTCAAAGGCTGGGAAGGTGGCGGCCATGTTTCTTTTGAGTCCACAATGGCTTTAGTACCACAAGTGGTAGCGGCAGTTAATATTCCTGTAGTAGCTGCTGGTGGTATTGTAGATGGCCATAGTGGTGCTGCAGCATTTGCTTTAGGAGCCGAAGGGATAGAAATGGGCACTGCTTTTTTAGTAGCAGATGAGTTACCGATTAGTGATAAAGCAAAACAAGCAATTATTGCTGCAGGAGATATGGCTACTGCTGAAGTTTCTTATGCTAATGACGCGCCTTTTAGAATGATTGCCAATAACCTTTCTGATCAGATCAAAGACTTAGAAGCTACTCATCTGAAGGCTGAAGCAGCTCAAAAAGAAGCTGGTCTTGATGCTAAAACTATCAAAATGGGGATGTATCAAGGTGATACGCAAAATGGCGCAATTATGGTTGGTCAGGATTTGAGCCTAATTAAAGAAACAAAACCCGTTAAACAAATTATTGCGGATGTGTTACAAGATACTAAAAACGTTCTGCACTCATTGGAAAATGTAGAGTTGTAGATTGAGTGCTAATTGTCCCCTGCAAAAATAAGGAAATGATTGCGGCACAGGGTGTCATGTGAATTTAATAAAGATAACGATTAAGAACTATTACTTTGAAAATTGGTAATTCTCTTTTTTAGGCACTTTTGTTAGCTTTTCGTTACTTTTGTTTTCTTTTTGCAACAATTTTATGCTAAAATATAAATGTATAAATAGTTTAGCGATCCCACTGGAATCACACAAAAAGCTCTATCCCAACAATAGAGCTTTTTTGCATGCTAATTATTAAAGAAGGAAGGCAACTTACTTCTTTTTTTTCTTGTCGTTTAGCCAGCGTTTTTTAACTAAGAAAACTGTTAGTTCTCTAAGCAAATCAAGAAAAAATTGTATAAATAATTTTGCTATTTCCATTGGAACCACCTCCTATCCATATCAGATAGGCTGTTGCCTCCAGCTTCATTATAACAGAGAAAAAGCATTAACTTTTATGTTTAAGAATCTAAATTGAATCGTAATACAGTGACTACTACAATGAAAAAATAGGGTCAAACTAAAAAGGACTAACTCCGATAGAATATCAGAAATTAGTCCACAGCTAGGGGCTAAGAAACATAAAAATTTTATTTATGACTGCATTGAGGCACCGGAATCTACATCGGTTGCCTTTTTAGTTTCATCAGGAACCAGTTTCTGTCCCGTTTGTTTTAGGTACCAGTTAATGATTGGTAATAAATCAACAATCCATTCAGTCACGCCAGCATATTGATCATTTTTGTCAGTCATATTCTTAAAAGAGGCAACCATATATTCGTTATCACTTGGTTTAATAAGTTTATAGGTTTGGCCAGTCTTGGCGTAATCCATTATTTCTTGAACATGAGGCATTGAAGTCTTTTTGTGAACTTCAGATAAAGTTTGGCCAAGTTTTTCAGGCCACCGAGGTGAAAGTAACATTTTCTTAGGAATTTCATTATTGCAATAGACATAACGATCGTCTTTGTCAATAGTGATTAATTCAAGTGGCAAGCAGTTGAGCAATGCATCGATTTGGTCAACAGTTAATAATCCTTGATCTAATTCTACATAATCTGTACCCTTAGCAGCATTAACTTTTTTAGCTGTTTCGGTAATCCAGGCACTGGTAGCTTCTTCTGTATGTTTAACCATTTTTGATCTCCTTATTTATTGTATAAACCGTTTACAAAAATAGTATATTTTATTTATAATTATAAGTGAAATTAATATCAGTTATTAATAATAGAAATAACTTATAAGGAAAAAGATATGGATATAAAAAAACTTGTTACTTTTGTTAATTTAGTTGAAACAAAAAATTTTACCAAAACTGCTAAGGCAATTCATGTAACCCAGCCAACTGTCACACATGATATTAATGCTATCGAGGATGAAATTGGCGTTAAGTTGTTTAATCGTAACAAGCGCTATGTTAATGTAACGAAAAGTGGTGAAGTTTTTTATCAAAAAATAAGGCCATTAATTAATAACTATAATTCTGCAGTACAGGAGATTCAGGAAAAAGATAAAAAAGAAAGATTGCAAATAAATTTTGGCTATTCATATAATCCTTTTAATGATAAATATATTCCCCTTTGGCTAAGTCAATTTCAAAAAATGTTCCCTCAAGTTAAATTTGTACTGGTAAATTTGAATCGCAACGAATTAAAGCAGCAATTGGTGTCTAACAATTTGGATGTTATGCTGACAACTGGATTGGAAGCTGAAGATTTAAATAATATTAAGGTCTATCCAATTGAAACAGAGCTGTTCAAAGTAATTGTTCCTCGAAATAACTCTTTGAGTAAAAAAAGTATAATTAAATTGACGGATTTTCAGAGTGAAAAATTACTGTTTTTAGATAACAGATGGGCAGCGACAGATATCATTAATTTACAAAATAAGATTATTCATCTGAATAGAGATTTAAATATTACTTATGCCGCTGAAATATCTTCTTTAAATGTTTTGCTTAAGGCAAATCAAGGTCTGGGATTAGGTCTTTACTGTATTTATCCTGAACTTGACAGCAGCTTAGCCTATGTTCCCCTTGACTGGGAACCGCAAGTTGATTTAGTAGCCATTACACAGAAAAATAATGCGAAAAGAATTGTCTATCAATTTATCAAGTTTATTCAAGATTTTAATTTTGATTTTGAATAGTACAGAATTCTCTTGTTAAAGATGAGATTAGAGAGAAGTATTTTTACTGTTACGTATTGGATTTTTTTGTGAATTAAGTATGAACAAGCTGCTATATCGAGAGTTAACGGAAAAAGCACTTTTGGAGTGATTTTCTTAAAAAACAAGAAAATGTTTTTTCATTACTAGTTTTTCTTGATTAAAAGTATATATTTGTTAATAGTTAGAAAGCTAAAATTGTAATAAAACATGAAATTAATTACTTAAGATTAATGAAAGTAGAAGGTCAGAAGAATGTTTAAGTGGTTTGGTAAGAAACAAGAGAAGCAGGAAGACTTTACGGTCACTGCACCAATTAGTGGCAAACTTGAAAAAATTGAAAAGGTAAACGATCCGGCTTTTGCACAAAAAATGCTGGGAGACGGTTTTGCCATTATTCCAGATGAGGATAAAGTAACCGTTTATGCACCTGTAGCAGGTAAAATTGAGGCTCTTCCCAAGACAAAGCATGCCGTAGGTATAAAAACTGCACAAGGTGTCGAAATTCTTATTCATATTGGGATTGATACTGTGAACTTAAAAGGAGAAGGCTTTGAAGTGATGGTAAACCAAGATGACGAGGTAACTCAAGGTCAAAAATTAGAAGTATTTGATAAGAACGTAGTAACTGATAACAAATTAGACCCTACTGTCATTGTTGTGTTCACTAGTGGATATGAAAAAGAAATCAAACTGAACCAGGACGACGGTGCAGAAGTTAAAGCTAATGATTTACTTATCGGCTAGGTATTTTTGATAAACAAAAATAGATTCGATTTTCAAAGATAATACCTCCAAATTTAGGACAAATTTGGAGGTATTTTTGCGTTAATCTATATTAACAAGGCCAGTGATTCATAAGGATGTAACTCTACAGTTTTTGGTACTTCCTGTAAATTTTTATGATAATTGCTAATCAATGTTTGTGCTTGTTGTCCTTGATAAGTGTCAGGCAAGCTATAAGTAATTTTTTTACCATAAAAGTTATTAATTACCAGTAAGGTTTGCCCGTGATAAAGTCTGCAATAAGCAAAAATTTGTGGATGATCCAAGTCAAGCGGTTCATAACTTCCCTTGGCGATAATGGGATAATGTTTTCTCAAGTAAATCAGTTTTTGATAATAAGGGAAAATCTCACCGTGATCCAATTCAGCTGCAACATTAATTTTATCTTGATCTTTAGGCCTAAGCCAAGGAGTTCCTGTAGTAAAACCGGCATTAGCAGTGTCATCCCAGTGCATGGGGGTTCTGCTATTATCACGAGATTTAGCCTGAATAATTACCAGAGCTTGGGCGTCACTTAAGCCTTCCTGTTTAAGCTCGTCATAAGCGTTAAGCGTTTCTACATCTACATAGTCAGTGATTGTCTGGTAATTAGGATTGACCATGCCAATTTCTTCACCTTGATAAATATAAGGTGTACCACGTAATAGATGCATTACGGTAGCCAGCATTTCTGCAGATTTTTCGCGAAAATTAATAGGATCACCAAAACGACTTAAGGCCCAAGGCTGATCATGATTGTTCCAAAAGAGAGCATTCCAGCCGCCACCTTGACTCATTCCAATCTGCCACTCGTTAAGAGCATTTTTTAAAGCGGAAAAGTCAAAAGGTATCCTGGTCCATTTCTGGCCATCTTTGTAATCAACTTTTAGATGATGAAAAGTGAAAACCATTGACAGCTCATGATTATCTTTTCTAGTGTAAGCAACAGAATTAGCAATAGTCGTCGATGACATTTCCCCGACAGTAATTGTATCTGGCTGCTGACCAAAAGTTTTTTGATTTAATTCTTTTAGATATTGATGGACTATGGGCTGATCAGTATACATTAGCTTACTGGCGGTGTTCTGGGGTGCGTCAGTAAGTTTTTCATCTTTGCCAATAACATTAATTACATCAAAGCGAAAGCCTTTAACCCCTTTGTCACGCCAAAAGTTAACTACCTTAAATAGTTCTTTTCTCACTGCAGGATTGTGCCAGTCCAAATCAGCTTGAGTTTTGTCGTATAAATGAAGATAATATTTACCACTATTTCCAAAAGGTGCCCAGGCTGAGCCACCAAATTTAGATGTCCAATTGTTGGGCATACTGCCATCTGCTTTAGGCTTTCTAATGTAGAAAAACTTCTGATAATATTCGTCTCCAGCTAAGGCTTTTTTAAACCAAATGTGATCAGTAGAACAATGATTTAAGACCATATCTAGCATCACACCAATATGATTTTGCCCAAGCTTTGTGACTAGTTCTTCAAAGTCAGCCATTGTACCAAACAGTGGATCAATACTATAGTAATCAGCAATATCATAACCATTATCATTCTGGGGAGATACAAAAAACGGATTAAACCAAATCATATCAATATTTAATTTCTTTAAGTAAGGAATTTTTTGGATAATCCCCCTTAAGTCACCGATCCCGTCACCATTGCTGTCATAAAATGATTTGGGATATATTTGGTAAATCACTTTGTCAGCTAAACTCATAATATAAGTCCTCCATTTTGTGCTTTTCTATGTGCAAAGTCTACAAATTTAAATTTGTCGGGCCGATGTTGGGAAATAGTATATTGAAAAAAAGATGTATCTTTTAAATAGGTTAAACTGCGCACTACTACAACCAAGTTGGTATCGGTAAGCTGCAACTGTTTCATTACGTTTTGACTGGCTGGTTCTACGGTAATAGTTTTAGTGGCATAATCAATTTCAAGTCCTAAATCATCTTCAAAATACTGATATAACGAGCTTTGAGCTTGCTTAGCCGAGATTTTAGGTACATATTTTTTTAAAATATAATCTTCATCAACCACAATTGGTTCATCATTGATTAATCGTAAACGGGACACATAAGTTGCAGCAGTTTCTGTTAAAGATAAATGCTTAATAATAGTCAAAGGCACCTGCGTGTCTTTTAATTCCAATATTTTGGTCGTAGCATGCATTTGCTTTTGTTTATTAAGTTCATCAAAGGATTCAATATTAGAGATTGGGAAGGCAATGCGCGCGGCATTAATAACTACTGAACCTTTACCTTTTATTTTTTGAATTAGGCCAGCATCTAAGAGTTCATTTAAAGATTTCCTGATGGTTTCACGTGAAACATTATATAGCTCTGATAGTGCTGGTTCACTTGGCAAGAAATCACCGGCAACATACTGCTCATGCCTAATTTTATTCGTTAAATCTGCCGCAATTTGTAAATATTTAGCTCTCATTATTTGTTATCCACCTTTTAACACTAATCATACCACCTTATGTTAATTTTTAACCTGTCTAGTCTGGTAAATAATACAAAATTATTTATTACAACAATATAATAAGCAATTTGTTGACACTTGTCTATACAAGAACTATAATCTTAAGGAAAGCGTTATCAATATATATGACGACCTGCTATATGGTTGTTTCATGGAGGCGTAATTATGAGTAATACGATAAAAATACTGGCACCTGTTGCCGGTGAGGTCATTAACCTCGAGGATGTTAATGATCCGGTTTTTTCTCAGAAGAAGCTAGGTGAAGGTTTTGCCGTTAAACCTAGCTCTGGGAAGATTGTCTCGCCTGTAACAGGTAAAGTGATAATGGTGGCTGAAACTAAGCACGCACTTGGCCTGCAGACTGCAGACGGTGTGGAAGTTATGCTTCACTTTGGCATAGATACTGTCGAACTTAACGGCAAACCATTTGATTTGCAAGTAGCAGCAAACTCTGAGGTAAAAGCGGGACAGCAATTGGGGACGATGGATCTGCAAGCGATTAAAGATGCTCAAAAAGATGATACCGTCATCTTGGCAATTACAAATACTCAAGATGTTCTAGCTGGCATTGACCTTGCTCTGGGTACTAAAGCTGCTGGCGAATCAGCTGCTACTATTACATTAAAACAGGCTAAAGCAGCACCAGCTACAGCTAATAAAAATGAAAATAAATATCAAACTACAGCGCGTGAAATTGTTCAGGCTGTTGGCGGCGCCGATAATGTTAAAAACGTTATGCACTGTTTTACTCGTTTGCGGTTTACTTTAAACGATGATAGCATTCCGAATGATGATGAAGTTAACAACATTAAAGGAGTAATAGATGTTACTCGTGCTAATAACCAATATCAGATAGTAATTGGGCAAACGGTAGAAGATGTTTACGACGAGCTAATTAAACTACTTGGGCCTGAATATGCTGGACAAGGTGAGCCTGCACCTGCTGCTCCTGCTCCAGAGACTAATCAATCTCTTGGTGGCAAGATTAAAAATGGCTTCTTCCAGTTAATAGGCGTAATTACCGGCTCTATGATGCCTGTGATTGGTTTGCTGGCAGCCAGTGGTATGTTAAAAGGTATTCTCAACATTTTAACTAACTTTTGCCACATGTCTACGGCTTCTCCAACTTACACTATTATCAATGCGATGGGGGATGCGTCGTTTTACTTCCTGCCTTTAATCGTTGGCTTTACTGCTGCTCAAAGATTAGGTTCTAACCCGGTAGTTGTTTCTATTATCGGCGGCTTTCTGATTTATCCTGATTTAGTAAAAATTTATGCCAGTGGTAAATTCAGTTACTTTCTAGCTGGCGTTGGTATTAATGCCAATTTCTTTGGTATTCCAATTCATATTCCACAATATACTTATTCAATTTTCCCAATGATTTTTGCGGCTTGGATGGCTGCTAAGATTGAACCGTGGATTAAAAAGTGGATGCCAGTCACATTAAGACAAATTTTTACTCCGCTAGTAGAAATCTTTTTAGTAGGGATGACAGTCTTAATTATTGTGGGTCCTGTAATTTCATTTATTTCTACGGGAATTGCTAAAGTATTGCAATGGCTGTTAACTGTCAACACTGCACTTTCTGGTCTCATTATCGGTGGTCTTTACCAGATACTGGTTATCTTCGGACTGCACTGGGCAGTAGTGCCAATTATTGCGAATGATATAGCAGCTACTGGACACAGTATCTTAAACGGTATTGTTTCAGTAACAATGATCGCCCAAGGTGCCGGCGCCCTTGCTGTTTGGTTTAAGACAAAGCACAATCCTGACCTAAAGGGCTTATCTTTAAGTGCTGCTATTTCCGCGGCTGTTGGTATTACTGAACCGGCAATGTACGGTGTTAACTTAAAGTATGGTCGTGTATTTATGACTTCAAGTCTTGGTGCTGCCATTGGTGGTCTGGTCAACGGTCTGCTTAAAGTTGATATGTATGGCTTTACTGGCAGCCTGATTGGCTTTCCATCCTTTGTTCCTAAAGCTGGGCAAGGCAATCCAAACAACTTGTTAAACTTCTGGATTGCTTCTATTGTTACTATTATTGCAGCATTTGCTTTAACTTACTTCTTTGGCTATAAGGAGAATGACGCTGATAGTCCTAAGAATGCTCCCAAGAAGAAGAATTTAGCTAATATATAATGATATGATTAATTAATAAAACATTTGAATTATCTAAAAGGGTTCTAAAACTAATAGTGATTAGTCAAGAGCCCTTTTATAATGCATTTTTGAAATACGCGGTTAAACTATAATAAAATGAACTATTGTGGATGGAGTGATTGAAATGAAAGTTCTGATAATTGGTGCTCACGGACAGATTGGGCAATTATTGGTAAAAATGCTACAAGAAAGTACGACTTGCCAGGTCATTGCCGGTTTGCGCTCCCATGAGCAGGAAAAAGCCTATCAAGAAAAGGGAATTACTACCGCATTTATTGATCTAGCAGGACCGCAAGGGCAATTGGCAAAAGCCATGCAAACGGTCGATGTAGTAGTGTTTGCGGCGGGTTCAGGTGGCAAAACCGGTGCTAATGCAACGATGATGATTGACCTTGATGGAGCAGTCAAAGCAATTAACGCGGCAAAAGAAACTGGCGTTCACCGTTTTATCATGATTAGTGCAATTAAATCTGACGATCGCAGCTTTTGGTCGGATAATACACCAGCAGCAGGACCGCAAAATTATTACTATGCGGCAAAATATTATGCTGATCAATGGTTGTTACACAGCTCACTGGACTACACAATTTTACGACCAGTTGCACTGACTAATCAAAAGGCAACAGGGAAAATTAAAGTAGCAAGTCATTTTACTGATTCTATTGCAGATATGACAATTACTCGTCAAGATGTGGCCAAAACAGTTGCTAACATTATTTTAACGGGAAAATTACACCAAAAGGAATTTGATATTACCAATGGCTCAGTACCTATTGCACAGGCAATTACAAACTTCCACTAAAAATATTTGATCATAAACTTTAAAAGGCTAATAAATTAATGCTTCGTTAACATAATTTATTAGCCTTTTACTTTGGACTAAAACCCAATAAAAAATGAATGAAAGTAGTAGTGTAAATATTATTGCTTTAAGTCTGCTTAAAAAAAGTATTGCGCTTATATTAGTGCATATAGTAAAATCTGCTTATATTGTTATTAGAATAAAGGAGGGAGCTATGCTAAAAGTAGAGCATTTAAGTAAGCGCTTTGGTGATTTTCAGGCTCTTAAAGACGTTAACTTTACCATTCAGCCTGGTGAAATCATGGGTTTGATTGGTCAAAATGGCGCAGGGAAAACTACGACTTTCCATAGTATTTTAAACTTTCTGCACTATGAAGGAAAAATTACTTGGGAAGATCAGCCCATTACTGAGAAAACTTTCGATACTATCGGCTACTTACCAGAAGAACGCAGTTTACTACCCAAAATGACTATTGAACAACAAATTGTTTATTTGGCGCAGCTAAAAAGTTGTCCGGCAAAAGAAATAAAACCGCAAATTGATAAATGGTTAAAACGCTTTGATGTCCAGGGTAAGAAAAGTGACAAAATAAAAACACTTTCGAAGGGTAATCAGCAGAAAGTGCAGTTAATTTGTACTTTAATTCATCAGCCCAAGTTAATTATTTTGGATGAGCCCTTTAGTGGTTTGGATCCGGTAAATGCAGATTTGCTTAAAAACGCAGTTTTAGATGCTAAAAAGAATAATGCAGCAATTATTTTTTCCAGTCATGATATGTCAAATGTTGAAGAAATCTGCGATAGTTTGATCATGTTGAAAAAGGGACAAGTTGTTTTAAGTGGTACAGTTGACGCTGTTCGTGACTCATTTGGTAAAACGGAAATTTACTGCAAAACAAATAAGTCGCTTGCAGAATTGCTGCAGCTCCCTCACGTTAAAAAAGTGGAAAAGAAAGCGCATGGTCAATATCTTTTACGAATTGACGATGAAAATAGTGGTGCGGAAGTCTTTGATGCCTTAACAAATGGAGAATATATTGAAGAATTTCGGCAACAACCACCAACACTTGACGAAATATTTAGAATGGAAGCTGGTGAACAACATGAATAAGTTATGGACCGTAACGCTGCAAACTTATTGGCATCAAGTTAAGTCTTGGTCTTTTCTGCTTTTGATTCTGGGCCCATTTTTCATAATTGGATGTAGTGCTTTAGGAGGAGCTATCGGTGCTAGTTCTGATCCAGACAGCCAGATTGCAGTTATCAGTTCCAATGAGCAAGTTCGCCAAAACTTTATTAAAAATAATGATAAATATGTTGATGCTAAAATTAAAACCGCTGAATCTGCTAAAAAGGCTGTCAAAAAAGAAAAGATTGATGGTTACCTGGTATTTGGCATGCAAAAAAACCAAGTTAAGGCCATTTATCATGGAATATCATCTATTGATGATGAACTAAAGCCCAAAGTAAAAAGCTATTTACAAGTCTTGCAGAGTCAACTGAATTTGCAAAAGGCGCAATTAGCACCACATCAGCTTAAGGCCTTACAACAGCAACCGCAGTATAGTGAGATCCTCCAGAAAAAGCAGCTGGGCGATAAACTGGCTAAAATGGTGTCATTAATTATAGTGATTATGGTCGTTTACATGGTTTTGCTTTCCTACAGTAGCATTACAGCTCAAGAAATAGCTTCTGAAAAGGGTACGAAGATTATGGAAATCATTTTCTCCAGTACAACTGCGGCAAAATATTTCTTAGGCAAAATTCTGGGTATTTTTGGTGTAATTATTACGCAACTTTTAATCTATATTGTTGGCGGCTGGGCCACTTACCGTTGGGCTTTACATGCAAAAATTACGGCGTCTTTCATGCATGACAACCAGGTAGTAATAAATAAAATTCTGGGCAATTTGGTAAATGTCAATCTCATTTTCCTGATTCTTGGTGTAATTATTTATACGATATTGGCAGCTTTTTCAGGAGCTTTAGTAGCCAAGCCAGAAGATTCTTCAAAAGCCGCTCAAGGCACTACGATGATTTCCCTTATTGCCTTTTTCCTGTCGCTTGCCTTTATTTCCAACCCCGAACAAATTCTGCCGCAAGTATTATCCTATGTGCCATTCTTTTCCTCATTTATGATGCCAATTCGTATAATTAACGGTCATGCTGGTAATATGGAAGTTATTCTGTCGCTGGTAATTTTAATAGTAAGTATTGTTGGTTTAACAGTATACATTAGTAAAATCTATCAAGGCGTAATTTTACAAACAGAAGATACCAGTTTTTGGAAGAGACTAAAACGAGGACTGGCATATAGTAAAGCGTAAATAATATAAAAAGACTGGGGTGAAAAAATCCTAGTCTTTTTATGTGAAACTAAACTGCTCTTAATTGGTTAGTCCAGCGATTATTTGCTTTTTGATTAAGGCATAATTAGTAGCAGCGTCTGAATCTTGGTAATTAAAGAGATCTGTTTGTAAGGCAAAGGCTCCTATAGGTCCAATAATTATTCTAATTATTTCAATTGGAGTTAAGCTCGAGTCAATTTCAGAAAATTTTTGTTTCCAACTGTTGAACACATTAATAAAATCAGTTTCCTTACTGATTAGATCTTTAAAATATTGCAATAATTTGGGGTCAGTCAGTATTTCTTGTAAAAGCAGCTTGATAAAATCAAAGTTGGTTTTAATAAATTCAAGTCGGTCTTTGACAATAAAAGTGACCAATGCGTCCAAAGTTTGATATTGGGAAAGACTACCAATAAAGTCTTGCTGTAATTCAATAAATAAGGGACTGAGCAGTTTTTTTAGCAAATCATCTTTAGACTGAAAATATTTGTAAATTGTGGCTTCGCTCACTTCAGCCGCTTTTGCGATTTTAGAGGTGGTAGTAGCATGAAAGCCTTGATTTGAAAATAAATCAAGTGCTGCTAACAATACCTTCTTTTTCCCGGCTGGAATTTTTTCATTGTTTAGTTCTTTTTCATATGCGGAAATAACTTGGACCAAAAATATCACCTTTTTCTGCTTTTAGCTTAATTATACTTTGCGGTACCGTTTTAAGCCAACAATGTTTAATGCTACTAAGACAACTATAAATATTAATAAAGCTAGCATATCGCCAGCAAATGATTCAAATCCGCGGCCGTAAAGTATTACTTGATTTAATGCGTCTCCCGCATAAGTTAGTGGCAGTATTTTACCCAGGTAAGATACCCAGTTCGCCATTGAATCGAGGGGAATAATACCTGAGAAGAATATTTGTGGCACAACTACAAGTGGGATAAACTGCATCATTTGAAATTCTGATTCTGCAATGGTTGATAGCAAGAAACCGAAAGCTAAAGCAACCATTGCTACTAGAATACTAATTAAAATTACCCACAACACATTGCCTGCTACTTCAATATTTAATAACCAGATTGTGACACCAATAATGATTATTGATTGAATGACAGCAACTATGCCATAACTAATCATATAACCATAGATGATCTCACTTCTTTTAACGGGAGTGGCCAATAATCTGTCCAAAGTCCCTGTGGTTCTTTCTTTTAACAATGCCATTCCTGAAATAAGAAAAACAAACAGGAAGATAAAGAAGGCAACTAAGATGGGCTCAATCTTATTAAAAAAGCCTGTATCACTGTTACCGTAGTAATACTTATTGATAATCTTAGCTTTTTTTGCCTTCTTTTGTTTAGGTTTCTTTTGCACACTTGGTTTAGTCGGTACCTGCATACCATTTTTTTGCGCTACAATAGCTAATTGTTTAGATAATTTAACTAATTGTTTTTGACTTCGAGTTAATGCAAGTTTTATTTTGGTAATTGACTGCCCTGTGATTGCAGCTTTCAAAGCTTGTTTGGTCAGAGCAGTTTTGCTCGAATCCGTATTAGCATAATCTACATAGTATTTATTGTGGTGGTAGTAGATCACACCATCGATTTTATTTTGTTTTAGTTTCTTTCTTGCTTGAGTTCTGTCGGTATATTGTTTTATGGAAACGTGATCCACTTTGTCTAAGTTTTTGTTTACTTGATGAGGGACATCAACCACTGCCAGCTTAGCATTGGTTGATGAATTGGAAGCAAACATTACATTCATCAACCACAAGACTAAAATTGGTGCCAGAAAAATCATTGCTAAAGTTCTTTTATCACGAAAAAGTTCTTTTAAAACTTTTTTGACAATTGCTGTTACTCTCATTATTTTTCTCCTTCCTTTTGTTCTGCTTTTAAAAAGACATCTTCAATAGTTGGTACGCCATAATTCTGTTCAAGAACTTGCGGATGATCAAAAGCAATAATTTCACCATGAAGAAGCAAGGCGACGCGGTCAGTTTTTTCAGCCTCATCCATAACATGAGTGGTGATTAATACGCTGCAGCCTTGACTGCGTAAATTATTTAATTCATGCCAGATTTTTCTACGTAAAGCGGGATCAATTCCGACAGTGGGCTCATCTAGAACAAGTAATTTAGGATAAGAAAGTAGGGCAATTGCTAGCGACAGGCGGCGCATCATGCCTCCGGAATACTCTTTAACATATTTATCTAATGCATCTGTTAAATCAACAACCTCAGCAACATATTCAATTTGTTCTGCTATATCTTTTTTAGCAACACCCTTCATTTCACCAAAAAATTCCAGGTTTTCTGCTCCTGTTAGTGAAGTATATAGGGCGTCTGATTGCGCCATGTAGCCAATTTCACCTAAAATTTTTCTATTCGGCATCTGCTTTCCTAAAACTAAGGCAGATCCCGAGTCCGCCTTTTCCATTCCTAAAGCAGTTTTTATTGTTGTTGTTTTTCCTGCACCAGAAGGACCAATTAACCCGATGATTTCGCCTTTTTTAAGTGTTAAATTAACATTGTTCAAAATGATTTCTTTACCATATTTTTTAACTAAGTTATGAATTTCAATAAAATTGTTCATATTTCCTCCTAAAGTGAGTAATCACTCACAAATAAATATTATAGTAAGTAGTTACTTACTTGTAAAGAACAATGAGTTAGAAAAATGAATTTTAAGTGACAAAAAGGCTGACTTTGACGAATATCAGAAGTCAGCCCAAAACTATAATTAATAATTATGCTAATTTAAATTACAAATTGGCGAAGTTATTATTAATACTAATGATTAACCATTATTGATCTAACAACCATCTAAAACAATAATGATAACTCAAGAAACATAAATAAGTTTCTATATTTATTTAATTCTTGCAATAATTGATAAATTATTGTACATTAATACTAATGGATATATGGTAATCGTTAGTAATGCTCTGATATGGAAAGAGATTAAGTATTGCAAACGGTAATACCATAGAAACAAGAGTTAACTTAGCGGTTAACTTTTTTTTATTTTTTCTTTTCATAAAACATATAACATCTCCTTTCAATATTCTTTAAAAATCGTTCATAATAATGATAACTCATATCTTTAAAAAAGATTAAAAGTATCCGCTTACAGTTTATAATCTAGTACTGTAATGAAATTTTGTCAATAAAAAAGCTCTTTTATAGTCTTTTTTTGTTATGGTCTAAGGGAAGAATATAAATTAAGCATAAATATAAAGATCAAGTTTAAAACTTGGTGTATAATAAAATACTATTTAAACCAAATACTGTATTTTTATGATTAGTCTTTAGTGGATATCATTTGAATACATTTAAACTTTGTATGTCCAATGGCTGGATTTTAGTAACTGAACAATGTCTAGTTACTGGTAATAACTATTTCTCTGACTTTTTAATTGTGGCTGCAAAGACCAAAATATTAATAATAGTTTTAAACAAAATTTGTCATTTGGAGGAACCATGATTATCAGTAATATTTGGTTGATTATTTTTGCCACTATTTCTTCATTTTCCAGGGGAATAATATCAGTTATTGACCGTTACCAAATGGGGTATCGGAAGCAAAGTTCAATCGATGTGAACTTCTTAAATAATATATGCAGTTCGGTTTTAGTAACTTTCTTTCTAATTTACGTCCTGCACAGTTTTCCCAGTCCCAGAATAACCAACAACTATATTATTAAAGTCCTTTTATATGCTTTTTTGGCGCAGATAGTTGCCTATGGTTACAGCTATGTGTTCAAAAAAGTTTCAATTATGCAGTCTGTGCTTTTGAGCAAGGTGACCGATCTTTTTATTCCTTGGGCCATCTTGCTGACTATGGGCTACTTTAGCAAATCTTCATATTTAGTTTCTATTATTTCCACTGTAATAGTAGTTATTTATATTGTTTTCGAGCAGCGTCATAATAATTTAAATTTGAAAAACTTGTTGACGACTTTTGCCGTAATTGCGCCCTTGTTGATTATTCAAGCAGCACTTTCACCGTTATTAACCAAAGGCCTTATCAAACCGATTGATCTGGTCTTTTTTACTATCATGACAATTTATGTGCGTTGTTTAATTACCTTAATTACTTTTATTTATAAAAACAGGACTCTCAAGATCAGCGCTGAAAATCTCAAAGGTAAGGTTTATCTAATTTATGGTTCCCGGGCGATTTTGACTCTTTTAGCGCAAGTAACTTATACTTTGGCAACGTCTTCACCCAACTCAAGCATTGCCTGGATCTTTTTAAACATGACCTCTTTATACAGTGTCATCTTTGGCGATATTTTCCTTAAAGAAAAGATGAAGTTCGCAGATATCTTGGTAATTGTGGCCATTTTTATCTTGGCTTTGTTTTCAAAGTAACTGCAGGAGTTTGGAAAAATAAGAATTAAGCGCTATAATGGCGCTATGATTTGGAAACGCCGGTTCAAGGTGAGTGCTGGTTTTTATTTGGGGAAGAAATCTGCACTCTGAATTAAGTATTGGGGAATAATTAATGATAATTGAAACCAAGAACCTGGCGAAACGGTATCGTAAGGTGAAAGCAGCTAAGCTGTTTCACAAAGAATATCGCATTTTTGACGCAGTAAAAAATGTTTCTCTAGAGATTCATCAAGGAGATCATGTTGGCTTAGTGGGGTTAAATGGTTCCGGCAAGTCAACCTTGATCAAAATGATTTTAGGTATTTTGCAGCCTGATGGCGGCAGTATCAAGACTTTTGGTAGAGATCCGCTTAATAACAGACAAAAAAATGCGGCTAAAATAGGAGTAGTATTCGGGCAAAGAAGCCAATTACGCTGGGACTTGCCCGCAATAGACACCTTCAAACTCAACCGTGAAATATATCAAGTACCGGAGGATATTTTTACCAAACGGGTAACAAAGTTAGCGCGGATGTTGCAGGCTACCGAGTTTTTAACGCAACCGGTGCGCAACCTTAGTTTGGGTCAAAGGATGAAGGCTGAATTTATTGCAGCTCTTATTCACGATCCTGAACTGCTTATTTTAGATGAACCCACAATTGGACTTGACGTTCTGACTAAAAATAGCATCACGCAATTTTTACAACAATTAACTGATAAAACGATCATTTTCACTTCGCACGATCTCGATGAAGTAGCCAAAGTATGCTCACGCATTTTAATTTTGAATAAAGGTCAGTTGGTATTAGATCAAAGTAGTCTACAACTAGCAGAATTAGATGTGCCCACAACGGTCACGTTTACCAGTGCAGATAAATTAAGTGCTGATTTAATTAAGCAATGGCCCAACATGATGCAGCTTAAAAACGGTTCATATCAGATTGCAGGCATTAAGCAAGAAAATCTGAAAGAAGTGTTAAGTACAATTACTGCCCGCATCCCAGTTGCCAATATTGAAGTTAAGAGCAATAAATTGGCATATTTATTGGCGCACCTCAAACAGCAGGAGGTGCAGCAATGAAATATAGGCTAATGCTCATTAAAATAGGAATAAAAAAAGGTCTAGCCTCAAAATATGCTTTGATTTTCTGGCTGTTTTCATCTTTAATTTCGCTTACCGTACAGTATTTTTTGTGGCAAGCTGTTCTAACTGGCAAGCCAAACGGTGAATTTAAACAAACAATTAGTTATTTGGTATTAATGCAGCTTTTGACCGTGCTTTTTCCTAAAACCAGCTACGATGTGAATGATAAAGTTCGTTCTGGTGATATTGCACTTGACCTGTTAAAACCAGTAGCATTTGCAACGCAGCTACTGTGGGAAAGTATTGGCTATTCAGTTGTCAAATTTGCAGTGATTGGTACAGTGGATTTATTAGTTTTTTTATGGATTCTGAATTTTCAAATTGCAGTGAGCACAATTTTCATGGTCTTAGTAACAACCACTTTGGCGTATTTATTGTATTTTGAACTGGAGCTACTCCTAGGAACATTTTCTTTTTATACCTATAGTATTTGGGGCATCTCCACTTTTAAAGAAGCAATACTGCTGGTATTAGCCGGCAACATGTTTCCTGCCAATTTTTATCCTGCAATAATTAAAAAGCTGGCATCTTTTTTACCATTTCAGTATTCATTTGGTGCAGTAGGAATGCTGGCACAAAAGCCATCGTGGAGTTTATTTATTCAAGTAGTTTTGATCCAGCTTTTCTACATTATCCTGTTCAACGTGCTTTTTAAATTCTTGTTTAAGCGCTCCGTTGTTTCAACTGTGATTCAAGGAGGGTAATAATGAGATATTTAAAATTGTTAGCCACTTATTTAAAAGTAAATTTAAAATCACTTGCTGTTTATGACCTGGACTTTTATTTTGCGCTAGCAGGGATGATCATTCAAAACTTGCTTAATATCCTCGCTTTAAGATTTATTTTTAATATTGTGCCCCGCATTAAAGGCTATAGTTTTGCACAGCTGCTTTTAACTTATGCCTTGGCAACTTTAGCTTTTGCTATTTTTCGCTGCTTTTTTATCAATGCACTCAACATTTCTGATTATATTCATGACGGGCGCTTAGATACAATCTTAATTAAACCCGTCAATCCTTTATTTCAGCTTGTTAATGAACGAGTCGATGAAGATGCGTGGGGCGATTTAATTGTTGCGCTTTTGTTGTTGATAATTGTGGATATTCAGTTACATAATCCGTGGTATATCACGGTCATGTTTATTTTTATCTCGCTTTTTACTTCTCTCATCTTCTTAGGACTAGCTGTATTAGGTAATATCGTTGCACTACTTTCTAATGGTTTAGCCAACTTGGCAGAAACAACATTTGACTTTTTTGACATGAGTAAATACCCGTTAGCGATCTATTCGTCGGCTTTAAGGCTAATTATGACCTTTATCTTGCCAATCGGCTGGGTTGCTTCAATTCCACAAGAAAAAATTGCAGTTAAGCACGAGTGGGTCTGGCTTTTACTAATTCCTGGCGCCTGTGTATTCTTTTTTATCCTAATTTATCAGTTATGGCGAGTGTTTTTACAAAAATACCAAAGTACTGGCAGCTAACACTAAAAAGCTCTGTAGCTTATGGCTATAGGGCTTTTTAAGTCTCTTAAACTCTTTTTCTTTTATTGCATTAAATCCTATTACTCAAAAATTGATTCCTGCAATAATTTTAAAAATAATTCTGCAACTGGTGATAAGTTAACTTCACGTTTCCAAACTACCCTAATAGCTTGCTGCAGCTCTGGCTGTAATTTTCTAAACGTAATGCCCGAATTTTTCGAAGTATCAGCTAATTTATCTAGAGTAAGCATTAATGCGGCATGATTCTTAACCATCAAAGTACCGTTAAAATTTAAATTGTAACTGCCAATAAAATTGACTGAATCGTAATAATTTCCTAGCCAGTTTTGAAAAAGGTGCATTTTTTGCGCTTGCTGTGAATTTAATAAAGAGCGTCCTTGTAAATCTCCTGGTTTGATCACTGCTTTTTGCGCTAAAGGATCATTAGCAGGCATTAAAATTCCCCAAGTATCTCTTTCGGGTAAAGTTAAAGAGGCGTAATTAGCTAAAGGAACGTTGCCAATAATGACTGCAAAGTCAACCGTCCCGTTGTCTAACTTGCGTTCGGCATAACTGTAGTCCCCACTTAATAAGTGAATTTTAACAGAAGGATGCTCTTTAATAATTGCGCTGACCACATTCATGACCCGCTGCATCCCGAGGCTTTCTCCCGCAGCGATGGTCAAGTCGCCACTAATAAAAGAAGCTTTTGTCAAGTTTCTTTTGGTTTTAGCAGTTAAATCTAAAATTTCTTGTGCCTGTTCAAGTAAATAATGACCTGCTGGAGTTAAAGCTAAATGCCGCGACTTACGGCTAAACAATTTAACGCCAAGTTCGCCCTCCAGTTCAGCAATTTGTCTTGATAAAGCTGGCTGGGAGATAAGCAGCTTTCTGGCAGCACGGGTCATATTGCCTTCTTGGGCCACGGCTACAAAGTAATTTAAAACTCTTAGTTCCATATTATCTTCTCCTTGCTAAATTGTTTTTGCCGCTAAAAAGTCCCTTTAATGCAAACAAGTTATACAAGATCATGTTTAAAAAGTATTTTACATAAAAAAGTAGTATGACTAAAATTTTAACTAATCGGTAAAATCGAAAGATAAAAAGCGCCTATAACTATTAACTATAGGTTACTTTTCAATCAATATTAGGTAAAACAAGCAAGAACAATCGCTGTGTTTAGCTCAATATTTTTTTAGCTAATGCTTAAACTTAAATCTAAGTTTAGGTCTATCAGAAAGAGGAACAATAATGAAAATATCAGAAGTGGCTGAAAAAGTAGATTTGACTCCTGTAACTCTCAGATACTATGAAAAGATGGGCTTAATACCTGCGATAAAGAAGGAACATGGCGTCAGAAACTACGAAGAAAAAGATCTTACTTGGATTAGTTTTATTAAGTGCATGCGTCAGGTGAAAATTCCGGTAAATGATTTGCTGGAATATACTAAATTGATGCAGCAGGGCAGTGATACTAAGAAACCCAGACGGCAAATTTTAGTCAAAGAATTGCATAGGCTAGAAAAGCAAGACAAAAATATTCAAGTTACCATTGCGCGGTTAAAAAACAAAATAAGTTTATATGATCAAGGTAAAATACAGTAAGCTAATTACCAGAGAAAGTTAACTAGCAAACGGTCAACTTGTGTGTTTTCATGTAATTTACTATGTTGGGCGCGAGGACCTCTGATTTCTTTTTCTTGATATGAACGGGCGCGTTTACTGACTAAGTAACGGTAAGAACGGGCAGAGTTAACGGTGACATCACCATCACTGCCAGACCCCATATCACCATAGATATTTAAAACTGCGGCTTTTTGAGGAAATTTTTTTCTCAAACTTATAAGTCCGCGGTAGCCTGCACTCATTTTTTGCGGTTTGCCAGCGCGATTTAAGACAGTTTTATTTGGTGCTCCTTGTTCCCCAACATAGCCATTATAATGACCAGCAATCGAAACCTGTTTATTTAGTTGAGGCATGTGCGCATTAGTGGCATTATTGCGCAAGTAATAGGCAATTTGTAAATTACCCATTGAATGTCCTACTAAATTGATGCGATTAAAACGATACCTTTTTTGCAGTGCATTAATTACGTCTTTAATATAATTGCTGCTTTTATTCATGGCAGAAGTTTGATTACTTAATCCGGCAAAAATGCTCTTATTATTTTGAAGATTGACTTCAACTATCGGGTTCTTGGCCCGTTTTTTAATTGTCCCTAGTAAAGTGACTTTACCTTTAGAGCTAACATCGGCACGAATAACAGAATTAGTAGCATGACTTTTTTGGGCATAAGCGACCATACTTTCTTCAGCATGGTAACTGCTGCCCCAGCCATGTACAAAAAGTGTCGGCGTAGCGATGCGAAAGCTGGCACCATTTTCTTTTTGGTAGTTGTTTTTGAAGATGTAAACCGCAAGTAGCAATAACACTAATAGCAATGTGCCTGCTATGATAGTTTTATGTTTTTTAGTCATTATTAATCAACTCCTTGCAGCCATAGTTTGCAATTATAAAAGCTGCTGTACATCCGCCACAATTTGAGCAGTAGTTAAATGATTTTGCTGGTAAATTTCTTTAACTGGAGTTTGATCGGTATAAACGCGGTTTTGACCGTAATTGAGCACCTTAACTTTTTCTTTGCCCAGATAAGAAGCCACTTTTTGCCCGAAGCCGCCATCTAACGAATTATCCTCAAGCGTAACAATTACTTGATGATTAGCAGCTAACTGGTCTAGGGCTCGTTTATCTAAAATATTAGCAGAAAGTGGATTGACTAGGGTTGCTCCTAACTTATTTGCTACATCTTTTCCTAGTTGATAAAAATCTCCCAGAGCTAAGACAGCCACATCTTTACCTGGTTTAACCCGATACTTAATTTCTGAATAATCAGTCGCTATTGTTTGTTCGTCTGAATCTGGCACATTAGCCGGCATTTTAATAGCAACGGGGTGTTTTCTTTGGCTAATAGCCCACTTGATCATTGCTTTTTCTTCTTCTAGTGTAGTAGGAGCCAGATAAATCCAGTTAGGCAAGTTAGAAATCATTACTTGGTCAAAGATTCCCAAGTGCGTCTTAGATTGATTAGAGATTCTGCCACCAGCTACTAACATTACAACGGGCAGGTCGTTGGCAGCCGTATCGTGAGAAAGTTGGTCAAAAGCACGCTGTAAGAAAGTAGAATTTTCCATTAGAACTGGAATCCCACCTTCTTTGGCAAACCCCGTGGCAAAAGCAACAGACTCTTGTTCAGCAATGCCCACGTCCGTGTAATGATCGGGAAATTCTTTTTTAAACTCTTCCAGGTCAAAGACACCCGGAATGGCTGCATCAATCGCCATGACGCTTTTTCCTGCTTTAATCTCATCTTTAATCACGTCAAGCGCCACTGAATTAGGGGTAGGCTCCTGACTTTCTGGAGCAAGTGGTTGATCATTTTGTAAATTAAACGGTGATACCCAGTGATGAGCTTCTTCATCAGAAACTGCAGGCTCATAGCCCTTGCCCTTCAACGTATTAATGTGTAATAAAATGGGATGATCAATATCTTTAACTGCCTTAAAAGCGGCAATCATATCAGTCAGGTTATTACCGTCTGCGACATAGCGGTAATCAAAGCCCATAGCTGTAAACGGATTTTCGGCAGTCTGGCCGTTTGAATCACGTAATTTCTTCAGAGCAGTCACTAAGCCGCCAACATTTTCATCAATTGACCATTGATTATCATTAACTACAACTACCAAGTTATGTTTTTCAATTGCAGCATTGTTTAAGCCTTCAAAGGCCAGTCCGCCAGTCATCGAACCATCACCAATTAAAGCCATGATGTTTTCATGCTTGCCCATTAAATCGCGGGCCTTAGCCATACCTGTTGCTAGCGCAATAGAGGTTGAAGTATGGCCGATTGAATAGTAATCATAAGGACTTTCGTCCGGATTAGTATATGGAGTGACATCTTCATAGTGGTCGGGATCAAGCCAGGCCTGTGCCCGTCCAGTTAACATTTTATGGGGATATGTTTGGTGCGAAACGTCCCAAATAATTTTGTCTTCGGGTGCATTAAAGACATAATGGTAGGCAATTGTGGCCTCCACAATTCCTAAGTCGGGACCAAGATGCCCGCCTTCAGCCGCATCTTTTTCTAAGATTAATGTTCTGATTTCCTGGGCTAATTTTTCCATTTCAGGGATGCTTAATTTTTTAAGATCTTGGGGTCCGGCAATTTGGTTTAATAAGAAATCTTCATGTTTGTTCATATAAAAGTGCCTCCCTGCACTAATTTATTTCATATTTATTAATTATAATTATAAAATACTTTATTGTGGTAACGAGCTGACATTTATATAAATTGCTATGTTCAGCAGGATAAATTTTATAATTATCAAAATTGTAGTACTTAAAGTTAAGGTTAAGTCAAATAGTAACCTAATTTTTTAGTTAAAAATGATATGGCACCGTTTAAACTATAATTACAGATATGTTTGCAATTGATTTAATCCTGATTTATGACTTGAAAAGCAATTTGCTAATAGGTAAAAAATAGTTGAAAAATTAAAGGGCGCTTCAAGGCTGCGCCAGCAAGAAGAATTATTAAGAGTAATTTACAATCTCTTAATGATCTGCATTGAACAACAGGCTTATAAAGAAGCGCGGCATTTTGTTAAAGCTGCTAAAGCATTAAAATAAGGCTTAAACTATTTTTTATCAAAATGTATTAGTATTGTTGGAAAATATGATCAAATATCATTTTGAGCATAAATTAGAATATTTAGCTAATTGTAAATGGGCCATTAAAAACTTTACTTTTTTTAGGGATGCCGGAATATGGTGGACAGGCAGAACTATTTATTAATCAAAATCTAAATACCTGCTTATTAAAGATAAGTTAGTGGTATGATTAAATTGTCCAGAAAACGTTTTAATAAGGGAGATGTTAATGATGAAAATAGGTTTTATTGGCACTGGCGTAATGGGTAACGCAATTTGCCTTAACTTATTAAAAGCTGGTCACAAACTGTGGGTCTATAACAGGACAAAGAGTAAGACCGATAATCTGGTTGCAAAAGGTGCTACTTGGTGTGAAAATCCTAAAGCTGTAGTTGAACAAACTGATACCATTTTCACGATTGTTGGTTTTCCAACTGATGTTGAGCAAGTTTATTTCGGCGATAACGGTATTTTACAAGCTGAAGTTAAGGGCAAAAATCTGGTAGACATGACCACTTCCAAGCCGGCTTTAGCGCAAAAGATTTTCACTGCGGGTGAAAAGCAGGGTGCTAAAGTCCTTGATGCTCCCGTTTCAGGAGGTGACCTCGGAGCAAAAAACGGTACACTGACCATCATGGTTGGTGGTGATGAGTCCGCATACCAAAACTTGGAACCTATTTTTAAGGATTTCGGCAAGCAAGTTCACTATTTTGGACCAGCTGGTGCGGGACAGAATACTAAAATGGCTAACCAGATCATGATTGCAGGCACCATGACTGGCATGACAGAAATGCTGGTTTATGCCAAAAAGGCCGGCCTTGATCTTGAAGCCGTCCTTAAAACTGTTGGTGCTGGTAGTGCTGCTAACTGGAGTTTAAGTAACTACGGTCCGAGAGTTTTAAAAGGTGACTATACCCCAGGCTTTTTCAGTAAGCATTTTTTGAAAGACTTGCGCATTGCTTTAGAGACAGCAAAAGAAATGAAAATTGACTTGCCGGCTACTGCAGAAGCTAAGAAGTTATATGAGATACTTGTTGATGAAAAGCACTTAGGTTATTTGGGCACACAAGGTTTAATTAAACTCTGGTGGCAGTAAAATACTAATTTAAGATAAAGAAAAAGTGGAGTAATTCTTAGTTGGAACTACTTCACTTTTTTAAATGCTAATAAACTTATTTGATTTTACTTTTGACTTCAGGAACGCCATCCAGTACGTTGGCATAGCGTGCTAGAATGAAAAGGTAATCTGATAAACGGTTGATATACTTTAAACAAGCAGGAGCTAACTTTTGCTCTTCGGCGTTTAATTTAACCATGGAACGTTCAGCCCGTCTGGCAACTGTCCGAGCATAATGTAAATGAGTTGCCGTAACTGAACCGCCAGGCAAAATGAAATGGGTTGTTTGGGGTATTTTCTTATTAAGTTCGTCGATTTTCTTTTCTAGCTTGGTCACTGTTTCAGGTGTAATCTCTTCGTGCCTTTTGACAACAATATCGCTTTCTAGTTCATATAAGTCCCGCTGTAAGTTTTGGATAGGATCATGCAATTCTTGGCATTTAGCAGACAAATTGGCAATTACGACACCGAGGTATGAATCAAGTTCATCAATATCACCGACAGCAACAATTTGCAGGTCATATTTAGGAACCATTTTACCGGTAACCTGTTTGGTAAAGCCTTGATCGCCTACCTTAGTATAAATTTTAATCGTCATAAAAGCCTCCGTTTGTAATGATCAAGCGCAATATTCAGTGGCTTGTAGAGAATCGGGTAGAATACCAAATTACCAATGGCGTGGTAGGTATCAAAGACTAAACTACCAGCCCAGTAGGCCAAGAATGCGTTAAAGCCGCCGAAAATAGACATACCAAAGTCGACAAAACAGCCATATTCCCAACCGAGAAAAACGGCGAGAATTAGTTGCAAAGTAAAATGCTTTTTCAATGGCGTGAATTTATCCAGCAAAGCAACGGTTAAGACGCAGCCGCCAAAGGCTAAAACTTGCGCCACAGTCCAAATGCCAAAGCCTAAGTAAATGTTGGAGACCACCATGGTTAAAAGAGCTAAGGCAAAGCCAAAGCCGAAGCCGATATTCAACGTTACAATCATTAAAATATCGGTTACCGGCTGGACATTAGGCACAGGAATTATTTTAAAAATTCTCAGCGCTACGCACATGGCTGTTAAAATCGCTAGTAATGCTAATTTCTTAGTTGAATTACGTGCCATAACAAATTAGAAATTAACTTTTGCTAAAGTAAACTTAACCTTATCTTTATTTGCCAACTTTTGGATTGCGGCACCTTTTTGAGCGAACTTACCATTTATTTTGTAAGTCCAATAGATTTTTTTACTTGGATTTTGGCTCTTACCAGCTATTGAAGTAATAAGTCCATGGTCACTCTTTATTTTCCAGCATTTTTTTAAACCACGCATTACAGTTGAATGCTTTGGCAATTTAATAGTCTTCTTCTTGTAGGTCTTATTATGTACTTTTAGAGTGTAAGTAACTTTGATCTTACTGCTGGCATCAACCTGTTGGACATTTTGAGTTGTTTCATAGCCTGCAAAGGTAAAGGTAAAAATGGTGGCTATTCCGGTCAAAACTGATAATTTGCTTCTTTTCATATATAAACTCCCAATCTATTAATATTTTTGTGCAAGCACTAAAATAGTTCGTACTTAGTCACTTGCACGGCCAATAGTTTTACTTCATTTTGGCTAAAGTAAACTTAACTTTGTCTTTATTTGCGACTTTTTGCTGGTTAGCACCCTTGGTAGCGTATTTGCCATTGATAGTGTAAGTCCAGTAAATTTTCTTTTTAGCATTTTGCTTTTTACCGTCAATTGCCGTGATAAAGCCTTTATTACTGTCAACTTTCCACGCCTTTTTCAAGCCGGTCATTACAGTAGATTTTTGCGGCACTTTAACTGTCTTTTTTTCAGTATCATTTTTAGCAGCTAAAACATAGCTAACGGCAATATTATTATTTGTCTTAGGTTTTGGCTTTGTCTGGTTGTTCTGACAACCAGATAGGCTAAAGGCAAAAATAGCGGCGACGCTGGCAATTACTGGTAATTTACTTTTTTTCATGACTAAAATTTCGCCTACTTAATTTATTTAACAGGACATGCACCAGATTCACAGTCGGTTTGATCGACTAACTCCAAATCTTTTTGATCATCGTTTTGCTCGGCAAATACTTGAGCAACATCACCGGTGATCTCAGCTTTTCTTTCTTCATATTTTTCTTTGTCAATAGGTTCTTTTGGCGCTTGTTTCAGTGAGCCACCATAATATGGCAATAAAGAAGTTGACTTAATCACATGCCGGTATTGTTTAAACAGTGGTGTAATCTTGTCCCCTTCATCGCTTTGGAAGGTAACCGTACAACTGACTGCGTTATCTGACCAGTAAGTTTGCAAAAAGGCTTGTGTTGCAAACTGTTCTTCAATTGAAACCGTACCAGCTGAGGCAAAGTTCTTGCTGTCGGCGTGAGCTGCACGCAATGGGAATTCGACACAAGTTGTGTTTGGTGAGTAGATATCTGGTTCTGAGTAGTAACCACAGGCATCGAGCGCTTTAAGCAGTGGATCTGAAGCTTGGAAGCGAATCCGTTGAATGAGGTAACCGGCATAGTGGAAGTGCATCCCTTCAGAAGCTCCGGCTAATTTGGCGACAGTACCTGAAGGCTTAACAGTAGTATGTTTAATCGACTCGTTGCAGTTTAAGGTCTTGCTGTATTCCTTATCAGCATCAACGACGGCTTGGTAAGCGGAAGTGACCATTTTAATTCCCTGAGGATCGTAAATTGGCTTCTTGATTTTTTCACCGGTTTCTTCATCAACGCTGTCTTCAAAGCCGGTAACAACGCGGTGACCCAGATCATTTAAGAGCCAGTCCTGAATGCCTGACATTGAAACACCAATTCTCCGGTTCTTGGAAATGATATTGCGGGATATCTCCCAGTCGTAGCTACTAAAGGTTACTCGTTTAGCAAAGCGAGTTGCCAATCTGAAAACATCTTTTAAATCCCAGTTTTCTTGTTCGGCAATATACGGGAATACTTCAAACAGGTTGCATGGTTCACCATTACCCAAGGAAATTTCTCCACAAGGGTTAGTACCTTCAACATCACCGTCAATATCTTTTTGATAACCGTCAATGATCCGGCCATAATTACGAGATAAATCCAGGTTAACTATTCCCGGTTCACCATTTTCTCTAATACCGTTTGCGATTGGTTCATATTCATCAAAGTTAGAATCAATGGCTACACTGTTGTTTGAGGCCCAACGGTGGTGGTAAAGTTTGTCTTTATCTTGTTTCATAGTGATAAAGTCTTGGTCGGTGCTTGTACCTAAAGCTAGTTCCGCTGACCTTCTTACATTACCAGCAACGACTGTTTTACCAATCAGGTTGCAGATATCCGTACAATCAACAGAAGTTAAGTTGCCGTCAGCCCGGTTGTTAATAATGTTGTTAATATCGAAAAACATTTCCACTAATGGCATAGGACCAGAAGCGGTACCGCCAAAGCCGTGAATTTTAGCTCCGTAAGGACGAATTCTGCTGATGTCAAGTACCAGCTTGGTCTTATTCTCGGGATTAGTTTGATTGAAGTGCATGTCGATTAAACGGGCATTAGCTAAAACCCAACCTTCGCGAGTATCAGGCAAATTGTAATAAACGTAATCTGATTTGTCCTTGCTTTGCTTGGCCCACTCATCTTTATCCGTTGCACCAATTTTAACTGAATCAGCGTATGAAGCACTCTTTTTATCAATTACAACCGTTAAATCAATTTTATTATCAACTGTAGGAATCTTTTTAATATTGTCTTGGACAACAGAAAAGCCAACGCCGCCACCTTTCATTGATTCGTCAAAAAGAAATGAAAAAGGCATTGAAACTGCTTCTTGCGTTTGACCTAAATAGTCGGGAACTATATGGCTATCACCGTATTTTTGTGGCCGAATAGCAATAAACCAGCAATTATTTAACGAGTCACCATTGCGCTTTTGGTAGTCGGTGCCGGAAACCCACAGATTACGTCCAGAAGGCGTTGCTCCTAAACCGTACACTAGTTTAAATAAATCCTTGGCTTCGTTTGTTAGTTCAGCGACTACTTCTTTTGAAGGAGTGCCTTTGAGACGAGGATCAAGGTTAATGTTGCCCTCAATTACACGTTTAACCGTTTCGTCCCAATTTTCGGAACGATTTTTTTCCGGAAGCCATCTGGCATAGGTTCGTTTATAAGTAACCCAGCCAAGTTCTCCCCAATGGGGGGTGACATTTTGTTTCACTTGATCAATGTAGCCCTGATCCAACGTTATGCTCGTATTTTTCATATTCAAAGTCACTCCTTAAAATTAATTATTGTTCCACAGATACATTATCTATGGTGTCCAATAGAACTATACCACAATATCTTGTATTTGATAGAGAAAAATTTAGTCTCAAACACAAGTAAAAGTCACAACGTGATGTGCGAGTAAGTTATCGAGGTTAATAAAAAATCATATAGCATTCGCAAATATAAAAAAGCATAATAAGTTAAAAATGATACTTATTATGCTTGAATATATGTTTAATTTTGGAGATAAACTAGCGTCTAACTAGGGTAAATATGAGAAAAATGACTCCCAGAAAAACAGCTACCGGAATCAGTAATTGAACAAAGAAAAAGAAGGTCAGAGCACAGGTCAGAAGGAAAAATAGAATTTTAAAAAAGCCAAGACCCATTTTGATAAAAAGCCAAATGAGAAACAAAACCAATAATAGTGTAAACATGCCCAATCACCCCTTTTGCTAAAATTAAAGGATATTATAGCTGATTTTGTGAAATTACAGTAGCAATGTAACCCAAAATTTAAAAATAGTTAATTTTGTTCTTTATCTGTGAAATATTGTTATAATGAATCTCCACACTAATTTTTAGTGAATACGTGTTATATTCTGAGGAATAGTTGGAGAGGAAGAACATGCTTGCGTTATAAACAAATAATTTTTGATGTTGATGATACTTTAATTGACTTTGCTGCTACAGAAAGTTTTGCTCTGCAGAGTCTTTTTAAAGCGCACCAATGGCCGTTAACTGATGAGCTGCAGCGGGACTATCATGCATATAATCAAGGTCTGTGGCGTGAGCTTGAGCAGGGCAAGATCGACTATGAGCAGCTGAGTAAAATAGCTTTTGCCAATTTTATTCAGGCTAAATTCGGGATTGAAATTGACGGCTTAGCAGTAATGAACGAATACCGCTCTTATTTTGGCGAAGCTCACAAACTGCTTCCGGGTGTAGTTGATACTTTACGCTATGCCAAAAAACAAAATTATGCATTGACTATTTTAAGCAATGGCGAAGCATATATGCAAAGACATCGGCTACAATTAGCCGGAATCGCTAATTATTTTTCGTTGATTGTGACATCAGAAGAAGCAGGATTTGCTAAACCTGATGCCCGTATCTTTGACTACTTTTTTGCTCATACTAAAATCGGCCCGGAACAAACAGTTTTCTTTGGTGACGGTTTGCAGTCAGACATACTAGGTGCAGAAAAATATGGCTTTGACAGTATTTGGTATAACCACCGGAAACGGAAAAACACGATGAACTTACATCCGTTATACGAAGTAACTACCTATCCTGAATTTGTAGCTTTACTTAAAAGCGACTTCCAAAAACAACCGCAATAATTGCTATCTTTTACTGTAGAAGTATAGTTCAATCCGGTATAATGATGGGAGAGGTGAAAAATTATGACTAGCAAAATTCATTCTTTAAATGATACTTATGAACTAAATAATGGCGTCAAAATACCGGTTATCGGACTGGGAACCTGGCAAACTCCTGACGGTGAAGTTGCTCAAAAAACCGTTGAGAATGCACTGGATCTAGGCTACCGGCTAATTGATACTGCTGCCGCATATGGTAACGAAGAAAGTATTGGTCGGGGGATCAAAGTAAGTGGAGTGAACAGACATGATTTGTTTGTAACCACTAAGTTGTGGAACGATCATCACGGCTATCAAAAAACTAAAGCTGCCATTGACGAAAGCTTGACTAAGTTAGACTTGGATTATCTTGATTTGTATCTAATCCATTGGCCTAATCCTGCTCCTGTGCGTGATCACTGGGCTGAATTAAATGCGGAGAGCTGGCAGGCAATGGAAGAGGCAGTGCAGGCAGGGAAAATTCGTGCAATTGGGGTCTCTAATTTTAGACGCAAGCATTTGGCTGAACTACTGAAAACTGCCAAAATTCGTCCGGCTGTAAATCAAATTTACTTGAATCCTAGTGATATGGAGGAAGACGTAACAGCTTATAACAAAGAGCTGGGTATTCTCAGTGAAGCTTACTCACCACTAGGCAGAGGAGATTTATTTGCCAACGAAACAGTAGTTTCTGTAGCCCAACACTATGATAAAAGTCCAGCACAAGTCCTGTTACGCTGGTCGTTGCAACATGGCTTTGTTCCATTACCAAAATCGGTCCACCGCGAGCGTCTTGAATCCAACTTACAAGTCTTTGACTTTACTATATCTGAAGAAGATATGGCTAAACTTGATGGTTTGCATGGAGCAGGTAAGTTAGCAAACGATCCAGATCAAACGGATTTTTAAAAGGTGAATAAGTGATGAAAATTGGCTTTATTGGGGCTGGTAAGATTGGCGCCGCAATTATTAAGGGCTTGTTAAATGCTAAAAATCCCAGTGAAGATATCTATGTTTTTGACGGCGGACAGCATCACACAGCGCAAAAACTTGCAGCTAAGCTGCACTTAACCTTGATCAATAATTATGATGATTTTAAGGATTGTCAAGCGGTGGTAGTTGCAGTGGGCGGCTCAATTACTGCAACCATCATCAAAAATTTAGGCCCAAAATATCATGGCATAATTTTGTCAACTGGTGGCGGTGACCTGACTCAGATTAATGAAAATCTTCCGCAAGGCACTACCTTTGCCAAAGTTGTACCTAATACACCGGTTCAAGTTGGAGCTGGCATTACTGTTATTAGTTTTCTGCCAGATGAAAGGGCGGAAATAATCGCTGCTGTGAAAAAGATTTTTACTCAAATGGGAACAGTATATGTCGTACCCGAAAACTTACTGGGTATCTACGGTACGATAGCCGGGTGCACACCTGCTTACGTTGACTTGATGGTTGCGGCTCTTAGTGATGCTGCTGTGCAAAACGGCGTTAAACGGGCAGAATCGTACCAGATAATTAACCAAATGCTTTTAGGTACCAGTAAATTGGCATTAGCTAGTAAAAAGCTGCCTGAAGAGTTAAAAGATGAAGTCACTACCCCAGGTGGTTCAACCATCAGAGGCGTCACCAAACTGGAAGAAATGGGCTTTAGAAACGCATTAATTCAAGCTGTTAATGCTTCTGCCAATTAAATTAAGCCTAAAAAAGACATCAGATAATTTTATCTGGTGTCTTTTTGTATTATTTGAAATGTTAAAAGTGTATTTAAGAAGGGAAATAAGTGTAGAAATTAAAACTCTTTATTTAAATCAACTGGAGTATCAGCTTTTTCACCCTTAATTAACTTCAAGTTGTTGTCAAAGGCCTTAACGACCATGTTGCGTACAGCGTGAGTAGTGTAGAAGGCTGTGTGTGGTGTAACCAAAACATTTGGCCGTGCGATTAAGTCAGCCAGACGCTTGTCAGGAAATTCTTTGCCACTAAAGTCACTGTTGAAAATACCAACTTCGTTTTCGTAGGTATCCATTACAAAGCCAAAAATCTTGCCTGAATCAAGACCGCGCACAACTGCATCTGTATCAACTAATGGTCCACGAGAAACGTTGACGATCACAACGCCGTCCTTCATCTTCTTGATTGAATCATCGTTAATCATGTGAACATTTTCTGGAGTATCAGGAACGTGAAGTGAAATAACGTCAGCCTTAGCGTAAAGCTCATCTAAGTCGTCAACGTAGTAGCCCTTCTTTTCCAATTCTGGGTTCTTGAAAATATCGTAGGCAATAACTTTAGCGCCAAAGCCTTCCATAATTCTCATGAATACTTGACCAATATGACCAGTACCAACAACACCAACTGTTTGGTCACGTACTTCGCGACCAATTGTAGGTGCCCAGCGAAGATCATGCTTAGCGATTTTTTCGTCCATTGCCTTATCTTGTCGTAAAACTCTGGCAGCCTGAATGGCAGCATGTTCAGCAATGGCATCTGGTGAATAAACAGGAACATTAGTGATCTTGAAGCCTAATTCTTTAGCTTTCTTTAGGTCGATATTGTCAATACCAACGTTACGGATTGACCAGTTATGAATACCTAATTTATCTAAAGCTTCAATTGTATCAGCTTTATAATCGAGTTGCTGGTAAGTTACGACACCATCAGCACCTTTAGCTAATTCAGCTGTTTCAGGGGTAAGAAGTTGGTCAGTGTAATCAACCTCAACATCCTTGTGAGCTTCCTTCCATTCATGAACATACGGTTCCTCGTCTTTACGAATGGCATAAGCATAAATTTTAGTCATAAAATCTAACCTCCAAAGATTATTATTGTTATCTCTTGTGCTATTATACACTTGCTTAAAATGATTTAAAAATATAAAATTGTGAAAAATAAATTTTTGCAAAAACCGCGCTGCAGTAGTAATCGCTTACAATATTGTGTATCAAGGGATTAAGCAATATTAAAAAAATTACGAATTTTTTTGCCGAGGTCGTGAAAAAAATAACAGCATTTTTGAGCTAATCAGATAAAATTTTATGTCAAAATAATACTGGTAAAATTACTGAAATTTTGAGTCCCCGTGAAAAAACTATATAATGAAAGAAATGAATAATAAGGAGAAGAATATGATCTTAATTTCGTGGAATATCGACTCACTAAATGCTGCTTTAACCGGAACTTCCTCGCGTGCAGTGGAGACACGTAAGGTTTTAGAAAAAATACATGCCCAAAATGCAGATATTGTTGCCATTCAAGAAACCAAATTACGCTCCACAGGTCCTACTAAAAAACATTTGAAAATATTAACTAAAGAGTTCCCTGAATATGATATAGTCTGGCGTTCATCAGAAGAACCAGCTCGTAAAGGTTACGCCGGGACTATGTTTTTATATAAAAAAGAACTTAAGCCTAAAGTAACTTATCCTATTATTGGAGCACCGGAGCCAATGGATCACGAAGGCAGAATCATTACTTTAGAGTTTCCTGAGTATTTTGTCACACAAGTATATACCCCCAATTCTGGTAATGGCCTTAAGCGCCTAGATGACCGGCAAGTGTGGGATGAAAAATACATCGCATATTTGCAACAACTAGATCAAGAAAAACCGGTCTTGGCTAGTGGTGATTATAATTGTGCGCACCATGAAATCGACCTGAAGCACCCTGATACTAACCATCATTCTGCCGGCTTTACTGATGAAGAACGGGCAGATTTTACCAAAATGCTTAAAGCCGGTTTTACGGATACTTTTAGAAAACTTCACGGCAACGTTGAAGGGGTCTATTCTTGGTGGGCTCAAAGGGTAAGAACTGCCAAAGCAAACAACTCAGGCTGGAGAATTGATTACTGGCTGACAAGCAATAGAGTTGCTGACAAGGTCAAGCGTTCTGAAATGATGGACACAGGAGCGCGCGCTGATCATTGCCCAATTTTATTAGAAATAGACTTATAAATAGCTAACAAAAGAGAGCCAAAGGGTTGATGTGATCCCTAAAATTAGGACAAATTAAGGGTCACATCAGGTTGGGTTCCTTTTTCTTTTGTGTAAAATAATTTTGAGGTGATGTGAATGAATGAGCCTCTGCAAGATGCCATTCTTAACGGTTTATATGATTCCAGTTATCCGGGACATGAAGTATTAGGACCAAAGCTCCTGCAAAATAATAAACAGGAAAACATTTGGCTGACTTTGCGGCAAGAGCTGCTCAGTTGCAATACTTTTTCCTGGGCAGTGGCTTTTGTGACGCAGGATATGCTTGTCCCCTTTAAAGTAGTCATGGCCGATTTGGCTAAAAGAAACGTTACGGGTACGTTAATTACAGGTGACTATTTAGGATTTAACAATCCCAAAGTTTTCCGTGAATTAATGAAGATTAGCAACTTAACGGTAAAAATTACGCCGCAAGCCGGTTTTCATGCTAAAGGTTATCTCTTTGACCATGATGATTGGCAAACTTTGGTTATTGGCAGTGCCAATTTTACCCGTGCGGCACTTTTAAGTAACTATGAGTGGGCTTTGAAAATTAGTTCGAAGAATAATGCGACACTGACAACACAAATTGCTCAACAGCTGCATGAATTAAAAAAGACGAGCACGCCATTATCCGCAAGCTGGATAAGAGAATATGAACAAAATTGGGTAAAGCCACAACCGCATTCCCAGGTTTATGTTAATGAAGCAGCTAAAATTGTACCAAATAAGATGCAAGTAGAAGCATTGCATGAACTAAAGGAACTAGTTGATGGTGGGCAAAAACGCGGCCTGGTAGTTTCAGCAACTGGAACAGGTAAGACGTATTTAGGGGCTTTTGCGGTTAAAGATTTTAAACCGCGTAAGTTTCTTTATGTAGTCCATCGTGAACAAATTGCCAAAAAAGCTTTAAAAAGTTTTTACCAAGTAATTGGCGGGAAGTTAGCCGATTATGGCTTGTTAACCGGACATAAGCACCAGCTTGAGCGCAAATATGTTTTTGCCACCGTGCAGACTTTAAGTCAGCCGGATATCCTTGCCAGCCTAAGTGCAACAGCCTTTGACTATATTCTGATTGATGAGGCTCATAGAGCAGCCGCACCAAGTTACCAGAGAATTTTTGCCAAGTTTAAGCCGCAGTTTTGGCTGGGGATGACTGCCACGCCAGAAAGAATGGACGATCAGGATGTCTACCGCCTCTTTGATTATAATTTAGCTTATGAAATCCGCTTGCGGGAAGCGTTAGAAGAAAAAATGCTGGCTCCTTTTCATTATGTGGGAGTTGCGGACTATGAAGTTGATGGTGCAAGCATTGATGAGACCGCCAACTTACGCAGATTACTGGCACCGGAGCGGGTTGACTATGTCTTAAAGCAGCTGGATTACTACGGCTACTGTGGCTCTCAAGCTAAAGGACTGGTCTTTTGCAGCCGCCAAGAAGAAGCACGCGAATTAGCTCAGGCTTTTTCAGAGCGTAAACATCCGGCAGTAGCATTAACTAATGAAGATAGTGAAAAAAGAAGACTGCAAGTGGTCAGGCAGCTGGAACAGGGTAAAATTGACTACATTATTACAGTTGATCTCTTTAATGAAGGAATTGATATTCCGGCTTTAAATCAGATAATTATGTTGCGGAATACGCAGTCCAGTATTGTTTTTATCCAGCAACTGGGTCGCGGTTTGCGTAAATATCCGGGCAAAGATTATGTCACGGTCATTGACTTTATTGGTAACTATAAAAATAACTATTTAATTCCGATCGCTTTGAATCAGGATGACAGTCGTTCGCAGGATAAGGCGCGTGAAGAAAGTGTGCTCCCGAGCTTTATTGATGTTTCAACGATTAACTTTAGCCAAATTGCTTCTGCCAAAATTTTGGCTTCACTGGATAAGATTAAATTAGACAGTATTAAGGAATTGCGGCAGTCTTACCAAGAATTAGCTGAAAAAATAGGTCGTCCACCCCTGCTATTTGATTTTTATCGTTACGGTTCAACTTCACCAATGGTCTTCGCGAATAATCATAGTCTTGAACATTATGGCGAGTTTCTAGCCAAGATGGGTGAGCCTGTAAAATTGAATGGCTATGAAAGTGCGGTTTTATCTTTTGTTACTAAAGAATTATTGAATGGCAAAAGGCCGCATGAACTGCTGCTTTTAAAGCTACTTTTAGAAAAAGAGCAGGTTAGTCAAGAAGAATTTGAGAAAGAACTGCATGATTATGGTGCTTATGTTAATGAGAAAGTGCTGACATCAGTAGAAGACATTCTTTCATTAAGCTTTTTTGACATTAAGCAGGGCAAGACAACCAAAAAAGAACAGTATGGCGGCCAGCCGCTTGTAGTTAAAGCTGATTTATTAGATTATGCATTAGCACCGCAATTGACACAGTCTCTTTTGCAAAATAATACTTTTAAAAAATTGTTTGTTGATGTGATTAAAACAGGTTTGGCAATGAATCAAAAATATGATAACCAGAAGCAATTTACTCTTTACGAGCAATATGATCGTAAAGATGCTTGTCGATTGCTCAATTGGCCCTTAGATGTTTCTGCACCAATGTATGGCTACCGTGTGGACGAACATGAAACTCCTATTTTTATCACTTATCAAAAAGACTCGGCTAAAAAGCGCAATGCTTTATACCATAATACGCTAGAAGACGGCCGCTGTTTACGCTGGTATACGCGATCGCCACGTCATCTAGAATCAGATGAGGTGCAGAGATTGCTTAATACGCCGCAAATGAAGTTGCTACTTTTTGTTAAGAAGAGTGATGCGATTGGCAAGCAGTTTTACTATTTAGGACAGGTAGATATTCAAAAAGACACGGTCAAAGAAGAATTGCTAGGGCCGAAGAAAAAAGTAGCGGTAGGGATGAATTTATTGTTAGAAAAGCCGTTGAGTACAAAAATGTATGAGTTATTATTTAATGAATAAGAAAAAGTCTAAGAATTAATTTTCTTAGACTTTTTGTGTTAGCTGTAACGCTTCAAGAGTCGCCATTCTAGAATTTTTACTTGATAACACAGATAAAAAATATTAAATAAATATTAATAAAATTATCTATTTTACCAATATTATGTTAAAATACTATAAAATTTAAATAAGTAGGCCATAAAAAGGAGGTAACAAAATGGCAGAACGTAACCTTAAAGATGCAGATCAAAATAAAGCAATTCATGCTATGCGTCAAGAACATCGAATTAATCGAGTTGTTTTACCAATTGCGGCTCTATATGTAGTCTTTTTAATGTGGACAGCATTAACTAATTTTAGTTTGGCTCTTAAAATTGCTACAGTTGCATTTTTTATTACACTTGTCTATTTCGCTATCTCTGATACGATGTATCTGTATGACAAAATCAAAAAGAAACGTGAAAAATAATTTTAACTTTTAAATATTAAAAACTTAAACATAAAGTAAAAAGTTGATAAATTACCTTGTGACTAAAAGCCCCGAAATTGAAACAATTTCGGGGCTTTTATTATATCTAATTTATTTCCGCATAAGTAAATCTTTTTAACACAAGCACTAATAACGTGAAATGTAGCTGCTATCTTATTATTCAAGGATCAAATAAGCCAGTCATAGTCTGATGTGAATTCCAAATAGTTATATTTAAGTACAAAATTATTTGGAAATGGTGGAATTAAAATCTGATACTAAAGACCTTACCAGTCTCTTGTTCTGTGTATGAGAACCCTATTCGAATAATAAAAATTGGCTCGTAACTGTTGTTACTTTTAAAATATTTCTAGCAATATACGGTTTTTTTACTTTTAAAATGGTATTATTACTTTATCTTTATGTTTTTTTCTTTAATTTGTGAAAGGTTTAATTATGGTTTGACAATGAATTCTAAATCCAACTGCCGCCATCGGGGCAAATTAATATTTACTAGCTTAGCTGCTGCTACTTTGGGCTTAATTATTATGTCTCCTGACACGGTTAAAGCTGATACTTTAGTTGATTCTGCCGCTAAAAAGCAAGGAGCTCAAAGCAGCTCCTTACCGGCTAGCAATAATAATCAGACTGCAGCTTCAACTGATAGTGCTGCTGCTAATAACAATCCAGCAAGTCCTACTTCTGCAGCTGCGGCTAGCAATGAAACGCAGCCCTCAACATCTCCTAACAGTGAAGCTCAAGACTCTAATGAACCGCCAGCTGCGGGCGAAGAAGCTAAAGGAATTACCCCGCGGTCTGTTTTGACAGCTTCTTGGAATGGACTTAAGGTAACCTTGGATACTGCTACTGGTTTATTAACTATACCAGGTGGTACGGTGACTAATCCTCAACGCCTTTATCAACTTTTTTACGATAATCAAGTGTATAAATCTATTAAAAAAATCAAGATTACAGGGCCATTGAAGCTTGTAGGCAACGTCTATTGGATGTTTGATTCGCTTAGTGGTCTAACTGAAATTGAAGGCTTAGATCAAGTTGATACTTCTGAAGTGACTAATATGTATGGTATGTTTAGTTCGTGTGATAGTTTAGAGCATCTTGATCTGAGTAGCTTTAACACCAAGAAAGTAACTAATATGTCTATGATGTTTAGCAGTTGTTACAAGTTATCAAGCATAGACTTACACAGTTTTGATACCTCTAGTGTTACTGATATGAGCTTTATGTTTTCCAATTGTCGAAGTTTAACCAGTCTTGATTTGCGTAATTTTAATACTGCTAAAGTTACTACTATGTATTATATGTTTGCTAGCACTAACAGTTTAACCAGTCTAGACTTAAGTAATTTTGATACTGTTAAAGTTACTGATATGCACCAGATGTTTTTAAATTGCACAAACTTAAAAACTTTAAATATCAGTAGTTTCCAGATGGCTCAGGTAACTAGTAAAAGTGAAATGTTAAAAAGTCTACCTAATTTGTCAACCTTAGTTCTGGGTCCTAAGAACTATTTGCGGGGAACTGACCTTGATGCAACTGGGGTTTGGTTGAACGTAGGCAATGGTACAATAGATAAACCCCAGGGAAATAAGAGCTGGACTTCTAGTCAATTAATGAGTAACTATTCCGGGAGCAGAGACCAAGATACGTATGTCAGGTTAGGCGGAGCAGTTACAGTCCACTACCGTGATGAAACTGGTGCAACACTGGCTCCAGATCAAATTTTAAGTGGAAAATTCGGTGACTCCTACAGCAGTGAACCCCAAGATATTGCTGGCTATGTGTTAAAAACCACTCCTGCAAATGCTAAGGGAACATTTACAGATGCCTCTCAGGAAGTCACTTATGTTTACACTAACCAGGTCAAGGTGCTGGCGCACTACGTTGACCAGGATGGTAAACCAATTGCTGGTGTAACCGATGAACAACTAACAGGTGCTATCGGTGACCCTTATCCGGGCAGTGCTGTTAAAGATATCCCGGGTTATACTTTGAAAACAAAGCCAACTGGCAAGTTCTCCAGCACGGAAACCGAAGTCACCTATGTTTACGCTAAATTAGTCACGGTCGTAGCTCATTATGTTGACCAGGATGGCAAGCCAATTGCTGGTATAACCGATGAACAACTAACAGGTGCTATTGGTGACCCCTATCCCGACAGTGCTGTTAAAGATATCAAAGGTTATACTTTGAAAACAAAACCAACTGGCAAGTTTTCTGGTACCGAAACCGAAGTCACCTATGTTTACACTAAAAATGCCCCGGTTAACCCTGGCGGTGCTGCTGGCAGGCAACCAATTGTGGGTGGCTCGGTTACGGTCCACTATCAAGATGAAACCGGCAAGCAGCTTGCACCTGATCAGATTTTAACCGGTAATGTCGGTGAAGGTTACCTTACGCAAGAAGTAGCTCTGGCTGGCTATAAGCTGACCCAAAGACCAGCTAATGCGACTGGCTTTTATACCGCCAATCCGCAAAGTGTCACCTATATTTACACTAAAAATGTCACAGGACAAGCTGCAGTCAGGAGAACTGTTTTTCATAATTCCTACCTGTACGACCAAAATGGCGGCCGTAAAACGGGCAAATACCTGATGGGTAAGACCATTTGGACCTATGGCACTAAAGTTATTCAGGGCAAGAAGTATTACGATTTAGGCCAGGACAGCTATGTTAAAGCTACTAATGTTTCTGGCGTTAAGCGCAAGCTAAGACGCAACAGCTATATTTACAGTAAAACGGCTAAAAAAGTTGAGGCGTCTGCAGCGAAAAGCTTTAAAGAGGGGGCAAAAGGTAAGAACTTATGGCGCAGCCGTTAAGATCCACCGGAAGCTATACTATATCGTAGGGAAAAACCAATACGTCAAAAAGAGTAACTTTTAATAAATATTACAAGTAAAAAATAAGAGTTAGGAAATTCTCCTGACTCTTATTTGTTTTAAACTGAATTTATCGCAATTAAATAATTATAGAAGTTAAGCTAAATCAAAGAGTTGATAACTAAAACTAACGCGCGACGAAAGTATTAGGTTTGATGTGCTGCAATATTTCGTAACCTACATCTTTTTGGTTGTTTTCATTATCATCAGTTTGATTTAAAAACATTACAATACCGTTTTGATTATCTGCAGTTAACTGCATCCAGGTACCAAAATGAACCCCTTTAAAACTCCCATAGGCGTTTTTAATATTATCGTTATTATATAAATAAAGTCCGCCCGAATAATTAACTACTTTGCTTTTTAAGTGTGTTAGATAATAAAAATCGTTTTTACTAAGAATAGAGCCATCTGTTAAACCAACTTGCATTTTGTAATATTCTTCTGTTGTAGTAAATAGATTGCCGGCACCTGGAATCTGTGAGACTAAACTCTTTTTAAGATAAGCGGCTTGCTGATAATTTTTACCACCATTTGAATAGTATGAAATAGGGTCTGTTTTACCCTTAGGAATGTTTTGGTAAAGATATGTATTCTGCAAGTTCAGCTTGTCAATAATTCGGCTCTGGATATTATCCGCATACGATCTACCGGTGATTTGTCTGATAATGCCTGTAAGTAAAATATAATTACTATTATTGTAATGATAATTACCTATTGTGTCAGATGGAGAAGAATTAATGTTGTTAACTACCCAGTTAATTGCTTTTTCTTCCGAATAGTTTCGGCCCCTGTCTACTTCGGTTTTAGTCGCCATAATGCCGGATGTATGAGTTAACAGATTGCCTACAGTGATATTATCCGCATTTTTGAGGTTAGGGTACCAGCGAGATATTTTGGTATATTGAGTAAATTCATTGTTAGTGCCCTTGGTTTCGTTAATTAATTGTACTACCATGGCCGCAGTTATTACTTTTTGCAAAGAAGCTGTCGGATAGACGACTTTGCTATTGCCGTTACCGATACGCTTGCCATACCAAGCATAACCATAGCTAATTGTCTGTGGTACACCGTTTTTAACAACGGTGACAATGCCGCGAACATGATGTTTTTGCAAGGTATTTCTGACAAAGTTATACATCTCTGTCTGCGAGCTGCTTGGAGCTGCTTCGACTTGTGTAGTAGAAACAGCGGCTAGGGGTGTTACGGCCATGACTAAGGACGTGGCTAGTGTAATGATTTTATGATTCAAAATAGTTTTAATCTCCTTAAAAAGATAGTTGTATTATAAAACTTTTAAATTAATTAGGTTATACGAAAGGATTAAGTTTAGATAACGTTTGCTATTTTTGAGATACGAAATTGTGACAAATAAAGAAGAGATGAGACAAATATTTCAAGGAAATTGTGGGGCAATTCTAACTAGATTACGGCGAAGCTAGGCTAATTAATTGAGCAAAAATAATTCAAATATAATGAAGAAATATTTTTATTTCAAAAAAATGCAAAAAAGACTTGCAAAAAAGAAAAATACTTGCTAGTATTAATAACTGTCGTCGGGCAATGAGCCGCAAGGCGCGAGCACGAAGACAGGGTAAAAAAATCAAGCAAAAGCAGTTGACAAAAGACAATTGTTTTAGTAAGATAATAAACGCTGTCCGGTAAGACGGCAAAAATAAGTCAGAAAAAAGTGCTTGACAAAAGCAACTGAATCTGGCAAAATAAAAAAGCTGCTTTAAAGCAGCAGGTAGTACCTTGAAAACTGAACAATGTTTTCGCAAAAATGTGCGGGTTTAAAAGAACCCAAAACAAAAGAGCGAAGTCAATTTCGCAAGCAAATAAATCCGAGATGCGAATCTTGGAACGAATGAGCAAACATTC
>NZ_JACFPK010000008.1:0-90816 GCF_016102025.1 Lactobacillus sp. M0393 | reverse complement strand
ATTCAGTTGCTTTTGTCAAGCACTTTTTTCTGACTTATTTTTGCCGTCTTACCGGACAGCGTTTATTATCTTACTAAAACAATTGACTTTTGTCAACTGCTTTTGCTTGATTTTTTAACGCTATCTTCGTGCTCTTGCCTTGCGGCTCATTGCCCGACGACAGTTATTAATACTAGCAAGTATTTTCCTTTTTTGCAAGTCTTTTTTGCAAATTATTCAAGTGACTATCTTCTTTATTCATGATAAAGTTGTCATATCAACGTTTAGAGGGGAGTTTTCAAAATAAAAAAATTTGATTTAGCAATTATAGGAGCAGGTCCCGTAGGGTTATTCTGTGCCAATTTTGCTCATCTTCATGGTCTAAATACAATAATTTTTGATTCACTAGCTGAGGCTGGCGGGCAACCAAAACTACTTTATCCTTTTAAAGAAATTTTGGATATACCAGCTTACAGTTCTATTTTAGCTCATGAATTAATTACCAAATTACAAAATGATGCCAGACAACATACAACATTTGTTTTAAATCATCCAGTTAGAGCCATTGAGCAAAGTAACAATGAATTTGTTATCGATGACGACTATTCTGTTAGAAGCGTCATTATTGCCACTGGGACTGGGTTTTTCAGTCCTAAAAAATTTCCACTAAAAACGAACGAGGAAATTGAAAAAAGGATTCACTATTATGTTAAAGATCCCCAGGATTTTGCTCATCAAAAAGTAGGTGTCTTCGGCGGTGGCGATTCAGCTCTTGACTGGGCAATTGAATTAGCAAATCAACCGGCTGCCAAAATCAAACTAGTTCATAGAAGAAATGAATTTCGCGGTCTCGAATCAAGTGTCACCAAACTAAAAAGTTTAAAAAATGTTGAAATAAAGACCCCTTATCTTCCTAAATCAATTGAAATTAGAGATAATCAACTTAATATTAGCTTGAAAAGAATTGGAAGTAACGCTATTACTGACGAGCAATTTGATCAAATAATCGTTGGCTACGGCTTTCGAGCTAATAATCAGTTTGTAAAAAAATGGGGTGTTAATTTAGTTAATAACCAAATAGAAGTTTCTCGCTCTATGGAAACCAATATACCTGGTATTTATGCAATAGGCGATGTCACTACTTATTCTGGCCGAGTCCCACTTATTGGACTGGGCTTTGGAGAAGCACAAATTGCAATTACTACAATTATGCGTAAGCTTTTCCCTGAAAAGACCTTAACAATACATTCAACCAGCATTTAGGAGATGTTTATGACAGTAATCAATTTTATCTTGCATATCGATCACCATCTGATTGAAATAGTCAATCAGTTTGGCAATTGGACGTATTTGATTATCTTTGCCATTATTTTTATCGAAACTGGATTAGTTATATTTCCCTTTTTACCAGGTGATTCATTAATTTTTGCTGCCAGTTCTTTAGCAGTTAATCCTGCATACAAGTTAAATATCTGGTGGATTTATTTTGCAGTGCTGCTGGCAGCAATACTAGGCGATGCCTGTAATTATGAAATAGGTGCCTGGTCGGTTAGACAAGGCTCTAAGCATACCTGGTTTAATAGCTTAATCAATCAAAAAAATCGGACGGCAGCTGAAAACTTTTTTGAGCGGCATGGACCAATTACTATTGTTATTGGCAGATTTATCCCCTTTATCAGAACTTTTGTCCCTTTCATTTCAGGTGGAAGTAACATGCATTATGGTAAGTTTGCCTTATATAACGTAGTTGGCGGAATATTTTGGAGTGGTTTGTTCACAATACTTGGTGCCTTCTTTGGCAACATCCCTTTTGTCAAAAATCATTTCTCAATGTTAATACTTGCAATAATTATAATCTCGGTTCTGCCGCTTTTTATAGTATCGTTAAAAAAACGGATTAAAAATAAAAAGGAGTTCCATTAAGGACTCCTTTTTATTTTTGTAATAATTTATCAGCAAAATACAATTCATAGACGATACCGGCAATCGCAAAACAAGAAGCAAAAAAACCTTCTGTGAGCACATTAATAATCGGATCTGTAGCGGGATCAAATAGCCAAGTATTGCTGCCAGCAAAAAACAAATGATGAAATGTAATAAAAAAGTTATCAAAATTTGCCAAAGCAAACGGTAAAACGGCAATCGGCAATAGTAAAAATAATAACGCCCAAACCTTATTTAAGCGCAAAAATTTTTGATTTTGTCTTTTACACCAAAAATATATGACCAAACAGCACAAGAAGGCAACGATCGCCAAAACAAATAATTTTTTGACATCAGCAAAATGCCTGGCAGCCATTGCAGACGTATGAAAATCACGCATGTGCAGCTTACGCTTAAATGGCCAAATGAGGTACCACAACAACTGATTATAACTATTCATCACTTGTTCAATCGATAAATTGACTGTTTTATTTGTTTTTTGCACTAATACAAATACAAATAACAGTGGCCAACTTGCAATAAGGGCTGTCACCACACTAGTAGAAATAGCAAAAATAAAATGATAAATAATAGTAAATATATTATTTCTTTTGCTCATAATTTAACCTGATCCAAACTGTCAACTACAATTGTCGGCTGCCTTTTTCCTTCAATGTCAGCCAATTTTGTAATACCCGTCGTTACTAGTAATTGGTCAACATGACTGTTAAACCCAGCCTTAATATCAGTATCGTAGCTATCACCTACTAAAAGTGCATCTTCTTTAGAAAACTGTAGTTTAGCTAACAGCATATCAATAATCACGGAAGACGGCTTACCGATAAAAAATGGCTTATGGCCACTAGAAGCTGCAATCATCGCACACTGAGAACCATTACCGGGCAATAAACCTTTTTCACTAGGCAAATTCAAATCAGCATTAGTCCCAATAAAAGTAGCACCATTCCTAATTGCAGTAGCGGCCACTTGAATTTTATGATAAGTCAAGTCCGTATCCATCCCCACAATCACGTATTCGGGATTAAAATCAGTGACTTCAAAAGCAGAATTTTGCAAAAATTCACGCCATAAACCAATTTGACCTATTATATAAATACCGATTTTACTTTGCCGCTTCTTTTCACGGTTTAAAATATAACTTACCGTTGCCATGCAAGGAGTATAAATGTGCGCAACATCGGTTTTAATGCCATGCGTTTTAAGCTTATCCACCACCATTTGTGGCGTACGAGTAGTATTATTAGTCAAAAAAATATAGCTTTTATGTGCCTGTTCAAGGCGCTTAACAAAACGAACACCTGCAGCAATAGTTTCCTTGCCCCGATAAATGGTGCCATCAAGATCAATTAAAAATAAACGGTAATCTTTCACTTATTTGCTGCCCTTCCTTTTTTTGATTACAAAAGAATGGTTATTCGCACGCTCTTTTTTTATTGCCACTGTTTCGGGCTTCTTTATCTTAGGTTGGCGAACATGGTAACTCTTAAACGATTTGTAAAGCTTCTTTCTGTGTATATTTTGTCCCCGATTTTTAAACGAATTTAGTCGCCTTTTTCTTTTATTATTATGATAATGATGTACTGGACTTAACAACTGCAAGATAAAATACGGACTGCCAGGATTACAATATTCAAGCAAATAATCCGCAATTGTTTGTTTTTTACGATCGATTGCAGCCTGAGCATTATCCTGGTAGAAACCTTTCAAACGCAAATGATCACTAGACAAGTCTCCTACAATAAAATCATATTGATCAAGATATGGGTCGTATTTTTGCCGCAAAAGTTCAAGATCCAGAGCATCATCCTTATTAACTATTACCTGGTACAATTGTTTGTTAATTTTTAACTGCTCATTATCCAAAGCCACTGCTGCCAGGGGATGGCGCAGAGGCTGCTCCTGGTCAAATTTATTTTCTTGTAGTTGATTACTGTTTATTTTTTTCACTATTATTTTCACTTCCAGTTATAGGGTATTTTTGTGCCAAATAGTCTCCAATCACCTCACGCAAGAATTGTGGAAACAAAAAGTCATTGTCGCCCACGATTGCGAGAGTTGGAAAAAACGGCACCAAAACATAATGATCCAAAACAGCAATTTGATATTCCTGGTATGGATCAACTTCTTTGCCGTTGACGAAGACTACTCTACTCATAGGGTCAAATTTAATACCCTTATAATGCATTTGACCAAATATTTTCCCCCGAAAACTCATTCCCTGCAAAGGGAATTGATCTAAAAAATGCCGGTTTTTTTCAATTTCCATAATTAGGCGCCATAGATCACTGCCTCTTAAAGTAGAACGCACTACATGCATTGAATGCGGTAAAGACTTTTGCAAATCATATTTAGTGATAATGCCTTTTTTAAAAGGGGTTAAGAAAAGACCCGAGCTGAGCATTGCCAAATCGGTTCCTGCAAAATGAGCAATTGCATTCATTGAAACTTGGATTGCAGCTTCACGGTCACCATCATATTTTTCGGGCAAATCAGCAACAAGTTCTCGACTCAAAATTTCTTTGCCCTTTTGCCTGTATCCTAAAATAGTGTCTTCATCAGCTGAATGAGACTTCATCAAACTGGTTGGTTCAACGTGCGGCGTAATCTTGCGTACATGGTGATTGTCATCAATTTCCATATACGTATTGCCTACATAGTTGCCCCATTTACCGGTTTGAGTAATCCAGACACCCTTAACTTCTTTACCATGGGGAAGCAAGTCGTGGCTATGGCCTCCCACAATCAAATCAATTTCTGGATAATTTTTGGCTAAAAAGGTATCCATATCTAAGCCAATATGAGTTATTAAAATTAACACGTCATATTGGCCTTTTATTTGTGGCAAAACCTTATCCATTGTTTCTTTCAGCATTTTGACGTGCCAGTGATTAGGTTCATAAGAAAGTGGGTATGCGGCAGTCAGACCGATGAGACCGATGCGTGTTCCCTTTTTTGTAGTTAAGATTTTATCCTGAACTGCCCAGTGAGGCAGAGATTCATCTTCTTCACGCAAATTGGCTAAAATAACGGGAAAATCGGCATGATCAAATAGTCTTTCTACTACAGCGTGGGAATTGGAAATACCTTCATTGTTACCAATAGTAATTGCGTCGTAATGAAAAGAATTCATTAATTGAATATTAGCCTGGCCATAAGTTGCATCAGTCAAAGGATGTGAGCGGTCCATGAAGTCTCCAGCATCAAAAGTAAACACCTGATCGACAGTTTGATCTTTTTGAGCTTCCCGCAAATACCGGCCAATTTTGGGAAAATGTTCGAAATGTGAGTGTAAGTCATTAGTATGTAAAATGCGAATTTTTTCCATTATCCTTGCTCTCTATCCAATTTGATTCGACTTTAAAACCATGTTATAGGCGTCTAGAACTTTTCCCTTAGGCTTTTGCCATTCTACCCAATCCGGATTTTCCCAATCATCTTCGTTTATCAAAGTCTCAAGTTTATAGTTCTGATTGATATATTCTTCATAAGTAACAAGGGCTTTAGTACGTGGAATATTTAATTGTAAAATACGAACACTCTTAATTTTTCCTCTGTCAGCTGCAAGTTCCGCTATACCATTCTGATCAATATTAGAAATTTCAAAATACTTGCTGCCGTCATTGCGCACAATTTCTTCAATTAAATCTAATTCTTCATATTGTTGCTTATTCATCAATATTCCCCGTATAAATTAAATCTGTGACATATAGCAAAAAATGTGCAACCATGCTATTGTAATTAACAACAGAGGTGTACACATGAAATATCAAAGCCAACTGTTTAAGGCTCTCATTTTTAGCATCATATTTATCATAACTAGTGGTTTCACTGTGGTCGGCCATCGCGGAGACCCCAGCAAATATCCTGAAGAAACTATTCAAAGTGACAACTCTGCCTTTAATTCAGGTGCAGACTACGTTGAACTTGACCTGCGCCTTTCTGCAGACGGTGAACTAGTTGTATCACATGATGATGACCTATTTCGAGTGACCCATACACATGCAATTGTATCACAAAATTATTGGCAGGCACTTAGCCAATTGACCTACGACAATGGTGAACATGTGCTGAGCTTACCAGAGCTATTTGAATATTATCAAAAAAAGCCTAATACCAAATTTATTCTTGAAACTAAAATTGACCATGGACTTGATCCTTCTTATGAATTAGAAGATCAGATTGCCGCCACTGTGAAGAAATATCATATGGAAAAAAGAATAATGATTCATTCATTTTCTGCAGCCAGTTTGTTTCATTTTCGTAAAATTATGCCCGATGCCTACTTAATTCTAATTGTCGGCAGTCTTAAACGAATGAATTTTAGTAATTTACCGCAAGTCAATGCCGTCAATGTTTCCTCTGACCTGATTTTAAATCATTCCTGGTTGATACATTGGCTACATCAGTTAAATAAACAGGTTTATGTCTGGACAGAAATGGACGAATCGCCTGATTTATGGCAATGGCTGATTAATAAAAATGTCGATGGCGTAGTAACCAATTTTCCCAGCACCGGATTTAAGTACAAGCTGGCTAAGGAAGGCACCAAAAAGTATGCTATCCACCGCAAAGGCAGCTATTTTGGCAAAAAGAAAGCCAAAACAATGATGAACCCTTATGTACAGAAAATGCAAAATAAATATGTTTATCCGGGACAAAAATTTCAAGTAATGTATGGTGTCAGGGCGCATAATCAACTTTATTATCAGATTGCAAATCAAACATTTATCTCAGCTGAGTTTGTCAACATGGACTTAAGACCAGCAGATATTGCACCTTATCAAAGTAAGCAAATTATTGCTAAACCGCAAAAAGATGTTCGAATTTATCGTTACCCTGATAATCAAGCCAAAACAAAAAAATTGCTACCGGCAAATACTCTTTTTAAAATTCAGAATTTTAATGGTAGTCCTAAAAGTTTATGGCTTTTTACCTCCCAAGGTTGGATCAAAGCACGTGATATTCTTTTCTATGGTTTCTTTGACGACGCAAATTGGCAAAATTATCGCCGCTTGCCGCGAATGAGCCGTTATTCAAATATTGCTTTAACTCCTTATTTACAGCTGCAACCAGCAAAGACGTTAAACACGTGGCAGAAGATCAAGCAAATTAAAAAAATAACTACTAAAAAAGTGCTGCATAATTAACTGCAACACTTTTTGTGTGAATAATATTATTCATTTGTAGTACTTTGCTTTTTTAATATCTCATAAGAAAGCTCAATTTGCTTCTCTGGCACTTCTTCATTATTCATCAATTTAGTCAACATTCTCATTGCCACCGCTCCAATATCATAAAGCGGCTGACGAATGGCTGTTAGCGCTGGGCGCACAACTGAAGCAATTTGTGTTGCGCTGGCTGTAATTATTTCTAAATCTTCCGGCACTTTTTTACCAGCATCAATAGCAGAATTCAAAATTCCCACTGCAGTGACATCACGACTGACAATCACGCCATCAATACCGTCCTGCTCCAGTTGGGATAATAAATTATAGCCATCAGAATGGTCTTTAATCTTAGTATAGATATGACCTTCCCCTAAACCATGATCAGCCATAAATTTTTTGTAAGCCGGAATTCTATTTTCAGCGCTAACCACAGTATCTGGATTGCCTAAGACTAAGGCCAAATTTCTCCTGCCATCATTATACAGTAGGTTTAAAGCTTCTGTATCGGCCTTTTGATAATCAATCGCAACTGATGGAAATTCACTGTGACTATCTTTAGTACCAGCTAAAACCACTGGCGTATCAGTCCGTTTAAAGGCCTCAACCGCTTCTTCCGGCAAATTGTCTGACATGTAAATCACACCATCGACCTGCTTATTAAGCAATCCCTGAATTGCCTGATCTTCTCTCATTAAGCGGTTTTCAATACTGGTGATAATAATGTTGTACTTATATAAAAGCGCAATATCATCAATTCCTTTTGACAATTCCGCAAAATAAAGATTAGTTAAATCCGGCACGATTAAACCAACCGTAGTGGTTCTTTTAGATGCCAGTCCTTGTGCCACCGCATTTGGCTGGTAATGCAACCGGTTGATTACCTTCATTACCCGTTCGCGAGTGTCTTTACGCACATTTGTATTGCCGTTAACAACTCGTGAGACAGTAGCCATTGAAACTTTAGCCTCACGAGCAACATCATAAATTGTAATATCCTGTTTTCGCATTTTGGTTCCCCCATCTTAAAATTACTAGTATAAAATTTATCATTCTTTCTCACAAATTGCAAACGTTTACAACTATTCTTTCATTTTTTCAGGTCTAGAACATGATATACTGATTTTAATCATAAAATCAAGATGGAAGGAAGAAGCTATGAACTTAACTAAATTACAAGAATGGCTGCAAAGTACCAATTGCGATGTTGCCTACATTTCTAATCCAACGACAATTGCTTACTTTACAGGATATGACATGGAGCCACATGAACGAATCTTTGCCCTTTTAGCATTTAAAGATCAAGATCCGTTCGTCTTTGTTCCAGCTTTAAATGTTGAAGAAGCTAAAAATTCAGCTTGGAACGGTGATGTATATGGTTATCTTGACTCAGAAGATCCCTGGGCAATTATTGCTGACAAAGTGAAAAGCAGAACCAAAGATTATCAAAAATGGGCTTTAGAAAAAAATAACCTCTCTGTTTCCCATTATCAACTCATCCATGAGCAATTTCCAGATGCTAATTTTGACGGTGATGTTTCTAATTTTGTTGCAAAAATTCGCTTATATAAAACACCGGAGGAAATTAAGCAATTGCAAGCCGCTGGCCGTGAGGCAGACTTTGCTTTTCAAATTGGTTTTGACGCCATTAAGGAAGGTGTTACTGAAAGGTATATTGCTGGTCAGATTGAATATCAGCTAAAGGTACAAAAAGGCGTAATGCATGAAAGTTTTGAAACCATTGTACAAGCCGGTGCCAACGCCGCTAATCCTCATTTAGGTCCTACTATGAACAAAGTTAAGCCTAACGAACTGGTATTGTTCGATCTGGGCACTATGCATAACGGTTATGCTTCTGATTCCAGTAGAACAGTTGCCTATGGTGAACCATCAGCCAAAGAAAAAGAAATTTACGAAATTGATCGTGAAGCTCAACAAGCTGCAATTGACGCGGTGAGACCGGGAATGACAGCTTCTGAACTAGATAGTGTTGCTCGTGATATTATTACTAGAGCGGGCTATGGTGAATACTTTATTCACCGCTTGGGTCACGGCATTGGTAAAGAAGTACACGAATACCCTTCAATTGTTCAAGGCAACGATTTGATCATTGAAGAAGGTATGTGTTTTTCAATTGAACCTGGTATCTATATTCCTAACGTAGCGGGGGTTAGAATCGAAGATTGTGGTGTTGTAACTAAAAACGGCTATGAACCATTTACTCATACAAGTAAGGAACTAAAAGTTTTACCTCTTTAAATAAACTCACTTTATTTATTGCATAAAAATGGCACTGACAGATTTTATTTTCTGTCAGTGCCATTTTACTAAAATCGTGTTTATGGTCTAGAATATGGATCAACAGGTGCATCTGCAGGGCCTTCAGGCTTTGGGTCTGAGGGTTCCGAGTGATTAAAATCATCTGGACCCTCTGCATGGTGCAAGTCATCAGCTACATCTGCAGCATGATCTTTTTGCTGTGCATCAGTATCTTTTGAACTATCAATAACGATATCATCAAAATCTTTCAGTTCAGAATCATCTTCTACATTCTTGGGGAATGAGGCCAGTTGATTCTTTACAATTTCAGTACCGTTATCATACTTTTTCTTTAAGTCTTGAACAGTTTCATTGTTCTTAACTTTTTTCTTCAGTTCGTCAATTTGTTCATCACTGACTAATAAGGAACCGGCTAGGAACCCTACAGCACTTCCGACAATAGTACCTAAAACAAAATTTGCAAAATTTTTCATAAAAGTAACTCCTTTTACTAATCTTCACCTTTACGCCGCTTATGCCGTGCAAACACTGATGCTAAAGCAGAAGACATCAACCCGTTACGTTTCCAATGAAAATTATTGAAACGCTTTGCCATATTTCTGGTAGATGTGTTGACATCCGAAACGCTTTCGCCTAAATCAGCTGCTGCTTGCACAACAGGATCAATAGTTTTCATTTTAACATTAACATCTGCTAGCAAGACATTAGTTTTATCAAGCAAATCACTGGTTTGATGAAGTAAATCATTTACATCCCCAGTGACCTGTTGAATTGACTCGTTAGCACTCTGGATCGTTTTTTCTGCTTCTCTAGTCGCTTTTGCGGCACGTATAAGCACTGGAATTGTGAAAAGTACTAAAATTAATAATGCAATGGCGGCTATTAAACCTGCTAATGCACCATAAGAAAATTTCATCTTTTACCTCCAATTCTATACCTAAAAAAAGTCTAGCATGAAAATGCTTCAATCTCAATCTATATGTAATATTTTGTTATAGTTAATATGCATATACGAAAGGTAATTATTATGGATAAAATATTTCAAATCAATAAAAACGTGCTCAAGTTTAACTGGGACAGGCTGGGAGAACAAGTTCTGACAATTATTTGGCAGCTCCTAGTTTCAGCTTTAGTTTTTTACCTGATCGACCATGTTGGTAAAAAAATAATTAAACATTATTTAGAGCATAGTAAAAGAAAACAAAATAAGAGAACTCAAACAGTTACTGCATTAATTAACAGTATCTTTGAATACACTGTGATTTTTTTCTACTTGTTTGCTGTTTTATCTATCCTAGGTATTCCAATTGGTACGCTACTTGCGAGTGCTGGTATCTTTTCTCTGGCTTTAGGGATGGGAGCCCAGGGCTTTGTCAGCGATTTAGTTAACGGCTTCTTCATTTTAAGTGAAGACCAGTTTGACGTAGGAGATATTGTCTCAATCAACAATCAAACTGGAGTAGTGGTTCAGTTGGGATTAAGGACTACCAGACTTAAAGGGTCTGATGGTTCTCTAATCTACATCCCCAATCGTAATATTTCAATCGTACAAAATTTAGCCCACGGTGGCATTGGCTTAGATATTGAAATCCAACTAAAAGCTAATAACGATTTTGCAAAAGTTCATAGTCTTATTGAACAGGTAAACAAAAAATTGAGTACCGATATTAATTTTTTAGTGCAAGAACCTAAAATTATTGGCATCGCTACGCAAACAGCACAAACTGTTAATTATGTGATTCATTTTCAAGTTAAACCCGGTTATGAAAAAGAAGTGCAGGATAAATACTTAACGCAGTATTTAAACGTCCTGCAAAGCAACCAAGTTCTTTTAGCAGAATAAAATAAAAACTGCTAAATGTCTTTAACACTTTTCCAGTAAAAAGTATTAAAAATAATATTTAGCAGTTTTTTAGATATTTATTCAAACTGAGCGAGCCAGTTTGGTAAACACTTTAATAATTTGGCAAGCGCTTTTCCCCGGTGAGAAAGACTATTTTTTTCTGCAGTTGTCATTTCGGCAAAAGTTTTTTGCTTTTCCGGTACATAAAAAAGCGGATCATAGCCAAAGCCGTCTTCACCTTCAGGCGCTGGTAAAATTAGGCCTTCACATTGGCCTGAGACAACCAAATCTTTTTCAAAATGACCTGGCATTGATACTACAATTGTAGTATTAAATCTAGCTGTTCTTTTTGCTAACGGCACACCACCAAGCTCGGCCAGTAATTTAGCATTATTCTTTTGATCATTATGCTCAGGACCGGCAAAACGCGCCGAGTGAACTCCAGGAGCACCATCAAGTGCATCAACCATTAAGCCGGAGTCATCCGCTATTGTCAGCAGCTGACTATAGTCAGCTAATTCATGTGCCTTTAGCTTAGCATTTTGCTCAAATGTTGTACCGTACTCATCAACAATTGGCGGCCTATCTAAATCGGCATTAGTCTTAACTGTGAGGTTAAGCGCAGCTTTTTTAAAAGCTGCTCTCAATTCTTTTACCTTGCCCTGATTAGTTGTTGCAAATAAAACTTCCATTTTTTCTCCTTTCTTCTTAAAGGTGTTTTGCACTAACGTATTGCTCGTCTAATACTATTTTACCCAATTCGTTAAACATTCTGACGTCCCCCGTTGTGTAATACTCGTGCGCACCATCATTAGAATTACTGCCAAAAAGGCCGTCACGTTTTATTACATTATACGTATATTGCGCTACCTGGTCAGCTGGATCAATAATTTGAACATTTGGTTTTAAACATTGTGCAAACTCACTGCGAATAATAGGATAGTGCGTACATCCCAAAACGAGAGTATCTATGTCCAGCTTGTTGATTGGCAGCAAAAGTTCTTGCAGTGCAGAGGCATACGCCTGATGACCTGCATCAGCTTCAATTAGGGGTACAATCTGGGGGGCTGCTATTTCATGCACAACTATTTGGGAATCACGCTTTTGAATCTCCTTTTGGTATGCATTTAAACTAACAGTCATTTTTGTCGCCACAACTGCCACGTTTTTGTTTTTAGTAGCTTGCGCTGCCGCTAGAGCGCCCGATTGAATTACGCCGATAATTTGCGGCTCAATCTCTTTTTGAATAGCATTCATAGCTACTGCCGTGGCAGTATTGCAGGCAAAGACAATTAGTTTAACGTTTTTACTTAATAAAAAATTAACACTTTGCTTTGTTAGCGCAATAATTTCCGCCTTAGACTTATCTCCATAGGGAACATGAGCATTGTCACCAATGAAAACAGTTGATTCATGAGGCATTTTAGCAATTATTTTTTTGACTACCGTTAAGCCGCCAACTCCTGAATCTAATAAGCCAATTGGTCGATTATCCATATTAAAAGACTCCCTAAATAATTTATACTTCAGTCAATTTTACGGTAAAATAAAAGAAAATAAAAGGGATGAATTTCTTTATGCAAGACAATAACCAGCAACATGAACATGTTTATTTTGTAAATCAGCTTTATCGGGACTTTTTACTGCCAACGATCTTAGGCAAAGACAATGATGTAATTCTATATTGGGGTGGCAAGCGCATAGCCCGTAAATATGACTTAGCGTCCTTTGAAGATGTAGCCAGCTTTTTTACAACTACTGAATTTGGCAATATTGAAAAAGCAAGAGCCCATCATAGTGAAAAAATTTTCAAATTAACCGGACAAAATGTAGCCGATCGGATTAGCAGTGGTAATAAGGAATTTTCCCTTGAAGCAGGAATAATTGCAGAAGCAGTTGAAAAAGAAACTGGTCGCACTACTGAATGCGAAATTAAGGTTGATGAACATAAAAAAATAGTAAAATTAATCGCTAAATTTGATTAAGCACTTTGAAACAAATAATTTAGTTTTTTACCATTTTTGCAATATTATTAAAGTAAGAATGGAGGAAACAAAATGCTTAGAGAATTTAAAGAATTTATTCAACGGGGCAACGTTATCGATTTGGCTGTTGGTGTAATCATCGGTGGAGCTTTTACCAACATTGTTAATTCATTGGTAAACAATTTAATTAATCCCCTTTTGGGTCTATTTATCGGACGAATTGATCTTTCCAATCTGGTATTTAAAGCCGGAGGTGCTACTTTTAAATACGGTGAATTTATCAATACTGTGATTAACTTTTTGATTATTGCATTCATCGTCTTTTTGCTAGTTAAAGCTGTCAATAAAGTAATAAGACATAACGACCAGCAACAACCAGCTGGCCCAACCGCTGAAGATTACTTGAAAGAAATTCGCGATCTATTAAAAGAAAAAAGCAATTAAAAAAATTCCTGCAGTTGCAGGAATTTTTTAATTGGTATATTGATCCAAAATTTGACTCAATTTTGCTTTAGGTGTGTAACCCGTAATGCGATCTACAATTTCACCGTTTTTCTTGATTAGCAAAGTCGGAATAGCCATAACTCCCAAAGAACTTGGTACTTCCTTGTTTTGATCAACATCCATTTTGGTAAATTTAACGTCTTGTCTCTCCTCAGCCAATTCATCAACTACCGGAGATTGCATTTTACACGGGCCACACCAGGTTGCCCAAAAGTCCGTTAACACGACGCCATCTTTTGTTTCTTCTTCAAAGTTTTGATCTGTAAGTTCATCAACCATTGAAAAAACCTCCTTTAGGGAAAAATATTATTCTATTGATATTTTCATTATAGCAACCAGACTTACTTTTTACAAGTAAAGTAAATTATTGCAAATGAACAATAGTTGCACCATTTCCGCCCTCGTTTGCTGGGGCGTAATTGTAGCTTTTAATGTGCTTATTTGACCGTAAGTATTGCCAAACGCCTTTTCTAATTGCACCAGTACCTATACCGTGAATAATGGTAACAACATCCAATCCAGACAATAACACCGAATCAATATAGCGATCTAAATTAGTCATTGCTTCATCATAACGCTGACCGCGCAAATCGAGCTCACTTTTAGCATTACTGCGTCTGTTTGCACTAACTGCACGCACTTTAGAGTGTGTTTGCGCCTTTTCATGCTGAGTGCTTTTTTCAATGTCTCGGTCACTGACTTTAACTTTAATAATACCCATCTGGACTTCATATTCATGTTCGGATAATTTTTTGGTAATCGTACCAGTTTGCCCATAAGACAGTACTTTTACCCGATCGCCTACATTAACATGATGCCTTCTTTTTTCGCGCTGTAAAACCCTATTATGAGCCAGATTCTCGTTTTGCCGTTCAAGCTGATTGAATTCGCCCTTGGCGGCAATAACTTCGTTTTGTTTAATATTCCCTTTTTGCTGCTCAAGTTGTGCAATGATCTTATCAGCCTTTTTACGGCTTTTAGTAACTACTTCATTAGCTCTTTCCTGAGCAAATTCCAACTGCTTTTGCACACGTTGATTATACCAGTCGAGTGCTTGCTGCAATTTCTTCTCCAGCTTCTTAGCACGATCAAGACTGGTAGTTAAATGACTGCGGGCATCTGAGGCAGCCTTAGTTTGCTTCGTTAACTCAGTAATCATTTGGTTAATATCAACGTTTTCATCACTCATTAGCCCTTGAGCTTTTTTAACTACGTCTTCGCGCATCCCCAGCCTGCGGGCAATTGCAAATGCGTTACTATGACCGGGAATCCCAAGTTGTAAACGGTATGTGGGCGACAAGGTCTTTAGATCGAACTCCATTGATGCATTTGTTGTTCTTTCACGATTATAGCCATATAGTTTCAGTTCTGGGTAATGGGTAGTGACGATAATTTTAGCTTTCTTTTGCCGTAAAAAGTCCAAAATACTGATAGCCAGACTTGCACCTTCTTCTGGGTCCGTTCCCGCGCCAATTTCGTCAATCAAAACCAGTGTCTTGGCATCGACTTTTTTCATAATTTTGACAATGCCATTAATGTGTGAAGAAAAAGTACTGAGAGATTGCTCAATAGATTGTTCATCCCCAATATCAGCGCAGACATCTTCAAAAACACCGGCTTTGCTTCCTTCTGCAGCTGGAATAAACAGGCCTGATTGTGCCATCAACTGTAAAATACCCACAGTTTTTAATGTAATCGTCTTTCCACCGGTATTAGGACCAGTAATCAACATGGTATCGTATTCTTCACCCAGACGGATATCATTGGCAATAACTGTCTCCGGATTAATTAACGGATGTCTTGCTTGTAAAAATACCAGTGACTGATCGTCAGTCAACTTAGGTTCAGTTGCTTTCATAGCACGAGCTAGTTTCGCTTTTGCCTGAATAAAATCGAGTTTAACTAAAGCATTTGCAATCGTATCAATGCTACCAGCTTCAGGCCGCACCAAATCAGACAAGTTACGCAGAATATGACTGATCTCTCTTCTTTCTTGTGCCAGAAGGTTTTGCTGACGATTATTAAGATTTAAAACTGCACTGGGCTCAATAAAAAGCGTTTGCCCACTGGCACTTTGATCATGAACGACTCCACCAAATTTATTGCGATATTCTTGCTTGACCGGAATAACATAACGTTCATCACGAATTGTCACAATCTGCTCGGACAAATACTTGCTGGTACCGCCCTTTATATAGCCATCCATTTTCTCTTTAATTTCTGCATCATTATTTTTGATTTCGTGACGTAAACGAGCTAGTTCGCTAGAAGCAGTATCAAGCACTTCTCCATCAAAATCTAGAGAACGTTTAAGCTTGTGATACAGAGTTTGAGGTACAGCTAATTGTGCCAAAATAGAATCTATGGCGGTTAAATCTAGTTTTTCCTCATCAATTTCACCAAAAAATTCATTTGTTTCATTTGCAAGCGCCAAAACTAATAACAAATTACCCAATTCCTTGGCGTTTAAGTTTGCCTTGATCCGCAAACGCTTGGTACTTGCAGTAACATCAGCAAAATCTGTCAATGGCAATTGCCCTTTAACCCGCAAAATATCAGTACCAGCAAGGGTTTGCTTCAAACTAAGTTCGACTTGAGCAAAATCATTACTTGGCAGTAAATTGAATGCTGTCATTTTAGCTGGTGTAGTAACTGCCATTTGTTGTAATTGTTCAGTAATTTTGGCAAATTCTAAAGTTTTTAATATTTTATCATTCATTATTTTTCTAAATTATTAATCTTTAATAAAAAAGGCTGGCCCAGCCAGTCTTTCTTATTCACCACTTAATCGGTCATCGTCCAAAAATGTATTTAAGACTCCTTGGACCATGTTCCATTCATCATCTGCTTCAATCTCGTGTAAATCACTACTGGTAACATCACCTGCGGAATCTGAATCATAGCTGAATGCTAAGACTTCAATTTCGTCATCATCACTAGCAGCTGCCGGATAGAGCAAAACATATGATTTATCATAATCATCTGAATGAAACGTAAATAAAATTTCGTATAATTCTTCATTACCCTGATCATCAATCAGGGTAATCTGACGGTCATCACCGTTAATTTCTTGTGCCATATTAATCCTTTCGGTTTAGATCCAAATAATTCTGTAAAATCAAAGCAGCAGCCATTTGGTCAATAACTTCTTTGCGCTTATGGCGATCATGCATTCCTGCCTCTTCAACTAAAACTCTTTCAGATTCTACTGTCGTTAGTCTCTCATCTAAATAATGCACTGGCAAACCAAACTTTTTCTCCAGTCTTTCACCATATGCTTTACTGCGATTAACTGAAGCACCTGAAGAGCCATCCATGTTTTTAGGCAGACCCAGCACAAATCCCTCTGGTTCATATTGGCGGACAATTTTTTTAATTGCACGCATACCAAAATTATAACGCGTTTCATCGATGGGGATGGTTTCAACCATCTGCGCAGTTATTCCTAATTCATCACTAACAGCAACGCCTACTGTCTTTGATCCAACATCTAAACCAACTAGTCGCATTATTTATCTTTTCCAAGATAATTCTTGACAAGCTCTTCGATAATTTCGTCGCGTTCATGCTTCAAAATTAAATTACGAGCATCATTATGCCGTGGAATATAAGCTGGATCGCCAGACAATAAGTAGCCGACAATCTGGTTAACTGGATTATAACCCTTCTCTTCCAAAGCATTATAAACGTCTTGCAGAGTATCATGAACATTTTTGCCTTTATTTTCGTTAAAGTCAAAATGCATTGTCTTATCTAGCGAACTCATAATTATTCCTCCTAGCATAATTTTACTTGAAAAACAGCACAAACTCAATTAATTATTTTTCGGAAATCGTTGTAACCACTGTCTGAATAGCCTTTTCAAGACCTTCAGGTTTTTTACCACCTGCTTGAGCCATGTTTGGTCGACCGCCACCGCCGCCACCAAAGATTGGTGCGACTTGTTTAATTAGTGCGCCTGCTTTAAGCCCCTTTGCCAAAGCTTTATCACCCAAACTAATAATCATATTGGCTTTGCCATCACTGGCAGTTCCTAAAACGAGCACATCAGACTTCTGACCACTCTTCCAAGTATCGGCGAACTCACGCAAATCATTCATCCCACCGGCATCAACTTTTTGAGCAATAATGGTCAAATCTCCTGCTTGTTTTACATTATTAAAAATTGAATTTGCTTTACTCTGATTAATTTGCAGATTCAGATCTTCAACCTGCTTTTGACTATCATGTAATTCCTGTTCAAGGGAATCAACTTTATCAATTATATCTTCAGGCTTGGTTGATTTTACTTCCGCTTGAATGTCATCCAGAAGTTCAGATCTGTTAGCCAGATATTCGTAAGCCTTTTTAGAAACAACCGCTTCAATTCTTCTCATTCCAGCACCAATGGCAGATTCAGAAATGATTTTAAAAATACCTATTTGGTTAGTATTAGCGCAATGAGTACCACCACAGAATTCAATAGAGAAATCTTGCATTTGCACAACTCTAACTTTATCACCGTATTTCCCGTCAAACAAAGCCAAAGCTCCCATTTTTCTACCAGTATCAGGATCGGTAATAGTAGTTTTGACATCAATTGCTGCCCAAATCTTTTGATTTACCAAGTTTTCAACTGATTTAATTTCCTTAGCAGTCATTGGTTCAAGTGCAGTAAAGTCAAAACGCAAATAATCAGGTTCCACCAAACTGCCGGCTTGATGTGTATGTTCACCCAGAACGCTTCTCAAAGCCGCATGCAACAAGTGTGTGGCTGTATGTGAGTGGCGCAGGCCTTCGCGGCGAACTCTGTCAATTTTTAGAGTGTATTCTTCACCCTTTTTCAGAGGTAAAATCACATCGACAAAGTGCATATTTTGATCATTTGGCGCGTGCTGCACATCAGTTACCTGAGCAACCAGTTCACCTTCCTGATTATAGATATTACCGTGATCTGCTACCTGGCCACCACGTTCACCGTAAAAAGGTGTCCGATCAAAGATTAAAACCGCATTATCACCATCTGCTCTATCAACTAATTGGTCATTGACTATAATATCAATTAATTTGGCATGTTTTTCTTCATAAACACCATATTCAAACTCTGATTTATCCTTTAAGTTCATCAAAGTTTCATCCTGTGCACCCATTGATTGCAAATTACCACGGGCTTTACGTGCACGTTCTTTTTGGGCCTTCATTTCAGCATCAAAGCCTTTTTGATCAACCTTTAAGCCTGCATCCTGTGCAGTTTCAAAAGTCAATTCATAAGGAAAGCCATATGTATCAAATAACTTGAACGCATCTTTACCAGTAATTGTTTTATCTTCAGAGTTTTGGGCCTTGGCAATTAAGTCATCAAGTAAAGTTAACCCAGATTCAAGAGTCAGCTGGAATCTTTCTTCTTCATTTTTAATTACTTTGGCAATAAAGTCCTTTTGGTCTGTAACCTCTGGGTAATGGCTCTCCATAATCTTACCGACCACTGGGACAAGTTGGTAAAGAAATGCACCCTTAATTCCTAAACGTTGACCATTTAAATCGGCACGCCGAATCAAACGGCGTAAAACATAGCCTCTACCTGTATTTGATGGCAATGCACCATCAGCAATGGCAAAACTAACAGTCCGTACATGATCAGCAATAATCTTAAAGGCTGTCGTATCTGCCTTATTTGTGCCGTACTTTTTAGCAGCAGTCATTTTTTCAGTTTCATGAATAATTGGCAAGAAGAGGTCAGTTTCAAAGTTAGTTGGTGCGTCTTGTAAAATAGACAAAACACGCTCTAGGCCCATACCAGTATCAATATTCTTGTGTGGCTGATCTACATATTTGCCATTTGCCAAATGATTATATTGTGAAAAGACTATATTCCAAATTTCCAAGTAACGGGCATTTTCACCGCCAGGGAAGTTTTCAGGATCATCTTCTGCCACATCGTTATTTTCTTGACCACGATCATAGAAAATTTCAGAGTCAGGACCACAAGGACCTTCACCAATATCCCAGAAATTTTCTTCGAGTTTAACAATATGGTCCTCAGGCATACCAACTTCAAGCCAAATTTTATGTGCTTCTGTATCTTTAGGATAAACCGTACAGTAAAGTTTTTCTTTATCTAAATCGAGCCAGTCGGGACTGGTCAAAAATTCCCAAGCCCAGGTAATCGCTTCTTTTTTGAAATAATCGCCAACTGAAAAGTTACCCAGCATTTCAAAAAAGGTCTGGTGTCTGGCAGTTTTACCAACATTTTCAATATCATTAGTTCTAATGGACTTTTGTGAACTGGTGATCCGGTGATTCTTGGGCACTACTGAGCCGTCAAAATACTTTTTCATCGTTGCCACACCGGAATTGATCCACAGCAATGTTGGATCATCTTGCGGAATCAATGATTGACTGGGTAATACCATGTGGCCGTGCTGCTTGAAGAAATCCAAAAACATCTGTCTAAATTCTGAACTTGTCAGTTTCTTCATCAAATATATCTCCCTTTTTGCCAAAATAAAAACACCGTTGCTTATCTTAAGGACGCCTTTAAACGCGGTACCACCTCAATTGCAACAGTGTTTGTTACCTCTTAATTATTTTATTTATTTGAACTGTAAGGAGCATCTTTTAAGTAACAGTAAGCCATTTTCACCAGGCGGCTCTCTCTTTGAACTGTTATTCTTAAAAAACATATCTTAAGTTAACAGTAATTGTACTACTTGCACAGTTTTTGTCAATAACAGGCCTATTAAGGTAAAATTTAAATTCAAAATGCCTTAGTCCTTATTTACGATAAAAATCATCAAAAACGGTTACGGGCAAATGCCGTTTGTGTTCACTCTTACGCCATAAAGATTCGATTTTTTCAGCTGCTTCTTCAGAAACTTCGTGCCCTTCTAAATAGTCATCAACATTCCTGTAGCTGACGCCGAGTGCAACTTCATCAGGTAAGCCAGGCTTATTTTCTTCCAAGTCTGCTGTGGGCGCTTTGTGATACAAATGCTCCGGACAATTTAAAAACTTGAGCATCTGTTTTCCTTGGCGCTTGTCTAAACGAAACAGCGGAGTTAAATCTGCCGCACCATCACCATATTTGGTATAAAAGCCGCTGAAGTTTTCAGCTGCGTGATCCGTCCCCACAACTGCACCATTATGGGCACCAGCAATAGCATACTGCACCACCATGCGCTCGCGCGCCTTAATATTGCCCTTATTAAAATCGGTAATCTCCTGCCCAGCTTCATTCAAAGTAGAAACTAAGGCATCAACAGCCGGTTTAATATTAACTACCAAATCTTGATCCGGTCTTTGAAAAGCCACAGCATCTGCCGCATCTTGTGCATCAGCTTGAACTCCATAAGGCAAGCGCACTGCAATAAATTGGTATGAATTATCGCCAGTTTCACTCCTCATTTCCGAAATTGCCATTTGACATAGTTTTCCTGCTAACGTAGAGTCTTGTCCACCAGAAATACCCAATACATAAGACTTTAAGAAGGTATTTGCTTTGAGATAATCTTTTAAAAAATCAACTGAACGTCTAATTTCTTTTTGCGGATCAATTTGAGGCAAAACATGCTCATATTTTATAATTTCTTTTTGTAACGGTCTCATTGTGCAGTATCTCCTTTATTGATTTTGGTGCGAATATCCTGAATAATAGTCATTTTACTGTCATATAAATCTTGAGAAAGATCAACAGGATATTCCTGGGGGTTCAAGCTGCGCTTGTATTCATCCCATAGTCCGCCCAGATTGGCTGCACAAAAGTTCTTAATATCTATTAGTTTGGGCTTTTGGTATGTTAATTTGCCTTTAACAAAAATATCTTTTAAAAGGGGTTCTGCAGTGTAATCAGTCACCACTTTATTGATATAAGAATACTGCGGATGAAACATGTACAATGAATCAAATTTACGCGGATCTACACCGGCCCGTGCAATCCAGTCACCTTCATTTTTCTTAGCAGTATTAGCTGAGATACGCCAGACTTGTTTTTTACCTGGAGTTGATACCTTTTCTACATTCGAAGAAATTTTTAAAGTGTCACGCATATGGTGCTGATCATCTTCAATTGAAACTAATTTATAAACAGCGCCTAAGGCAGGCTGGTCGTAAGCCGTAATATATTTAGTCCCTATCCCCCAAACATCAATTTTTGCTCCTTGCATCTTTAAGCTCGTAATCGTAGTTTCATCCAAATCATTTGAAGCAAAAATTTTAGCATTAGTATAACCAGCATTATCCAGTTCCCGGCGTACTTGCTTTGAAATATAGGCCATGTCGCCCGAATCAATACGCACGCCTTGGAAGTTAATCTTGTCTCCCATTTCGTCAGCAACCCGAATTGCGTTTGGTACGCCGCTTCTAACTGTATCGTATGTATCTACCAGAAAGACGCAATCTTTATGCGTTTCTGCATAGGCCTTAAATGCTTCATATTCACTGCCAAAGGCTTCTACTAAGGAATGGGCATGTGTGCCAGAAACTGGGATACCAAATAATTTGCCTGCCCGAACATTACTGGTGGAATCAAAGCCACCAATATAAGCAGCACGAGTGCCCCAAATAGCTGCATCTGCTTCCTGTGCACGCCTGGTACCAAATTCCATCACTCCGTCACCTTGAACGGCCAGCTTGACGCGCGCCGCTTTAGTGGCCAGTAAAGTTTGGTAATTAATAATATTTAAGATAGTTGTCTCAACCAATTGACATTGCGCAAGTGGACCCTCAACTTGCAATAAGGGTTCGTTGGCAAAAGCAATTTCTCCTTCAGGCATCGATCGTACAGTAAGCTGCAATTTCAAATGACGTAAATAATCAATAAAATCGTCATCATAGCCAATTTCTTCTTTTAAATATTTTAAGTCACTTGCTTTAAATTTCAGGTTTTGTAAATATAAAATGACGTGTTCTAAGCCTGCATATACGGAATAGCCATTGCCGAAAGGCTCTTTCCGATAGTAAACTTCAAAAACAGCATTGCGTTCAGAAATACCTTTTTTAAAGTAGGTATACATCATATTAATTTCATACAAATCTGTATGAAGGGTTAATGAATCGTCTTCATCCAATTCTTGGTAAAACATTCTGTCCTCTTAACTAAATCCACTAATATTTTTGTTTTATTATAAACATTTGTGGCCTTTTTAACAAACTTACCAATTTAAACGATATCATCGTATACCCGTAAAATACTACTTAATTGCTCGTGTAACGAAAAATGCCGCTCAACATAATTTTTCTCAAGCTGCGCCATTTCTCTAAGTTGAGTTTTAGGCGTGTTCACAGCTTGCTTTAAAGCTGAACAAATTGAATCTATCTCACCGACTTTGGCAACAAAACCATGTTCTTTATCTGGTATCATCATGCTAATATCACCAACGGCAGTTGACAAAAGTGGCAACAAATTATCGCTTGCTTCCAGCAACACTAGAGGAAAGCTCTCAGAATAAGATGTCAGAACAGCCAAATCCATTCTGCGATAAAGATTTTTTAACTGTTTATGTGTCATGAAACCTTGAAAAGTTACTTGTGGACCCAAGTTTAATTTTTGCGTCAGGTCCTTTAGTGATCTTAATTGAGAACCGTCTCCGGCAATAAACAAATGAACATTAGCATTATTTAATTGTTTTAGAGCCTGCAGTAACAAGTCTTGGCCCTTAACTTTTTCAGCCCTGGCTACGTTTACAATATTAAAGTTGGGGTGCTCATATTTAGCAGGGATTTGACTGTCTGCATGAAAAAAAGTACCGTTGTAAATCACGTGAACTTTTTCCCGCTTGATTTTAGCTTTTTTAACTAACAAATCAGCAAATCTTTTAGTAACAGCAAAAACGCAATCCGCTTTGCGAATGGCCTGAATGTTTAATTTGGTAAAAATTTTCCCTGTGAAGCCGCGATCAGCAAAATCAAGATAAGGATTAGAATGAACAGTTACGCACCATTTAGCGGTAATTTTGTGCCTAATTAAAGAGACAAATAAGTTAGCCCGCGCACCATGCGTGTGGACAATACTAAAGCCAGCATTATTAATAAAATGAGCCAGCTTATTTAAGCCGGCCAAGTCATAGCGACTATTGATGCCCAAAACTTGCACTTTTAATTTTGCAGTCCGTGCAGCTTGGGCAACAGGGCCGTCAGCTAAACATAATAATGTAAAATCCTGCTCTTCATTTTTTGCTTGTTTCAGCAAATTAATAATATGAGTTAAGCCACCACCATTTTCAAGCCCGGCATTAACATGCAAAACCTTCATAATTAGATTTTTTCCTTTTTTGACTGATAAACTTCATGCACAAAATGAGGCAAAATCGTCATTCGCTTTAAGCGTGAGGGGTTTTTAAGCAGACGGTAAAGCCATTCTAAATGGACATTCTGCCAAGTTTGAGGAGCACGTTTTACTTTACCTGAAAAGACATCAAAGCTGCCTCCTACTCCCATCATTAAAGCTGGCAGGAGATTTCTCCGGAGAATGGATAAAAGTTGTTCTTGACGGGGTGAACCCAAGGCGGCAAAAACTAAATCCGGTTCTGTCCGTTCAATTTGGTAAGCAATTAGTTCCAGATCTTCTTTAAAGTAACCATTTTCAGCTCCTACTAGCTGTATATCAGAATATTCTCGTGCAATCTTAGCCTGAATCGTATGCATCACTTCCGAGCGAGCGCCAATTAAATAAACTCTGAGGCCCCGATCATTTGCCAGCTTCATTAGCCAAGTAAATAAATCATAACCGGTTACCCGTTCTTTAAGTGGCTGACCTAAAATATGACTTGCTTTGACAATGCCTATACCGTCAGCAGTAATATAGTCAGCATCATAAGTCAGGATCTTCATAAATTCAGGGTTTTCATTTGCTGACATGACAATTTCAGGATTGGCAGTAACAATAAAAGTTGATTGGTGGGTATTAATTCTGCCAATAAATTCATTTTGAAATTGATTAAAACTTTTATTATCGAAATTTACACCTAAAACATTTACCTTAGCCATAGCTATATCTCCTAATCCGCAATTTACCTTATTTTACCAAAATAACAACCAGTTCAGAATACGCTTTACCTTTTCTATAAATATGATACTATTAACTCGTCAAAATGATAGGAGTACGGGAACTATGAAAAAAATAATTACTTATGGCACATTTGATTTATTGCATTACGGTCATGTTCGTTTACTAAAAAGGGCTCGTGAACTAGGCGATTACCTCATTGTTGGATTGTCTACTGATGAATTTAACCAGTTGCAAAAGCACAAGGAGTCCTATAACAATTACGCCGAACGTAAATATATTCTTGAAGCAATCCGCTACGTAGACCAAGTTATCCCAGAAAAAGGGTGGGAACAAAAAGTTGGCGACATTCAAAAATATGATATTGATACTTTTGTTATGGGTAATGACTGGCAAGGCAAGTTTGACTTTTTAAAGCCCTACTGCCAAGTAGTTTATTTGCCACGCACACCAGGAATTTCTACCACTAAAATCAAAGATGATTTAAAATAAAAAAGCTCTGAACTAACTAAACATAGTTAATTCGGAGTTTTTTATTTGGCAAAGGTAAATTCAAAGCGATCCGCAACATAGTTTGCCCTTGTATATTCAAATGGCATGCCATTTGATAATTCAGTTACCTGCAAGCGCGTGATTAACGCTTCACCTTTTTTGGCATCAAGAAGTCTAGCTGAGTTTTCATTTGCAACGGCTGCAGAAATATATTCTGTTACACGTCCTACTTTATAACCATTTTTTTCCAAAGTTTGGTATAAATGTGAAGAAATATCAGCTTTCGACATATTTTTAACCAGGCTTTGTGGAATAGAAACGACTTCATAACAAATTGGAACATCATCCGCATAGCGAATACGTTCCATCCGTAGAACTTCCTGCTTATCATCCAGATTAAGACGCTCCATCTCCGATAAGGAAGGCTTACCAAAGCGATAGGATATTAGCTTACTAGAAGGTGTTTGACCATTTGCATGAGTTATATCAGTAAAAGACATAACGCCCGACATTTTTTCCTGCACTTTTTGATTGGCAACATAGGTACCACTACCAACCCGCTGCTCTAAAATGCCTTCATCTTCTAAAGTTTTAATTGCTTGACGCAAAGTCATCCGCGAGACGCCAAATTTTTGAGCTAATTGTCTTTCCGCTGGAATTTTACTACCAACTTTATAGTCATGATTTTCAATTTCACGTTTGATTTGATTATGAATTTTGATGTACATTGGTTCTTCCATAAATATACCCCCATTACACATCTTATATAATCTAAATTGGTCTACTTCGTATGATATGTTACAAATTATAATAAAGCAAGCTATTTATTTTTTAGTGGTCCATTTCATGCCCCATAAACGGAATTCTGCATTTTGTCCGCACTCCACCATAATTGAATTATCACTTGTTGCGATGACGCTAGCATGCAAATGAGCCTGATTTTCGACAGCTAAAGTAGCACCGTTAGAATTGAAAATCAGATCATGACCCTCAAATTCTGCCTGATCACTAAGAACCAAAAAATACTCATATTCATTTCCGCCATTAAAAGTTGCCCGTCTAGAATTGCAATTAACTTTATTTTGAAAATCGGCATGATTAACGATAACAGAATTATTCAGGGTGATTTGGGCTTCTCCGGTGGCAATCAAGCGGTCGATTCTACTATTTTGGATAATCACATGCGGCTCTTTTTCAAAATAAATACCGCCTTTAAACTCACTGCCAATAATATTAATCCAAGTTTTATCCGTGATGAACATTGCAGTATCTTCTTGTGACAAAAGCATACTGTTAAGCATGTTTAGCCATGCTTGTCCCTGAATAAGCAGTGCATTCACAACAGTATTATTAATATCTAATTCCACATTTGACTTGCTAAAAGTATCAATACTGCCATGAATACGTGAATTATTAATAACAGCGGTGCCATGCCCTTCAAGCGCTAAGGCGCCAATGTCTTTCACAGTATTTTTAATAGTTGAGTCATTCATCTCTAAGCGAAAATTCGAATCAGCAAATAATGACACAGAACCATTCATAACCACAGTTGAGAATAATTCCAAGGTGACTTTACCGTTAGCAGCAATAACCGCTGTATCACCACCAAAGCCCTTGACAACACAGTTACGCAATGACAAAAAAGTATTAGCTTCGGCCGGAACGAACAAACTATTCGCATCAGTTACCGTGTTGATGCACAAATTCTCTAAATTAACAAACTGGCTGCCGGCATCAATATTGACAAAGCCTAATATTGTTGTGTCTTCTGGAAGATTACCTGTTCCCTTAATAGTAATATCAGATAAGAAAATTCCTGCGGGTAACTCATAAAATCCCGGCTCCAGAAGCAAAACATCATCTGCACGTAAATCATTTAAGGCATTGTGCCAGCTAATTTCTTTACCTCCAGCACCAACGCGCACAAGTCTTGACATATATTTCCCTTCTTAATAAAAGTTAGCTCTTACTATTGTACTATCATTGAAATGAAAATAGGTAAACTTTAACAACCAAATTCTTAAGATTTAAAAAATCATTTGCAATATTTTAAGATAAAACGCGGAATTATCGTTAATTGTTTGAGGTCAAGATAAATACCAGTTTAAGCAGTAAAAATTGAGGGGTAATTCATTTGGCTAGCAAGAAGCTAGAGCTCTCACTAAAATTGATGGCAGTCAGCCTGCGTTATAGCTAACAGGGTCAAGCAATTTCAGAAATAGAAGTCCCATAACATTTATTGAAAACAGATATGCAAATAACAATTTTGAGCCGACAAAAAAGACGACTCACAAGAGCCGTCTTTTTTATTGGGTTAGCTGGATTCGAACCAGCGCATACTAGTACCAAAAACTAGTGCCTTACCGCTTGGCTATAACCCAATAATGATGGAGGAGGGTGGATTCGAACCGCCGAACTCAGAGAGAGCGGTTTTACAGACCGCCGCGTTTAGCCACTTCGCTACTCCTCCGTCACGCACGTTAATTATAATACCGAAAAACGTGCGCGATTGCAAGCAAAATTTGCCTAAAATTACTTCTTATTTTCTTTAACGAACTTTTCTAGTCGTTGAAGCCCCTTTTCAATTTGATCCATTGAAACAGCATAGGAGAATCTAATATAACCTTCTCCGCCTTCACTAAAGCTGGATCCGGCAGAAACCGCTACGTGTGCCTTGTCAACCAGCTCATAAATGAATTTATTATCATCTTGCTCAAAACCATCTGGTATTTTAGCAAAAATGTAGAATGCACCTTGGGGTTTAGCACATTCAAAACCTATTTTGGTCAATCCGGCATACAAAGTGTCTCGCCGTTTTTGGAATTCTTCTTTCATTGGCAAAGAATCATCCATGCCGTTTTTAAAAGCTTCTTCAGCTGCATCTTGCATAGGAGTTGGTTCAGTAGTCGTTATTGCTTGGTGAATTTTCGCAATTTGTTGCAAAATATCTTTTGGCGCACAGACAATACCAATCCGGTAACCGGTCATGGCCCATGACTTGGAAACGCCGTTCATTAAAATTACTTGGTCATGCAATGATTTTTCCATTGACGCATGAGGTTGGTCATAGTTCAATTCACTATAGATTTCATCACATAGTGCAAAAATTGGTTTATCGCGAATAACATCCGCCAAAGCATCCAATTCATCTTGACTATACATTACCCCTGTTGGATTAGTAGGATAATTCAATACCAGCATGCGAACCCGGTCACCATATTTGTCAATTACCTTTTGCAATTTTGCAGGAGTCAATTTGAAACCATCATTTGATGTGTTTACTTTAACTATTTCAACGCCTTCATTAATTAAACCTGCATCACTCATATAAAGTGGGAACAATGGAGTAGGAACAACCATAATATCGCCAGGATTCAGAGTCGCCATAACTGAATCAAAAATTGACTCAGTAACACCATTTGTAACCAAAACCTCAGTTTCGGGATCATAATTTTGACCATATTTTTTACTTAAAAATTGACTTGCTGCTTTGCGCAAACCAATTGTTCCGTTTGAAGCAGCATAGTGAGAATGATTCTCATCAATTCCCCTTTTTGCTGCTTCCTTAACGTGATCCGGTGTATTAAAATCAGGCTCACCTAGAGTAAATTTCACAACATCCGGAATTTTACTGGCATAATCCGCAAATTTTAAAATTGGATTAGAAGGGGATTCAGCCAGACCTTTTCGTACATATTTAATTAAATCTGCCATGTTTTCACCTAACTTTCTTTTTAGTTATAAAAATTATACCTTTTAAAAAATTATTTTTCTACAATATTTTTTTAATTTCAAACTAATTTAGCAAAAAAAGGCCTTACAACTGAAGTTAAGACCCTTCTAAAATTATTAGTTTTAATATTCGGTTATCCCTTTCCCTGTATTTGATCTCGTAATTTAATCATTAAAGGATAATTATTAGTAAAAATTCCCGCAACATGCTCTTGAAAATACTTCTTAGCTATTTGCGGGTCATCAACCGTCCAAATTCGCTCGGTAACTGCCTCGCGCGTTGGAAGCAATTTACCTGGATGGATACCAGCAAAATGATTATCTTTGACCAGCTTAGCTGAATTAACTACTTCTTCATCCGTTAAGTAACAATAAATTTGATTAGGATCAATTTCTTGACAGTTCTTCAGAGTGACATAGTCAAAGGATGAATAAATAATAGGATGCATAAAATGATATAGATAAGCCAAACTTAAAACGGTTTTTTCAATACCATGATAGTGAATGATTCCGGTTTTAAATTCCAAATTTATTTGAATATCTTTATTTTCAAGAAGTTCAAATAATTCCTGCAAAGTGGGTACGGGTTCACCGTTTGATAAATGTAATTTTCTCAGCCTTTTAAGGGTGAAGTCCTTGATATAACCGGTGCCATCTGTTGTACGGTCAACTTTTTCATCATGCATAACTACGGGGACACCATCTTGGGTCAAGTGAACATCAAATTCAACGCCTTCAGCACCATTTGCAACAGCATTACGAAAGCCTTCCATAGAATTCTCTGCAAATTTAGCAGGATAGCCTCTATGTCCAAATACTATTGTCTTACTTTTACTGCTATTCATATTTTTGTATTAGTTAAACCTCATCAAAAAGATAAACATTACAAACAAAACATAATGAGTATAATAAACCCATTTAGCTATTTTTTAAATATGAAAGACTAAAAAAGTAAAGAAATTTTGCAATGAATTTTGGGCAAAAAAAGACAGGTCCTTTACAGACCTGCCATTTTTCGGGTTGGGTGTTCGTAAGAACAATTGGGTTAGCTGGATTCGAACCAGCGCATACTAGTACCAAAAACTAGTGCCTTACCGCTTGGCTATAACCCAATACCATTTGAGCTTTTACTTGATTGCTCAACATTAAATAGTATAGGAAATTGTGTCTTGCAAGTCAAGTACAAAATAACTTTTTTCCCGCTATAAATTTAATTCATAGGCATTTCTAGCGCCATTTTCAGTTTGGTCAACCTGAACAATCCCCCGGTATTCAAAGCCTAAACCTTTAATTAAGCCCTGCATCCGCTTATTGACCGCGTGGGTATCAATACGAAAATTACGAATGCCAAGCATGAGCCCGCGAGAGATTAAATTGGACATCATAAATTGGCTGAGGTGTTGCCCGCGAAATTTGGAACTAATGGCAATTCGGTGAATTGTGGCATATTGCTCCTTGTTATTAGACCAGGCTCCAGCTATTTCAGCATAGTTAGGATCCGGTGTTGTCAGCAAGACCGCGACACCAGCTATTTCCTTATTTGCTACAAGACAGTATGCGCGCTTAAGATTTATATCTTCTGTCAGCATTTCACGACTGGGCGTACCATTCTGCCATTGGGGATTATCGTCTTTTTTTAGCAACGCTTTTGCTTCATCAATAATGGTCATGATCTGATCAAGATCTTCTTTTTCAGCCATCCGAATATAAATTAACATTTTTCTTACCCTACTTAAAAATATATAGAAATAATTGTAAAACAAAAGCAGCCCAATTACTAGGCTGTTTTTTACGGTTTAAAACCTTTATTATACTTTTTACTGTTAACTACATATGTAGGAACGCTAATAAAATGCAGAGAACAAACATTGTCATTATGGGAAATACTGAAGCCATAATAGTTGTAATCTCCATCGTGAAGCGACCCTTGTGTATTAAACAAATCTCCAGCATGCTCCCATTCTTGATAGTAGCTTCTGTTAGATCGTTCCTCTTCTCCACTGCCAACATAACCAAATATCATTTGTTTTAAGCCAAAATAAACGCTTTTCTTTAATTCGGTCATAGACATTGTCTGACTAATATTATAAAAGCCGGCCATATCTTCGACAAAATTATCATCAAGATTAAGGCCATTAGCATGGCAAGCACGAACAATACCCGGAACATAGTGACTATCTTTAATAGTCTTATTATTCTTACTATATTCCAAGGCAATATCAGCTGCTAACTTACCGGTTCCATTACTTTCAACCCAAGGTGACAAATTTAGGTCACTCCTAGCTTCATTAATAAGACGAAGCGAAAAAGCAGTTAGATCGCTAATTTGCTTAGGTGTAAGCTGATTTAAGTCAACTTGAGTCAAATCATCAGCTTTACTTTCAGACACTTTAAGGCGGCTGAAATCATTAGCTTTCATCCCTCGCATTGAAGCATTGACAAAATTCTTAGTAGGTTTGCCTTGATAAGCGAGCAGCAATTCGCTTTTAGTGTAACCTTTTGGTAATTTCATTTTTGCCTGAGTATATACTCTGGGGAAACTTTTCTTAACGACTTTAACATCCTTAGCTAAAATCCAATGAGAATTGTTACCGATTTTATAAGCAGGTCTTTTTTTCTTACCAATTTTTTTCTTCGCACTATATGGATAGCTATATTTAGCTTTTGCATAAAAATTAGAATGCTTTCCAGATATTTTATATAGGCGAACTTTCTTCTTCTTTTTAACTTTAACATAGCCCTTAATAGTGGCTGCTGCTACTTGTTCAGTCCCGCCTAGAGTTAATCCTGGAATGGTAAATAAAAAAATAATATTAACTACGGCAATAGCAAATTTGCTTTTCTTCATATTCTTCCTCGAGAGTTACTCTTAAATTGGCTCTTTATGGTACAAACTCAATTCTAAACTTATTATGAAAAATTGCCAATTAAATTATTTTTTCAATTAAGAAACAGTCTGTAATATTGTACAGAAACTCACTTTAAATATGGAATTCATACCTGTCCGAAACTGCGTAATGCCTTCCGGTATGAACAATTTTACCATTTTCATCTTCTACACAATTTTTAAGTAAAAGCAATGGATAGCCAACAGATTTTTTTAAAAATTTAGCTTCATCTACTGAGGCAGAAACCGCGCTAACTATCATATCCCTAGAGGATAATTTCAAAATATGATAGTTACTCTGTAATATTGTATATAAAGACTGGGTTAAATCAACTTTCTCCAAGCCTAAAAATCTAGGTACAGGAAAATAATTATATTCTAGCATAACGGGTTCATTATCTATTAAGTGTAGTCTTTCTATAAAGATGGAGTTCTTGCTTTTAAGTATGGATTCATATCTTATAGGTGTTTTAACTTCGGAAGCCTTAATTACTTGTACGCTATAATTAAAGCCCTCCTTTTTTGCCGTTTTAGAGAAACTTTCAATTGATGTTGTCCTGACCATTCTTTTTACTTTCTGTGGTCTCTGTACAAAAGTGCCTACCCCACGTACTTTTTTAACCAAGCCATCCTGAACTAGACCCTCAATGGCTCTTCTAAGAGTTACACGGCTAACATTAAACTTTTTACTTAACTCAAACTCATTTGGTAATTTACTATTAATCGGATACTCTCCGGATATAATTTTTTCTCTTATTTTCTCTGTTACTTGAGAATATAAAGAACTTGTTTTTGACAAAAAAAACTCCTAACTCATATAACATAAAAACATAAATAGATGTTCAATAAAACTAATAATTAAATTTTCGCTTTAAAATAGTCATACGACATGAATAAATATATAGATGATAAGCAAATATGGTCAGTAATATTAATTTAAAATTTTCATTAAATATCGTGAATAATTTCAAATAAATTATACTAAAATATCCTTTATTTTTTCAAGACTAGATCATATCGGTTTTTAAAGGCATATACATTTTGGCTAATTTATATATGAAATAAGTCTGCAAAAAATACACAATTTATCAAACTTAAGATAAATTTAGAAATATTAATATAACTAACTTAATTCTAGCCATTTTTTGACCATAATAAAATGAAATAACCAAAATCATGCAAAAATAAGCATAGCATTAATTGAATTGAAAATTTGGTATTCGATCAAGATATTGAGAAAATTTTATTAATATCTATTACCACATAATTGTATCTAAAAAGGCATTGAGAAATAAAACTCAGTGCCTTTTTGATAGTATGAATAATGGTTTCTTCCAAGAATCTTTATAATATCTGCTTTTAAATTACGGTGATCTAATATGAAAGCTTCCACATATAGCGACGTTTAGTAAGGGGGTGCTTCCTTGCTTTTGCTAGCTCATTAGCATAACTACGCATTACACCAGTATGCAGCAATGGATTAAAGTAATCAATTACGTTTTTACTTGCAATACTGCTCAATCCGAAATCTTTTGCATCAATATTTGTAATCTTAGCATCAAATCTTTGTAAAAATGTTAAAGCCCTAGCATCAAGATGACGAGTACTACCATCATTCATGAATAGTAAATATGGTGTATCTTTTAAAGTCAGCTCGAATGGTCCATGGAAATATTCACCACTATGAATTGTTGGTGCTACAATCCATTGCATTTCCATAAATATGAATGAAGCTGTGGAATATGCTACTCCAAGAGAAGCACCACTACTTAGTACGAATATTTCCTTTTCATTTTTATATTTTTCAGCAAATTCTTTAGCAGCCGGCTCCACAAACTTAGTTGCATTATCAATTAGTCCCGAAATTCCATCAAAGGCTTCAACTGCCTCATCATAAAATTCATATCCTTCGAATTCATTCACTATTTCAATAGCTAAGGCTAAACAATAGGCCATTTTTTCTGTTTTGGCAGAACTACCCTCTTGAAAGCCATGAACCAACTTATACTCAGTTGCTTGAATAATTGGTGAATCTGCGTGTACTGATAGACTAATAACATGAGCTCCGATTTCTTTAGCCTTTTTTGTTGCTGCAACTGATTCTGGAGTTGATCCACCTAAGGAGGCCGTGATCACAATTGTATTTTTACCCAAGCCCTTCGGTGTATCATAGTTAAATTCATTAGCTGTATGAATCGAGGTCAATAATTTGGTGCTTTCATGAGAAATAAAATAGTATCCAGGATATAAGTCCGCCATTGAAGCACCGCAGCCTACAAACAGTACACGATCAACCTTAGGCTGCTTCTTTTTTATGTCACTGATAATATCTCTAACTTTTTCAAAATTCATAAATAAAATACCTCTTTTTCTATTATTCTTTTTATTAATTGAATATGCCTAAAACATTAAGCAAAATGCCACCTATAATACAGATGATCATAATCCAAAAAGAGCTTACTTTCTTCTTAATTAAATACAGCATTCCTAAGGTAAATAGCAATGGTAGCATTTGTGGAAAGATTGAATCTAATGTTTTTTGTAAAACAAATGTTTTACCAAACTTAATCGGAGTTGTGATTCCAATCATTGTTGCAATCATTGCCCCTATAACCATTAACCCTATAACGTTCATCAAAGACATTATTCTATTGATCATACCGTTGCTAATTAACTTTTGAATGTTCTTCTTACCTTGTAAATATCCCCACTTGCCTCCCCAGTAAGTAATAATTACTGCTGGAATAAGAGAAATGATCATTGCTAAAATTGGTCCGAAAATATTTCCCTCTTGGGCAAGATTTATTCCTAATCCAAAAGCTATTATTTTCACTGTACCCTGAAAAAATGAATCCCCGATACCAGATAAAGGTCCCATTAGTGAAGTTTTCACTCCGTTAATCGAATCAGGATCAAAAGTATCTGGATTGGCTGCGTATTCTTCTTCCATAGCAGAAGATAGTCCTAAGACAAATGAGGTTAACTGAGGCGTGCAATTAAAAAATGCCATATGTCTGTGATAAGCATCTTTTTTCTTTTGTAATTTTTCCGGCGTATCAGGGTTCTTTCCGTAAATTTCATCAATTGTTGGTGCCATTCCATACATAAAACCCATGCTCATTTGTCTTTCATAATTCCATGAAGTTTGAATTGCCCATGATCTCCAAAAGAATTGCCAAAATTTACGCCTTAATTTCTGTTTGCTATTATCAGCCATTACGTTTACCTCCTACAATTCTTCTAAATCATCTAGACTATCGCTTTCAGTATTCTTTTCATCTTTTGATGTTTTTTTACCTCTGAACATTAATTTATTCAGAATAATAGCTAATAAAGTTGCAAAAATTGCAACAGCTACAATTGATAATTTACCGTATGCTGCAATAAAAAATCCGATGAAAAGGTAAACAGCGTTTTTCTTATCAATCATAGTCGACATAAGTAAAGCAAACCCATATGCAGGTAAAATCTTGCTTGCAAGAGTCAGCCCATTAGTTAACCAAGCGGGTATCATTTTTACAATATTAGTAACTACCCCTGTTCCCATATAAATAGCTAAAAAGATTGGTATAAAATATACTAATCCATAAATTATGGGGCCATAAACTATATGATAATTACGCGCCTTTTTAAATTTGCCAGCATCTATCGCTTTTTCAACTAACTGGTTAAAAGATGAAAGCAACATTCTAACAAGTATTGCTACAATCTGACCTAAAACTGCTACTGGCAGTGCTACAGTTAGTGCAGCTTGAGCCGAAGTATGTGAAAGAATAGCGAATGCACAAGCGACTATCGATCCTAAAGTCATATCTGGTGGAACTGCGGCACCAACAGCCACAATTCCTATTGATACTAGTTCAAGAGTAACCCCAACTAATAATCCCTTTGCAGGATCTCCTAATGCTAAACCGACAAGTGTACAAGTTATTAATGGCTCTTTAAAATTTTCATGTCCTAGCAATCGTGTATCATACATTGCCAGAACGCCAATTAATCCAACAATTAGTGCTTTCCCGAACATTTTATTTCCTTCTTCTTTAAATAATATTATTTAGAAACTCTTTTTTATCCGAAGGTACTGGTTGCATGGAAACTTTAATACCCTGATCACACAAATTTTTAGTTAATTCAATTTCTTTTGGTGTTAAATAAATTACATTAGAAAATCTTTTTGCATTGGGCTTAGATGGTATTAGTCCATAATTAATTTCTTCAACCTTGCCATAGTATTTTATAAATGAATTTAATTCTTCGACATTTTCGAACAAGAGCATGACATTTTCATCCAAGGATTTTATCTGGTCAAGCTTGTCAATTGCCATCTTTAAACTAAAAACATTTAGACGCACATTTTCTGGCTTAGCTAATTTTAAGGACATTTTTTTAAAATCATCTTTTGCAGTGTTAGTGTCAATTATAATCACTCGTTCTATATTTGCAGATTTCGTCCAAGAAAATATTACTTGTCCATGAAGCAAACGATGATCAACTCTAATTACTTTTATCATAATCTGTACTCCTTACATGATTTTCTTATTAACTCACTAACTGGTAGCTCTCCTTTCTTTTTTATTTTTAGACACTAAATTTATATCTTTTAATAAGCCTATAGCTTATTTACTTCTGAAAGGTGAAACTTTCCATAGCTAAATGACTCTTGTATTTTTAAAAATTAACATTGATATCATTTTTGCTTTTAATATGAGCATCTCCCTTGTAAATTTTATTTACGCGTAAATTAATGTTGTATTAACATGTCTACCTAATATTAACACTCAATTGCATTTTATGTAAAGGCTTTCTTTAGAACGCATCAAAAAAGCAGATACTAGTGTTTTCTACTAGTGTCTGCTTACTTTTATAAATATTCTGTTTTAACTTTTGACTAACTAATTAGTACCAACCATTAGCAAGCCAGAATTGTTTAGCTGCTGCCCATGAGCCGTAGCGACCAGCAACATAGTTGTTAGCAACACGCTCTTGATTAGCGGCTGAATAATCGCCGTTAAGATATGCGGCAGAAAGTTGGTATTTACCTATGTACTGACCATTTTGCGCACTGTATGAGCCACCAGATTCACGACTAGCAATCCACGCTTTTGCCCCTGCTTCTGAGTCACTTGAAGCAGTAGTGTAATTAATATTAGTAGCGTATGTAGACTCAGTGTTATTTGCAACCGTACTGTCTTCAGTCTGACTGCTGGTTACCGCTGTATTTTGAGATTCATTTGCCGGATGATAGCCTTTATTGACGTATTTGGCCTTAACCCATTGGTTCTTGCCTAAGTCGTACCACTTGTGACCCTTTTTGTCATAAGCAGTCTTAATGACTTTCCAAGAAGAATTACTTGGTAAAATTTGACCAGTAGCCTTAGGGTGTTTATAACTGTTCCAAACATGAATTGAATTACCATCAACATAGTTAACAGTTACAACTGCTGCATCATTTTCAACGGTAGCTGCTTGAACGTCGCTAGTTGCAACGCTGCCTATAACTGCAACCCCAGAAGCAGATAATGCTGCTACTGCTGCTGATTTAACTAAAATAGATTTTACCTTCAAAAAAATTCTCTCCTTAAATAAAAATCCATAATATGTTTTTCAAATCAAAAATAGTAAACTAATAATCAATTTGATGTTATATATACTACAACGGTAAAATTGCAGAATGATAACAGGAATATCACTCAACCTTTAAGAATTAGTTACCATTTTTATGAAAAATGTCATAGTTGTAACACAAAGTTAACTGTTATTTAATTTGACAAACAGCCATAATAGCAAGGTAAAATGCAATGTTGTAAGTAGCAAGAACATGAGTTTGTACACTTAAATTTAAGCGAATATAGATTATTTTTGCAACATAAATGAAAAACAATAGCCAGTTTTGAATATTTTTGTTGCAAAAGTGCTATAGTTAATTTAATATTCAGCTGAAAGGAAAAGAAAAATGAGTAAATATGAAGTTAAATTAGATGAAAATGATTTACAGATGCTTGAGGATTGTCATTCAAAAAATCCTTCAATTATGAAGGCATTGAATGCAGCTAAAAAGATTGAAGATTAAAAGTTAATACGACTAGAAAGCAAATATGTCCTGCTCCCAAGTTTGAGGAATATTTTGGGGCTAAATTGTCTATGCAAGATAAAATTGAATTTGTTAGTCATAGAAGATTTTCATTAGCCATATTTTGGCGGTATCACATTATCAAATCTATTCCAGCAGCAAGCACATTTGTAAGATAGCGCAATTATAACTTTAACCAAAAAGCACAAGACTAAGAGTCTTGTGTTTTTAGTATATTAATTATTTTCAAACAAAGCCTGAATTTCTTCAGGAGTGTTGGCCTTTTTAAGGCTTGCAATAAAGTCTTCATGAGTCAACAATTTAGCAGTATTTGACAAGTATTGCAGATGAGCATTGCTATCAGTTTCTGGTATTAAAAAAGAAATAACTGTATCAATTTTCTTGCCATCTAAAGATTGCCAATCAATTGGCTCTTTGAGTTTTAAGACTATCATTGAAGACTTGGCAATTGCAGCTGACTGAGCATGGGGAATTGCAAAGCCATCAGTCATACCAGTTGAGCCTTCTTTTTCACGTTTAAGATAGCTATCATAAACCGCATCACTATCATTTGCTAATTGGTTTTTGACAGCAAAATCAGCCAGATATTTGAGTGCATCATTACGACTAGTAACAGCAACTCCAACTTGAATGTTCCTTAATTCAAGAATATCACTGGGCTCAAAAGCTTCTGTATTAATTTCAGTATTTTGATTAGTTATATTGGCCTCGCTAGGTGCAACAGTAGTTTCTGCTGCTGCAGCCAGCTTATCTTTTTTATCAAATCTACCGGCAATTAAAGCTAACAGTGCTCCTGAAATAGCAGCTCCAATGAGAATCCACAATACCCATAAGAACGGTTTATTAACTAACGGTAAAATAATAAAGCCACCATGAGGAGCAGGTACACTAATTTTCGTTATGTAAGTTAAAACTGATGCTACTGCAGAACCAACCATAAATGCCGGAATATTCCATAATGGGTGTTTAGCAGCAAAAGGAATCGCGCCTTCAGTAATATGAGTTGATCCCAGTAAAAAGTTGACATAGCCAGCAGCTCTTTCACTCTTTGAATATGCTTTGCGATTCATTAAGACCGCAAAGCCCGTAGCTAGAGGTGGAGCGATACAAGCCGCAGAAACACCAGCCATAAAGTAATAGTTTCCTTGTGCTAACAGCACGGTTCCCGTAACGTATGCCGCTTTATTAATTGGTCCACCAAAGTCTGCCGCACACATGATGCCAATTATGATACCTAACAGTGCAGGATTAGTATTTTCAAAACCTCTAAGCCAGGACATTAAACCAACGTTCAATGCTTTAATTGGGGTATTTAACAAATACATAATTGATCCCGTGATTAAAACCCCGAGAACAGGTAAAAGAAAGATTGATTTCAACCCTCTAAATTTATCATCTGGCAGTGGTTGAAATAGCTTCTGCAAGCCTAAAACAACGATCGCAGCTAAATAGCCACCAACGATGGCTCCCAAAAAGCCACCGCCACCGTTGAAGGTGATAAAACCGGCAGAAAGGCCTACTACAAAACCCGTCCGTTGCGCCAAAGCTTCTGCAATATAAGCTCCTAAAACTGGAGCCATTAAGTTCATAGTAGTACTGCCCACTGTATTTAGCATCGCAGCAAATTGATTGTATTCGCTACTTTTTGGATTTGCTGAATCAATTCCCCAGAAGAAGGAAATAGCCATTAGCACACCACCTGCAACGACAAATGGCAACATATGAGAGACGCCATTCATTAAAGAGGTATAAATTTTGTTGCCTAGCTTTTGCTTTCCTACACTTTCATGAGTAGAATCTTCAGCTGCCTGTCCTTCTTTATAAATTGGTGCTGCCAACGCTTTTTTAATTAAAGCATCTGGCTCTTTAACACCCCTTGCTACCGGAACTACTACTAGACGTTTGCCTGCAAAGCGATCTAAGCCAACATCAATATCAGAAGCAACTATCACTGCTTGAGCATCTGCAATTTCCGTACTAGTCAGATTATTTTCGATGCCCGTTTGACCATGTGTTTCAATTTTGATAGTATAACCAAGCTTTTCAGCCGCTTTTTCTAAGGCCTCTTCTGCCATAAATGTATGAGCGACACCGGTTGCACAACCAGTAGCACCCACTAAATCATAATTAGCCACTTTATTTCATCCTTTCTTCCACTGAAATTTGCGGTAATAACTCATCTAAAGAAAAATCTGTCAGTCCTGTGCGACTAGCGGTATCGCTACCCGCGGCAACAGCCATTTTAAGAGCAGCACTAACTGGTTTGTTCTTTTCCAAAAAGGCAATAAAAGTACCCAACATGGTATCTCCGGCACAAGCTGAATTAACCACTTGTATTTGCGGAGCATTGGCAAATAGAACATGATATTTATTAATAAAAGCAGCACCATCAGCACCTAGCGAAACGAGAACATTTTGGCAACCCAATTTGATTAATTTTTGAGCCAATTCGACCGTTTTTGCGGCAGTCATCTCACCCTCATAATTGAAGAAGGCAGCGAGTTCACTATCATTAGGTTTAAGTAAAAACGGCCGGTATTTTAAAGTATCAATTACTTCTAGGTAACTACTGTCAATCACAAATTTAGCTCCCTGTTTTTGGACTAACTGAGCCAGTTTGACTAAAAAGTCTGGTTTTATACCCCGAGAAAAACTACCGGAAACAACTACCATATCATCCTTAGTTACTGTGCTTTCAAGATAATCCAAAAATTGATCTTGTTTATCTGAACTTACTACTGGTCCCGGATTAACTTGTTTGTATTCTGTACCTTCGTCTAAAACATCCGTAAAGACATTAACTCTAGTAGGTTCTTTTACCTTTAAGAAATTAGTTTTAATACCCTTCTCTGCTAAACCAGAAATGACATAATCTAATGTAAAGCCACCACCAATTCCTGTGGCCACACTATCTATACCCAATTTCTTTAAGATAAATGAAACATTGACCCCTTTGCCATTAGGTTGTAATTCAAATTTTTCAGTTCTATTAACTACCTTCGGTTCCAGTTTCTTAGTGACAATTACTAAATCAATTGCTGGATTCAACGTTACTGTATAAATCAAAGATTTCTCTCCCTTTTTTTGCCTTTTGTATTATTATTATAAAGACAAATATGTGTAACGTTTTTCTGAATTGACAGCGTTTACTATAATAAAAAGAAAAATATTTACAAAAGGAGCACTTAAATGTCAACAAAAGAACTCTCAGCAGCAGAATTGCATCTTTGGAATATAGTCGAAAATAATCCCCAAAAGATCGCTAATATGTCAATAGTAAAGTTAAGTCAATTCGCGAATGTCTCGACTGCAACAATTGTACGCACCATGCAAAAGATGGGCTATAGTGGTTACACTTCTTATCGTGAAACTTTGAAACTAAAAAGCAATTCAAATTCTACTTTCAGTGTGCTAAATGATGCTGATGATAAAATCAGAAGCGTCATTACTAAAAATGAAATTGAAATGAACAACACGCTGCACAATTTGAGCTATAGCACAATCGAAGATAGTATTTCATTGACAAAACAAGCTAAAATCGTTTTTATTTTTGCTCGTGGTTTGTCTGAATCAATTGCTCACGAAATGATGGTCAAATTACAATTAACCGGAAAATACTGTGAATTTCACTCAGATCCAAATATTATCAAGACAATTGCCAGCAAGATTAAGAAGGATTCGTTAGCAATTTTTATTACCTTAAACGGAGAAACTGAGGAATTAGTAACTGCAGCTAAAACCTTAAATAAAAATGATGTTCCAATTTTGACATTTACCACTAACTCATCAGGCAGTATTTTGCCTTTCTCCACTTTAATTTTCACTGGCTACAAATCAAAAACTAACTATTTTCCTGAATATGAGGTTAGATCACGCCTGCCACTGCAAATAATGACGCGCATCTTTTGTGACGCTTATTCGGTTAGATGTGATTTTTACAAGAGCAAATAAAAAGCCTTCTATACTTTAAATTAGTATAGAAAGCTTTTTTAAGTTTGAAAAATTCAGTTATTCAGCAACTTCCAGCTTATCACGCCAGGATTTTGCACCTTTAAGAGCTTCATTTAAGTTTTCGATATTCTCTTTACCATGAGTAGATAACCATTTTCTACCTGCTTCTTCACTTTCAGCAGCGAACGGTTTAATGGCTGGTTTCCAAGTAGCACGACCACAAAGAACACCGTTAAAGTCAGCTCCAGCCTCTTCAGCCATTTTAATTTCAGCGATAAATTCTTCACTGGTTACACCAGCTGATAAGAAAATATAAGGCAAGTCAGTTATTTCAGACTGCTTTTTAAGCAGATTCTTGGCTTCTTCTTGAGTGTAAACAACATTGTTGTCACCGTTAAAGCCTTCGACGAATTTAATGTTAAACGGAATTTCAACTTTAAGGACAGTTACACCATATTCAGGCTTTGAAAATTCTTTCATTGTCTGCAAAACTTTGTCAGCTTTAACCTTGGCAAATTCTTCGCTCTTGGCGTCAGGAATGTTAGCGTCATAAGTCAAAACTTCTAAGAATAAAGGTAACTCATTGGCCTTAGCTTCTGCACCAACTCTTTCAACAAAAGCTTGCTTTTTATCATTAATTTCTTGGCCCTCATCAGGATCATAATAAACTAAAAACTTAATGGCATCTCCGCCTTCATTTTTAATTCTTAATCCGGACTGATTAGCAATTAAGTCAGGCATTCTTCCTGGTTCAGTCGTATCATAACCGGTTTTTTCATAAGAAAGTAATAATCCGCAATTCTTATCTCTAACTTTGGTAGCTGGTAAGCCATACTCTGGATCAGTCAAAATAGATGAAGCATATGGTGTCAGCTCACTAGATACTGCTTTTTTAAAATCAACGATAGTTGTTTCATCAGCAGGTTTATTAGCAGCCTCTGCTAACATCTTTTTCAAAGAGCCACGTTGGTCAATTGCCAAAGCACTAATTACACCATCAGTAGTTGACAAGTTTTCCATATGTTTGGCAACTGCTGCAGAAATTGTTTTCATTATATATCTCCTTTAACATTATCTTTAATCGCACAATTATTATTATATACTGATAGTTTAGTCTTTTAAAGAAAAGCAGAAGTTTTAGTAAACTTTTTCACAATTACAAATAATCTAGAAAAGATTTACTTTAAATACAAAATTATTTCTTTTTAGAGCTAACGGCTTTCTTGGTCTTGCAAATAATTTTTGCTCCCCAAGAAGAAGCTGTCAGTTCTTTAATTTCTCTAACTTGAAAAGTATGTGTCGTATCAGGTTTCAGGTTATTTAAGGTAAAAGCAGTTCTTTCAATATTAGAATATAACAAACCATCGATTTTTAACTGATAACTGTCACAGCCGGATACTGGCTGCCAAGATACTGTAATAGAATTTGAGGTGGTTTTTTGATCATTTTGTGTTAAATTAGCTGAAACTATTAGAGCCTCATTTTTTAGCGGCAGTTCATTAACTGGTACTGCTGTCGAAACGATGCCTGTAATTTCAACAGTGATTTCATTTTGACACACATTTGTCGGTTGCAGCTTTATCCTTAAAAATGTCTGCTCCAAATTTGAGTTAAACTCTGCTAAATATGGATTTGTCAGATAATGCTGATCGAAATAGTAGCAGTTATCATGCTTTTGAAAATCCGCTAAATTTTCTGCTTCAGTTAAATGAACTTCTTTATTACCGATCAGAACTGCGATTGTCCTTGGTACTTTATTAGTTTTAATGCTTAACTCAGTTGTCTTTTCAGGGTCAAACTTTGCATAAGTACCTTGAGCTTTATTAATTTTAATGGTCAAACTGGAGCCCCGTAAACTACTGCTAATTTTAGTTTGGACATATCTGTCTTGCTTATATTGGGCAGAGAAGCCATCATCTTCATAGACATTAAAATTGCTAGTACCACTGGGATAAATCACAAATTGCCGCATCTTTTTTAAATTGAGATATTCCTGCGGCGTGTTAGTTGCCGGTGCTACCGGGATAATTGCTCCGGCTTTAACAAATACCGGCAGTTTCCACAATGGAGCGGCAAAATTGTTAATTACTTGTCCACCTTGATATTCCTGACCAGTGAAGTAGTCAATCCAGATTTGTTTTTTATCAGGCAAATAGATTTCGTTTCTGACATCATTTCCTTTTTCATCGCTGGTAGTGTTTTGATAAATTGGAGCAACTAAGAAATTATCTCCCCATAAATACTGGTACCTGACCAAATTTGTATAAAATTCTGGAACATTAGGGTACTCCAAAAACATGGCACGTACCATTGGTTTACTAGTAAAAGTTGCCTGGGCAGCAATACTATAAACATACGGCAGCAACATTGATTTCTGCTTTAAATAAGCACGATTCAGTTTAGTTGTGATCCCGCCAAACGCAAATGGATTCTTAGGATTTTTGCCCCAGCCATCCATGTTCAGCTGAATTGGTGTAAAGGCCTTCCACTGATAATCTCTAGTATTAACAATCGGGTTTTGCCCACCAAAAATACCATCCATATCCGAAGCAACATTAGGTTGGCCTGATAATCCTTCACCGATATAAGTTGGTATTTGAAAGCGAATATACTCCCATTCGCCACCAACTTCATCTCCTGTCCAGACTGTACTAGTATTCTGCGTTCCTGCCCAACCATCAACTGTAATAATAAACGGCCGCAACTGATCACCTTTAATTTTAGCAATCATTTTAGCTGTACTTTGCGTGGCATTTAACCCAAACGAATAACCATGGCCAACCCATGCTTCATCCGTCTTAAGTGCAGTTACTCCGGCAACTAGTTCCTTTTCAAAATCGCGATCATCCGGCTTAGGATTTTCAGGATCAACTGGTGCTAAATTTTGCTGCGTCCATAATCCTACTTGCACGCCTTTGCTATTAGCATATTTGACAAACTCCGCTAAGTTCTTAAGATTTCCTGCTAGAGTATCCGTTTGCCCATAACCAGCTCCATAGCCGTCATTAGGCAAAAACCAACCTATAGGCATATCATGCTCAAGGTACTGGTCAAGCATTGCCCGGGCACTAAATTGATAGGAAACCCCGCCATGTTCGCCGTTCAGCGTTTCCCTAATTGACTTTGGCTTTAATTCTGCAGGTAAATCCTTGGGCTGATATTCGCGGTAATACTTGCCATCTGGATATTTGATAGCACCCTTTTCTTTAGAATTTACTTCTACCCAATAATCCCGGTTATAAGCATTTAAATGAGCTTCATAAAAACCAAAAATTGGTGTTAAAGCCGACTGGCCAGTTAACTGATGATAAGCACTGAGCAATTCATAAGCCGAATCCGCAAAGAAATAGACAGCATCGAAGCGTTTTTCTTCGTGAGCAGTCGTAATTTTATTGTTAGAAGTGCTGTCAAAATCGTAATGTCCGGGTTTAAAAGTATTACGGATCACGCCATAACCAGCCGTTGACCAGTAAAAAGGATTAGGAGATGCTACACCATGATCAACCCAGTTATTGGTATTAACAATTGCAATTTTTTCTCCTGCTAGTGTGAAACGCCCGTTTTGTGTGCCTCCACCAAAGTAATTACTATTGCAATCAACTAGGGTTTGGACTGTTAATGAATCCTTCAATTCAACTGGCTTTGCTTCTTGAAAAATCGTCTTGCCATTTTTAGTGACGTCTAAAGTAGCTGAGTTTTTGTTTAAATTAATTTCAATTATACCCGTATCAATTTGCCAACCGGTATTGGTAGCATGAATACTGGCACCATTCATACCGCAAGAATCATAAATATCTTTCACAAAAATTTGAGCATGTAAGCCAGCTTCTGATTGTTCTGGTTCTTGAAACTTTTGAGTCGGATCAATATATAATCTGAATATTGTTGAGTCCAAGATATAAAGGCGAGCTGTCAGCCCGTTTTGATAGTTAATTTCAAAATAACCTGATTGCTTAGTCACATCAGTGATAGCTTGCAATTTCAAGTTACTAAAATTGGTTACCTGATTTGTGTCATTTTTATTAATAGTGCTTTCCTCCTTCATATTAAAAGAAAATTAATCTTAATTAAAACTGTTTGATAGGATTGATTATATGCTAAATCAGGGTAATGATAAATAGCTATATATAAAATTATTGTCCAACCACTTATTTATCTTTCTACTTAAAACTCAAGGTATACAGCCTTAAATTATGCTAGAATTAAGACAAGATATACAGTTATTTTTATATAGGAACAATAATATGACATTTATTTATACATTAAGATATATGCTGGATCCAAGAACAAATACGCCAGCAAAAGACGAAAAATTAATTGATTTTGTTAAAAAAGGCCGAATTGATGATGTAGCCTTTTTCATAAATGGGGAAGAATTAAACCACAGTCACTTAACTAAAGCAGAAACACAAGTCTGGCTAGATGCCATTAAGCCTTTACAAAAGAAATTATCTGATATAGGTGTAACTACTAGCTTAAACCCGTGGACAACTATTATGCACTCCGATCGAGGCTATCAAGTTAATCCCGAGATTGGTTTCAATACTTTTGTTGACATTGATGGTAACAAGGCTAAGGATATGGCTTGTCCGGCTGATCCTACATGGCGCAAATATTTAGCTGCTACTTATGCCCAATATGCCAGCATACATCCCCGTCGATTATGGTTAGAAGACGATTTTCGCCACTATAATCACACCCCTTTAAAATTGATGTGTTTCTGCGACTATCATATGCAACTGTATAATGAAAAATTAGGCAAAAAAGAAACACGTGCTGAATTTGTTAAAAAGATGTTGCAACCGGGAAAACCCACTAAGGAGCGCCAAATTTACCTGGATCAAGCACGTCAAGAAATGATTGAAAATGAACATCTAATTGAGCAAGCCGTTCATGAAGTCAGCCCCGAAACAGATCTGGCACAGATGACTTCATACCCTGACTGGCACGCTCTAGAAGGTCGTGATTGGGAAAAATTGTTTAAGGCTTTAGCTGGTGAAGGTCATCCCAAGGTGGCTCGGCCCCACCTACCTGCTTACAATGAAGTTGCGCCTCTAGCATATGGTAGAAATTTTGAAGAGTATACTCGTATTACCGCTGCTTTTTTAGGAGAAAATGCTGAATTTTACCCTGAATTAGAAAGTTATATGTATTCTCCTTTAGTCAAATCAAATGCATTTACTGCATTTCAAATTATCACTGCTGCTTTAATCGGAAGTCAGGGAATCCTACTCAACTTATATGACATGATGGGTAATGGTATCAATGAAAGCTGGCATTACGCTGAAATGCTTGCTGACATCAAGCCATTCGTTAATCAACTATTAGAAAATCGCCTGCCGCTAGATCATTTAAGAGGGATTAAAGTTCTGGTTGATCAAGATTCCAGTTATCACTTACAAACTACTGCCGGCAAAAATGTGGAAGAACTTTTGCCCCACGAAAAAAACTGGGCTAGTCTATTAGGAGCTTTTAGTTTTGCAACAAGCATTTTACCTGTTAATCAAAAAACTTCATTAGAAAACGAAATTATTGCTGTTTCCGGGCAACTTTTACGTAATCTGGCAAATGACCAGATTACAGCATTGCTCAAAAAGAATTTTGTATTGCTTGATGGCGAGAGCGTGCAAGTTTTGCTTGACCGCAATCTGGGTAACTTATTGCACGTTAACAATGCTGAGTGGCATCCAGTTCGCACCAATTATCAATCCTTTGAACAAGCCGACAGACACATTGTTGATGGCGTCAAAAATCCACGAATAACAATGTTGCAACATACTGGTAATTATTTAAAAATTGAATATCAGCCTCAAAGTGATGTAAACGTATGGTCATTTGCGTACAACTCGATTGATGAAAAATTGGGCAACGTTATGGCTGTTATTGATCAACATATTATTGTTTTACCTATGGATCAAGATCCACGCCACGGTTGGGATTCCCAATTTACTACGTATAAGCAGGGACTGCTCCAGCAAATGCTTGATAGCATTAAACCTGTGGACTACCTAATAGGAATGCCTAACGTCAGGCTCTTGGTTGAAAACAATGGTCAAAAAGCTTGGCTCGCTAACTTTACATTAGATAGTTACCAGCAAATAAAATGGCATCTGGCAGCACCACTTGTAAGTAATGAGGCAACGATAGTTAGAAAAGTTGGTAATTCAGTTAAGAAGACAAAAATTCATATTAATGTTGAAAATGGCATTGCTTCAATAGATGAGCCTTTAGCACCACTTGAAACTATTCAAATACTGTTTTAAATTAAATAAAAGTCAAAAATAGCGCCTAGTCTCTTTGTTTAGAACTAGACGCTATTTTTTATTCAAATTCTACTTTTTCATATTAGCTAACATTGCAGTAACATCAACGATACCAGCTTTACCTGCTGTCACATAATCGGATGCTGCACCGCTCATTTGACTGTTGAGCCATTCAATTACCAGTGGTAAATTCATTCCCGAGATTAAGTGAATTTTTTGACCACCCATAATCAGACGACTAACCACATTTGCTGGAGTTCCACCCATTAAATCGGCGAAAACAGTAATATCTTCGATATTCATTCCTGAGATCTGCTCTTCAAATTTTTTCTTAAAATCATCAGGACCTTCAGACGGAAGCAAACATACCGTATGTACGTGCTCTTGTTCGCCCATAATTAATTCGGCACTGGCTTTTACGCCCTCAGCCATTTTGCCATGACTAATTAAAATTAATTCTTTTTCTGCCATACTTTATCTTTCTATTTAATACTTTATACTATCAGCTTTACTTAAAGCAATTACTATATTTAATTATATCTTAGCGATAACTCCAAGGCCACCTAAAACAATACATAGTATTAAAACAATAAAGATTGCTTTGGTTGATGTCATACCCTTCTTACCAAGAAGCCAGTAAACAAAGCCTACAACAGCTGCTGGTAATAATTTAGGAAGAATCATGTCCAAATTATTTTGAACATTCATAGTAACTTTACCAATTTGAGGTGCCCAGGCAAACTTAATGTTAACCATAGTAGCAACAAGGGCACCAACCATGAATACACCCAAAACAGTAGCGGAATCAGTTAAAGCGTTTAAACGGTCTCTCATGTCAGTAACTAGAGAAACACCTTTGTCATAAGCAAAGTGAAGTTGCTTCCAACGGAAGACACAGATCAAAAGGCAGGCAATAACCCAAATGATAACACCAACTGGGTTTCCTTGAGTTGCCATTGAAGCAGCTAAAGCACCAAAAATAGTTGGAATTAAAGAAGCGAAGATAGAGTCACCGATTGCGGCAAATGAACCCATCAAACCAACTTTAATACCAGTAACGGTGTCTTTTCCTTCAACACCCTCATTTTCCTCTACGGCAAGATCAAGACCAGTGATGATTGTATTAAAGAAGTTAGAAGTGTTAAAGAACTGCATGTGAGTCTTCATCATTTCCTTTAACTCTGGAGTATCATCGCCATAAATTTTTCTCAATTGGGGCAAAATAGTGTATAGATAACCACTATTCTGCATTCTTTCATAGTTCCAGCCTAACTGGAAACCAAACAAAGATCTCCGGTTAATTTGATTGAAGTCTTGTTCAGTTAATTTATATTTAGGTTTAGAGTTCGTCATCAGTAATCTCTCCTTCATCGTCATCAGAGCTTGAACTTGCATTATTACTTTGACTTTCAGTACTTTGTGCTTGAGCAGTACCTTTATTTAACGGAATATTCTTGTAATGCAAAATCGCAAGAGCTAATCCAAGCATTGCAATTGCAAGCATTGGCAAGCCATTGAAAATAGTAGTGAAGCCTTTGTTAACAGCTGTTAAGCCTGTACCCAAAGCTTGCATTCCACTAAAGAGCACTGAGAACAATGTCGTAATTGTAAAGCCCAAGATCAAATATGCTGCATGTCTCTTAACTGGCAAGTACCGGAGCAAAACCGCAAAACCGACGGCTGGCAATGTGGCACCAGCAACAGTCAAACCATTACCAAGCCATAACAGATCTCCATTTAAAGCATTCGCGATCTGTTGTACTAATCCCTGACCAAAGGCCAATGCGATAAAGACAGGAACTGCACGTGAAAGTGACCACGGAATTGCACCATATAAAACATTTCTTTCAACTGCCTTATAGTTAATCTTGTCTTGATCAATCAAGTGATCAATTCTGTGTGAAAAGTAAGTATTGGCAAACCTTGCCAAAACGTCCAATTCAATCATAATAGCAGCAACTGGAACAGCAATTGAAGAAATAGCTGTTTGAGGACTCATACCTTTAATACTAGTTGAAAATGCTGTAGCTAAAACTGTACCGGTAGTAGCGTCAATTCTTGAAGCACCACCAAAAGTACCGATACCTAAAACTGTCAACTGCATTGATGCACCGATAAACAGACCGGTAGGCAGATCTCCCATGATCAGACCGGCGATCAACCCAGCACCAACTGGTGTGTTTAATGACGAATAAATTTGCAATTCATCTAAAATTTCTAATCCTGCATACAACGTAAGCAGTAATATTTGCCACCAAGCCATTTTTCTCCTCCTACTTCATCTTTTCATTAATCAATTTCATTAAATCCCGTGACTCAACACTAGGATTTAATTGAGCAATTAAGTTAACGCCTTTGCCAGAAATCTCTCTGAAAACATCGGCTTCATGCTCATTGATATTAACTTGCTTAGTCAATTCAGTAGTATCATCTTGCTTAGACATATTACCAACATTGATTGTATCAAGCTTGATACCCATATTGAGTAGGTCAAGAAACTTATCCGGTTTCTTAGCTACCAAAAACACCCTCTGCTTTCTATAGCGATCTTTCTTAAGATGATCAGCAGCAATTTCAGTTGGTAAAACACTTAGCTTAGTAGACATAGGTGTAGCCATTCTCAAACCGCTTTTTTGGATGTCATCCTTAGCTGCCTTCTCATCAAGAACAATAATTCGTTCTACTTGCAACTGAGGTGTCCACAAGTTTGCCACCTGACCATGAACCAAGCGTTCATCAACTCTCGCTCCTACAATATTCATATTTCTTCCTCCATATCTTTTAAGGAAATCTAAATATTAACAAAAACGCTTTCAACCCTAATATTAAGGTGCCAACCAATTTTTGTCAATATATATTTTGGCATATTTAAAATGCCTTTTTTTGAAAACATAATTATACTTTTTTCAATAACAACAAAAGCATACTAATGAAATTCGTGAATTGTGACTCCTTTAACTACACGATTAACCGTGCCTGTTGGAGAAGGTGTATCCGGCTTATTATTAACTTTGATTGAGGTTAACAAAGCAATTGTTTGACCAAACATTACATCGGGTAAAGCCAAATATGCATCTGGCAACAATTCTTTCTCAGCAAACGTAAATGATTTACCTGAGAAGTTTTGTCCTTCTTTCTCCTGCCCCACGGCCATCACTAGCGGTACAATTTCGTCATCTTTAATTTCGTTTAAAATGTCCAAATCATATTGTCTGGTATAAGTATTATTTGAAACAAAATCAAAAACAATCGTCTTTTTGTCCAAAAATGACTTAGGGCCATGACGTAAGCCCATTGATGTATCAAATAGTGCTGCCACTTCTCCTGCAGTTAATTCCAAAATCTTAAGTCGCGTTTCTTCAGCAAGACCTCCTAAACTGCCACTTCCTATATAAGCAATACGATTAAAGTCAGTATCAACTAAAGATTGAATTTCATCTTCACGGTCAATGACGCTTTTACCCATCTGAGCAATTTGCTTAACAATCTGCTCTTTTTGCTCATCTGACAATGTATCAAAAACAAGCAATGCCATTAAGCTCATGCAGGAAAATGAGCCTGTCATGGCAAATCCCTGATCTAGTGACTTTTCCGGCATTAATAAAACTAATCCAGAAGGGTCACCTTTTAAGTCTTGTGCCAAGTGGCCCTCTGGTGCACAAGTAATCGCTATTTGATATAAATTTTTAACTAACTTTTTAGCTAACTCTACAGTTGCTACAGATTCCGGTGAGTTACCACTGCGAGCAAATGATACCAGAATTGTAGGAGTATCCTTTGCCAAATAATCTTCCGGAGTAGAGACAATTTTAGTAGTATCAATAGCTTCAAAGTCATACCTTGTTCTGTCACCATGCTTTTGTAAATATGGCATAATCGTATTCCCAACATATGCACTAGTACCGGCACCAGTGAAAATAACTCTGACTTTGCCGCATTTTTGCTTTATTTCGTCTAAAAATTCGGTAATTTTCGCCTTGTTATTCTGATAAATTGACCATGTTTGTCCCCATAATTCAGGCTGCTGTTCAATTTCGCGAGTAGTAATTTTAGCGCCCATTTTTTCTAATTCTGCATCTGTTTTTGAAAACATAATTATTTTCCTTCCTTATATAACTAAGATAAATCATTATATTGACGTGAACGATAAACGAATTTATCGCCTCTAGCCAAAGAAATTGTAAACTCTACTGGTACATTTTTATCATTAATAGTTTTTCGAAATATTTTTAGACTCGGTGCGCCGACTTCCTCAGCCAAATTTTTACTCTCTTCAGAATTAAGACAAACCGCTTCAACATCTTCAAAAGCCATTACACTAATTTGGTTGTATTTTTCTTTCATAACAGTATAGAGTGGCTTAGATTTTAAATCATCAATAACAAGTTCAGGGAATATTTTTTCCGGTAAATAGGACGTACTGAAAATTCGCGGCTCATTATTAGCAAGACGCAAGCGTACAAGCTTGTATGTTTTTTCTGTTGGTCCTAAATTTAGCTGTGCTGCAATATTTTTATCCGGGATAATCAAGTCTAAACTTTGATTTTTAGTTGAAGCCTTCTGACCAGTTCGTTTTAATTCTTCTGAAAAAGAGTACATCCCTCCAATATTAGGCTGATTAAGAAAAGTACTTGAAACAAAAGTACCTTTACCATGAAGACGATAAATCAGTCCCCGTTCTTCAAGATCCAGAAATGCTAACCTAACTGTATTACGGCTAACCCCATATTTAACCAATAGTTGTCGTTCACTAGGTAATTTGGCATTAGGTTTCATATTTTTTATCTGTTTTTCTAAGTCTAAAATTACTTGTCGATAAAGTGGTTTTTCCATTAATACCCCCTCCTCAATTAACTGGTTGATACCACTTAAAGTTTATCAAAGAAAGCGGTTCATTGCAATTTGATTTTAGTGTTTTATAAATAATAAAAATGAAATATCAGATTAAAAATACCATTAAGAGAAAACCCTTAATGGTATTAACTAGATTTATTCAACTAATTTTTAAAAGTAATATTTTCCCCAAATTTTTCACTCAAGTAAATAAGTTTTTGACTTATTATTGATTCATTAATTTAAAGAAAAAATGAATCAGCCGAAATACAATAACTATTTAATTGATATTCGTTCCCCACACCAATAGCTGACTTAGAGAAGGAAAAGCTTCACTACCATTCGCAGCCTTACACAAATGGTTGACTTTTAAATAGCTGCTTTTCTTTTTTACTACGGAAAAATACTGAATTTTATCTGTCTTTTCTAAATTTAATGTTATAGTTGCTCCATCAGAAAACGTAATATCTGCTTTAGTCCAATAATTATCATGAGGAAAGTCCGCACGCAAAAGAATACCAATTTTTTTAACCAACACTTCACGGCCAAAATCTAATTTTAATTCAGCATCATCTCTTTGGTCTATTCCCCATGACTGAAAAGGAAACCGACCGTGTCCTTTATTTGCTAAATAACCATCAATCACATTTTTAGCTAAAAAGGCATCTTCATTTCTGGTCTCTGCATTGGCAGTAACATGAGGAAAGGCTCCGCTATTTTGGTGCTGATCGTGTGAATTATATGCCAGGTTCTGTTCTCTTAATATTTCTTCTGTTGTTGCCTCTCGGACGTAGGCATAATGAGCAATCCCTCCAAAAGAACCATCTGCCATAGCAGGGTAGCGTTGAAAATTAAAGGGAATATTATACCGCCAGTGCTTGCCCTGAATATATATTAATGCTGGATTTAAAATAGGATCAAGCTGAACAACTATATATGAATTAGGCTTTTCTAATTCAATTTCATAATAATCCCCCAATTGATATCTTTTTTTAAACACAAGAACTGTAATATCATCTTGCATTTGTTCCAATAACACCTTATCTTCTGCATCTTTTAAGCTAACCTTTATTCGCATTTATTATTTTTCCTCATAAATTGTTCTAATTGACTTACATTAGGATAGCCATCGTTATCACCACGAGACTGAATAGCTAACGAGCCAATTGCGCAAGCTCTTTTTACAGATCGCTTTATTTCTAAGCCAGAAATCAAGCCTGAGATTAGTCCCACTGCAAAACCGTCTCCAGCACCAACAGTATCAACTATTTTATCTGTATGATATCCTTTTACATATCCACTAGAACCGCTGCTAGTTTGGTAATAGGCACCTTTAGCTCCTAATTTAACAACTACTAATTTTGTGATATCACTTTTACTTAAATAAAAACTAGCAATTTCTTTTGGATCAGAAGTACCAGTTAATATTTTTCCCTCATTGCTTCCAGGCAGAACAACTTTAGACTGAAATGATAAATCATTGAGGACTCTAATCATTTTTTCTTTATCGTGCCAAAGAGACATGCGAATATTAGGATCGAAAAAACTAATAACTTCCTGTTTTTCAGCTTCAGTCAAAATCTTTTCAGTTAAATGTAAAGTACTAGTTGATAACGCAGCTAAAATACCTGTCACATGAACTGCCTGAAAATCTGAAATGTTAATTTTTGCCAGGTCTGCACAACACAAATGTGAAGCAGCAGAATTTTTACGACAATATGAAACTTGCGGATCTCCCTTTGACACTAACTCCTTAAAGTAAAATCCCGTAGGCCATTCCTCATCCTGTCGCAAATATCTTATATCTATTTCTTGCTTTCGCATAAATTTGACAATTTTTTTGCCTAAAAGATCTTTACCCACATTTGATAAATATGTCGTTTTTATTCCTAACTTTTCGAGACCAACAGCGACATTTAGCTCTGCACCAGAAGGAAACGTTGTGAAATTCTCAGAATCAATCAATGATTGGTCTATGTCTCTAGAGCTAAACACAATCATTGGCTCACCTACCGTTAAAACTTTATTTTTTTGAGACTCCATTATTTTCACCAATAAAAAAGCGGCATTTAAGCCGCTTCATAGTATCCTATCTTACTAAATAACCACCATCAACTGGTAAAATAATACCATTGACATAATTTGAAGCAGCACTAGCTAAGAAAACTGCCACTCCCATCAATTCTGAAGGTTCTGCCCAATGACCAGCTGGAATACGATCTAGAATTTCCTTGTTGCGATCTTTATCAGCACGAATTGGGGCGGTATTAGCTGTTTTAATATAGCCTGGTGCAATAGCATTAACCTGAATATTGTAAGCACCTAACTCACTAGCAAAAGATTTAGTAAGTCCTGCAACCCCATGCTTTGAAGCAGTATATGATGGTATAAATTTACCACCTTGGAAGGATAGCATAGAACCAATGTTTATAATTTTTCCGGACTTTTGCTTTGCCATTACCTTAGCTGCTGCCATTGACATATGGTAAACTGCATTCAAGTTAATATTAATAACTTTGTCCCAATCTTCGTCTTTTGATTCTAGTAAAGGATTACGTCTAATCATACCTGCATTATTAATTAAAATATCAATATGACCAAAAGTTTCTAGTACTTTATCTATTACCTGTTGAGGAACGCCTGGCTTAGTCAAGTCAACATCCATAAACTCTACTTTACGGCCGCGTTTTTCAATCATTGCACGAGTATTATCCCATTCAAGTGTACCGAAAGTAGGAATAAATATATCGGCTCCTGCTTCTGCTAAAGCAACGGCATAACCTTGACCTAATCCTGTATTACCACCAGTAATAACGGCAACCTTTCCTGTTAGATCAAAAAAGCTCATCTTAAATTTATCTAATGCTTTTTCGTTATTTTTAATTTCTTCTTTTGATTGTTCCATTTTGTCCTCTTTTAATTTAAATCTTCCATTGGAATTGTATCCATATCATCATAAGTTTGATTTTCACCAGCCATAGCCCAGATAAAAGCATAATTTGCTGTTCCGACTCCACAGTGAATTGACCAGCTAGGATTGATTACAGCTTGTTCATTTCTAATAACAATTTCCTTAGTTTCATGCGGCTTACCCAAAATGTGGAACACTCGGGTATCTGGTGAAGCAAACTCACAATATAAATAAGCTTCCATACGTCTGGCGTGAGTATGCGCAGGCATTGTATTCCAGCCTGAGCCACTATCTAGAACTGTATACCCCATTTGTAATTGGCAGGTATCCATCTGGCTGGCATCAATATATTTATAAATAGTACGCTTATTCATATGCTCCTGATCACCTAAACGTTTCTTAAGTGCATTCTTAAATAATAATTTTTTATTAGGATACGTTTTTTGAGCAGGTGTTGATACTACGTAATATTTTGCCGGCTCTTTTGGATTAGCAGAAGTGAACACCACATGCTTATTTCCTTTACCAATGTAAAAGCCATCATGTTTTGTCATTTGTTCTTTTTGATCATCAATTTCTAATGCACCATCGCCTCCTAGATTAATAATTCCTAATTCACGTCTTTGCAAAAAGTAGTCAACTCCTAAGTCCTTATCTAGAACTATTTCCAATGGCTTATCAGTTGGCATTACTCCGCCAAGAATCATTCGATCATTAAAAGTATAGGTCAAATTGATTTTTCCGGGTTCAAATACTTTTTCTACCAAAAACTGATCTCTTAATTCTGAAGTTGAATAGTTTTTTATATCTTCAGGGTTATGACCATAATTAATATTCATTTTCATAAAAATAAAAGCCTTTCTTTATATTACTTAAATTCTAATGGTCCAATTGAAGGATTAATTGAAATGGGATTACCAGCAAAATCTGTAATATTACTTGCTATAGTAGTACCAGCTTTCTGTAATTCTGATATTTGTAATAACTCAGCGATATTCAAATTATTTATCCCTGAATCACTATCCTGAATATCAGAAAGTAATTTTTCTACCAGTACGGGATTTTGTAATTTAATATTCTCGCCACTTGTGAACCACTTATCATTAAAACCATAAGTAGCGTTATTACAAATATTAATATCACCAGTCATGTCGTCATAATTGAATGTTTTTAGTTTTTCCGATTTAGAAATAATGACGTTATTTACAAACCTCAAAGTCCGTTTTTTAGAACTTGTTTTAAATATTTCAGCCGTATTTGGATTAGTAATAAAAAGGTTATTATAAATATCCACTTTTTCAGCATTGTCTTTAGGTAGATAAGAAATCAATTTATTATTATCCCAACCATCATTGACGCTGACGTTATATCGAAATACCCCGTTTTTAGAATAATTCATAAACAGCACTGTACCACGAGCATTATCATGAGAATAATTGTGTTGGACAATAACATTATTGCAGTTTAAATCAATATCAAACGCAGTACCGTCATTAGAACCATATTTTCCGTTGGCAACTTCATTTCTTTCAACTACAACGTTGTCTGAGGACATTACCCACAGTCCAGCGTAGTTATAACTAGTATTTGCATTACAAAATTTATTAACTATATTATTTTTTACAATACCGTCGCTAGCAACTTCCGAAATAATTAATCCATCACCAAACACATCGTCAACTTTATTATTTTCATACCTAATATTTTTATTTAGCTTAGGGTAACTTTCTGAACCATTAGAATAAAGCATCGTAGTTTTGTTTCTAATTCCAGCTGTTGCTACATTTTTAACTTGATTACTTGTGACCGAAACATTTTGAAAGCCAAAGTTCTTATTATTATTTATTTTGCCATTGAGATCTTCATTGATACCAATCAGTATGATTCCACCAGTTACTTTCCAGGCATGATCTACCTGTGTGTCAGAATTAACATCATGGACAAAATTGTTAGCAATTGTAATATTTTTTTCTGGTGTATTTCCGTTATTAATAACTAAAATTCCTGACCTCTGAGAATAAACTTGTGAACTATAATTTGTAACTTCTAAGTTGCTTATCACCCAATCATGCTGATTAATAAGCATTACAGTTCCAGAATTTCTAACATAATTTGAAGTACCATTGCCGTTGATACGAGGTTTTTCTTTTCCCCCGTACTTATTTATTTCAATTGGGTGATTTTCATTGCCACTTCCTTTGGGATGAAGCTGACCGTTCCATTCTGCCCCGCTCTTAAAAAGAATTTTATCGCCGGGTACAAATTGAACAGAATTAACTTTAGCAAGTGTTTTCCACGCATAATTTCTACTTGTGCCGCTATTTGAATCCGATCCTTTAGGATCAACATAATAAGTAGTTGCTTTAACACTCGTCTGTGCAAATGCAATTCCTAAAATAGCTATAGCAAATGTTAAAATGAAACAAAAAATTTTCTTTTTTTTCATCTTCGCTCACCTCTTTTTGACATTAAAACTACTCCTCAACACTGATGTTGCCATAAAAAGGAATATTATTTACAAAATATAACTTATTCCCCTTAATTGTATTTTCATGTTGAATATTAACAGTTATCGGTTTTCTTCCATTCAAAGAAATAACTATTCCGTAGTTATGGATAGCGCTTGTATCAACCTTGCCATTCCTCATTGAGTCCACATGGTTAACACCTGCAATAACCTCTTTTTTACCAATTACAGTGTAAGAAACATTACTATTATTAAAATTATCAGAAATAATCAGTTTCGAAGTTTGCTGGATCTGATTATATCTATCTGAAAGTAATTGCCTTTGTATTTCAACTTGTTTTGAAGAATGAAATAAATAGTATTCATTTTGGTTAATACTAATTTTAATTTGGTTTTGTGTTATTTCCTTTACTTGAGATACTGGATTTAAAATCCAGTTATTGCTTTGTAAGTGCTGGCCAGAATCTTCGACAATATCCACAATAACCATAACTGCAACAGTCTTAATCCAGATAAAATACCTTGTCACAATGTAATTTATCTTCTTATCCACATAAGTACATTTGACACTGTCAAAGGTTTTAAAATGGGCTACTTCATTTCTCTGGTTTGAAACTACCGTACTAAACTTCCAAGAATTTAGTGGTACAGTAGGAAAAGTATTATCCACTAAAATAACATTATGTGAAAAGCCTGACTTCAAATATCTACGCTCATGCGAATTGACATATGTATACCTTCCAGGATCAAGAAATATATCATCATCATTAATTACCAAGTCTAAATGACCGGAAGAAGCATGACCGTGTCCGCTTCCTAAATTACCATTATAAATGTGCCAATAATTCTTGCTATTAGTATCTTTAAAGAAAAAGTTTCCTGAAGTAATCGAATCAAAATAGGTATTTTCATCTAATTTTTTTTGGCCTAAAGTTATTTCTGCTTTATCTGCCAAAGAAATCAGTAAAAAATCATATTTATAATTCGAATTGAATTTGCCAGCTAAAATATATTCTGCTGTTGCAACTAAGTCAGCTATTTTAATTGAATCAGTATCTCCCTGCTGTAAAAGATTGCCATTAGGTTTAATTAAAAATTTGCTTGCTTTAAGCATTCTTTTTAATACATTCGTAATTTCTGCAGGAACAAACTTTTTATTAGCCTTAAAACTAGCAACAACTGATAATGAGCTTCTAAATACTTCAATGAAGTACAGTGGTGATTGCTCCCATTGAAGGCCCGTCTCATCTACTTGCAGTTTTAACTCTTGAATTAACTTATCCAAGGCCCAATTTGAAATTTGATCATCTATTATATTAGGGTGTTCAGCAGAAAAGGCTAGTATACCAGTGGTTATTAGTACTCCCCAATTACTTAGATCATACTTTTCAATATAATTATCCTCTAAATACTTAGCTTGACACTTGACTGATTGATTAATTTGACTTTCTTCTTCCGAACTAATGATATTTCTGTCGTTTAAATAGCTAAGGGGCTTTGACCAATTTAACAGCCGTATTCCGGTATCAATTGTGCGCCATGTCTTATAACGCGCTGATTTGTCTGCGTCATTATTTTGTATCCAGTCAAAAATAAAGGTTTTTATTTGAAATAAATACTCACTATCATTTGTCCGAAGATAAGAATATAAAAGATCCTGTAAATATTCTTGACGTTTTAAAACATAAAGCCATTCAGGGTCACCATTAGGAGACTTCTGCCAACTATTTAATTGATATACTTCAGGGCTGGGTTCCATATCATAAACATGTTGAAAACGGAATTGGCTATTCAATAATAATTTTGCATTGTCTAAATAATCTTTTGCATATGAAATCCTACCCTCGTGAATAAAACTATTTAAATTTATTTTTTCTTTTAGATTATTTGGTTTCATTTTTTATTTTCGAAGCTATCCCGTGCTTATTGACTTTGACTACAGCATTATCTGTTACTTTTAAATCAACATAATTTTTTGTTATGTTTTTTATGGTACCGACAACACCACTAAGCAGCATAACTTTTTCACCTTCATGTAGTGAAGCAAAAAAGTTATCCATCTCTGCCTTTTTCCTTTCATTGCTTTTTTTTCTGGCAATAGGAATAATAACAAAATAAAGAACTACCAAGATAATTACCATAATTGTTATTAAAATATTGATCCAGTTCACTATTAGGACTCTTTTTCTAAATCTTGTTTACATGACATCTCTTTCATTAATGATTTTGATTCATTAATTACGTGCTTAATTTCTTTGTCAATATTTTGAGTGTTCAACTGCTCAGACATGTTTTTCAAATATATATCCAAAACTAAATTTAAAGAAACACCAGCTACTATAAATTTGTGTACATCATTTTGTAATAAAACTTTTTTAGCTACGATTTGGTATGGTGCACCGCCAACCATATCAGCAAAGAAAATTACATTCGTATGTAATTGAATATAGTGATCAACATCTTGCTCAAATTGCTCATGAGTAGTTTCTTCATTTAAATTAAAGCAGGTGATTCTATCACAAGTTCCTGCAATTAATTTGACAGCCGATTTAAGGCCCGAAGGAAAATTACCATGTCCTATGATACATACATCATATTTCATAACTATTTACCTCAAGGAACTAATATGCCCATGGCTGAAAGTGCAATTCCTAAGACTAAAAGTAAAAGTATAATCTTATAAACTGTCCACTTTTTCTTGGTAATTAACCAATAAACAAAGTAAATTAGTAATACAGGCAATAGGTACGGCATGATTTTGTCTAAAAATGCCTGCACTGTTACTAGTTGGGTCTTACCTTTGATTACAGCAGAATATTTTAAGCCTAAATTTACTTTAACAAATGAAACAGATAACCCGGCAATAACTGTCAGACCAATTGTACTGGCAATATCAGCTATAACAGCCATCTTGTCACTCAAAGTATCAATGATACTAGTACCGACTTTCCAGCCCAAGTAACCCATTAAGCATCTAACACCAAATGTAATTCCAAATAAGCAGGCAAAGAACATTAATGGTGCATATATAATGCCTTGTAAAGCAAGTGAGGCAAATATAGTTGAAAACAATGGTGCCAAGGCAAATTGTGATAACGCATCACCGATACCCGCCAAAGGTCCCATTAAAGCCATCTTAATTGCTTGCACATCACTTTCACTTTGACCACTATCATACATAGCCAGCATAATGCTGGTAACAAAAGGATAAGGTTGTGGGTTAGTGTTATAAAACTCTAAGTTAGAAATAGCTACACGTCTAAACTCTTGTTCATCATCCTGATAGATTTTATGCAATTCTGGCCAAATAGATTTTAAAACTCCTGTTCCCTGCATATTGCCGTAGTTCTGGACATTTTGCAGATAATATGATCTTAAAATAGATATGGCATAATCTTTTTTAGTTAAAACTGGTTTCCTAGATGCCATTTTCTACACCTCCATTGTTTTGCTCTTGATGATTACTACCAGATTTTTTACGATTGAAGTAATTGTTAAATGCTAAGGCTACACCTACAAATGCAAGACCAATAACCGGCATCTTAAGGTAAGCAACGCAGATATATCCAACTATAATAGCTGGTATATATTCTTTTTTAAGCATGGTACTCATGATAAGAGCAAAACCAACAGCTGGAAGCAAACCACCGACAACTGTCAATCCATTCATCAACCATTGAGGAATCATCATAACAAATGCTCTTAAAGCTGATGTACTTAATGTAGCTGCTAGTCCAAACAGAAAAGCAAATAACATAAATTCCCACAAAGTTAAATTAGACATAATATTGAACTTATGATATTTTCCTTCACTAACGGCTTTTTTAGCAGAAGCCATTGAACCTGAGTTAATCGTGAAAATCAAAGTGATAATAAATGGTACTAACATAGCAAATGGATATGACAGAGTTAATGCTGCACTTGGCGATAATTTATGCATAGAAATTGCTAAAATTGAACCTACAATACCAGGTCCAAGCGGATTAGGTGGAGTAGAACCTCCAGGCCCAACACCAAAGCCCATAAATGCTAATTCAGCTGTAGCACCAAAAATAACTGCTGTCTTTAAGTCTCCTAAAATGAGGCCAACACCAAATGATATAAACAAAGCCCTATTTGTGTAAGTGCCCCAAACTTGTCCTGCAAAACAAAATGCGGCCCATAAACCTACCAATATAGCTTGCCAAACGGTAAAGTTCATATTTATTCTTCTTTCCAATCATCAACATATTTATTTAAATTAAAGTCTGATCCTACTTCGTTTCCAATCGGAGTTACACGGGTATTAAAATCAATTTGATATTTATCTCTCATTGTTTTAAAAGCCGTCATATCTTCCTTATCTACCGAAATATAATTTGTAACTTTAGTTTTTCCATCTTTAAAATGAATGTTTCCCACATTTAATTTCTTAATTGGTACGCCTCCTTCAACTAGTTTTAACGTGTCAGCCGCAGTTTTAACAATTATAAAAATTGACTGTTGAGGTGCCGCCTTAAAAATCTTGTCAATAGTTTCTGCAATTGTGAAAAATCTAACCCCAATTGAGTCAGGTAATAGTGACTTCATCAGAGTTTGCTGAATTGAACTTTTAGCAACTTCATCATTTGCAACTATGACCAAATTAACTCCTAAATTAGAAATCCATAATCTACCCTGGCCATGAATTAATCTTTCATCCAAACGGACAGCTACAATATTTGGATTCGTCATTTCTTTCGCCCTTTTCTACCAAAATACTTTCCAGTCTTCATAAAATCTCATAAGTGCTTCAAAATAAAAATAGTCTCCCCAAATATTTCCTTCATCAACTCCTTTACCTGAATGCCAAGAGTACACACCATGATTTAGTAATGGTGCACCAGGCTTCAAATCATTATTTGCATAATTATCAATTAAAGATCTCAACATTTTATGCAGTAACAATACATATTCGTACTTGTTGCTAAAAGATTCAGGTAAATGTTTTAGCATTTCAGCAATTCCACAAATTGCTATAGCACCAGATGAAGAATCTTTAGGTTGATTATCACCATCATTAAAGATCAAATCCCAGTACGGAATAAAATCCTTAGGCAACCTATTTAAAAAATAGTTAGTTACGCCTCTAAAAAGTTTAAAATCTTCCTGTTTGTGACGATATTTATAGTGTAAAGGAATACCATAAACGGCCCAGGCTTGTCCTCTGGCCCAACTTGAATCATCACTATATCCTTGTTTGGTCATACCTTTTAAAGGTCTACCATTTTGTTTATCAAAGTAATATGTATGATAAGTTGAACCATTATCCCTAATAACAGTATTAATAACATTTTGGTAATGTTGATCAGCAATTTTACCGTATTTAGAATTCCGTGTGACCTGTTCAGCCCAATAAAGTAAAGGAATGTTCATTAAAGAATCAATGATTAGTCTATATTCATTGTTATCATTTAGATCACCCCAAGCTTGAATAAATCCACCATTAGGTTGAAACCTTGAGACCAGGCAATCAGCAGCCTTCAAGGCTATTTGTCTGGCGTTTTCACTTCCAGTAATTTTAAAATCACTAACTACCGAAGTCGTATATAAAAATCCTAAGTCATGATGATTTACTGCAATCTTTTGACTAATTCTTTTTTCAAATGAGTCAACGTTTTTTTTCGCAATTCTTTTATATTTAGGATCTTGTGTATACTGAAAAGCTAGCCACAAAATTCCAGTCCAAAAACCATTTGTCCATTCAGTATTGGTAATTTTGCGATAAATCCCTTTAGAGGTAGCTGGAGCTGGATAAAGATTGTCGAAAAACTTGATATTCAGGTTAATTTGCTTCACTGCTGTGTTTATCGCAGCTTCAATCTCTTGTTTGCTTAAAAAGGTTTTTTGATCAAGGGTAATAACTTTTTTTGTTAAGTCTTCATACATTGCTTTTCCTTTCCATATAAGAAATTATATTTCTTATTTATCCAAACAAATAAAATATAATACAATGTAAGCGATTTTACAAGTATTTTTTTTAAATAATTTGATTAATTTGATCAACTGCTGATTTAACAAGCTTTTTCAAGTCACTAAACAATAGCTCGTCCAAACGGTAATTTGGCGTACTTACACTTATTGCCCCAAAAACCTTGCCGTATTTCTGAATCGCTGCCCCAACACAAACTACTTCTGCTTGATTTTCCTGATTATCAATTGCATATCCTGTTTTTTTGACCTCTTCGATCTGCTTTTTTAATTTAGCAATGCTTGTAATTGTATTTGGTGTACTTGGCCTCAACTCAACGCTTGAAAAGTATTGATCAAGCTCTCTTTCTGATTTAGTTGCTAATATTGCTTTACCCATAGCAGAAGAATAAAGTTCAAGGGTTCCTCCAACTTTTGAATTTAAGTTAACTGGCTGAGGACTATCAATTTTCTTTAACAGTACAATTTGAGAATGCTCCTCAATTCCTAAATTAACAGTTTCACTTGTTACTTTATTTAATTCAATCAAATATGGTTCTGCAATAGAAACTATATCAAAGCCACTCATAGCTTTACTGCCATAACCAATTAAATTTGTTCCTAAAGAATATTTTCTCTCAGATTGATCTTTTCTTACAAAATTAATGTAGTCCAAGGTAGTCAATATTTTAAATGTCGTTGGCTTAGGTATTCCTGCTGCACTAGAAATTTGCTCTAAAGTCAAGCTTGTCTCTGATGCAGAAAGCACATCCATTATCTTTTTCGCTTTGAGAAGAACAGTACCATAAAGTTTATCTGTCATAATTTATTTTCCTTTCTTGATTAAAAAAACTGCAAGCGTTATACTCAATTTGAATTTATTATTTGTAATTATAATTTATTATTTGGAAACAGGACAATAAAATGGATAAAAAAATAAATATTTTAAAATCAATTAATCATAATTTTTTAGTCGCAGTCATTAGAGGTGCTTCTGCTGATGAAGCCTTTAACGACGCTGCTGCATGCATTAAGGGTGGAATTAAAACCATCGAGCTAACTTTTACCGTTCCTTCTGCTGATAGCGTAATAAAAAAATTAAAAGAAAAATATCAAAATGATGTAATAATTGGTGCTGGCACAATTTTAGACGAAGTTTCCGCACGCTTAGCTATTTTAGCAGGCGCAGACTTTATTGTGGGACCAAACTTTAACAAAGAAATTGCTCTTATTGCTAATTTATATCAAAGGCCATACATCCCCGGTTGTATGACCACTACAGAAATAACAACAGCATTATCATATGGTTCTGATATAATCAAAGTATTTCCAGGTAATGTTCTTGGTCCTAAGTTTATCAAGAGTATTTTGGGACCAATTCCTAATGCTAATTTAATGCCTACTGGCGGAGTTAACTTAGATAATATTTCAGACTGGGTAAAAGCAGGCGTTGCAGCAGTGGGAATTGGCAGTAACCTTGTAAGTCCAGGAGCAAATGGTAACTTTGATCAGGTAGAAGAAAATGCCAGACAATATGTTTCAAAATTAAAATATAATAGTCCAATCAAATTATAAAACATTTTAATTGACATTAATATTTAAACTAGCAAAGAGTAGGTAAATTATTAACAATATATTTTTAATATCTATTTAAACTACAAAAACTACTTGTAAAAATTTAGTCCTACTACTAAAATCAAAATAATTCGATTTGAAAACTTTAATAGTATCATATTGTACTTTTTAGCACTACGCATTTTTGATTTACATTCACTATTAATTTCTTAAGCAAAATAAAAGCCATGACTTTTTTAAGTCATGGTTTTTGTGTGCGATTAAAACTTTAAATTTTTAGATTATTATTTAGCTGTTAGTCGTGGTACACGCCTTCAGCCCACTTCTTATTTTCTTCATCAAAGAAGTGTACATTATCCTTTTGATCAGGATTTGGTTTAGCAATACCGTCTATTTTGGCAATTAAATTTTGTCTTTCTGGGGTAGACTCATATTTAGCATTCAAGAATGAATCGACAATGTAAAAAATAAAGTCGCGCCCTAAAACAATACCACCAAAACCTAGTATATTGGCATTTAATTCACGCCGAGCATATTCGGCTTGGGCAACATCGCCTACCATTGCTGCACGAACTCCCTCGTTTTTATCAGCAGCAGTAGAAATGCCGATACCAGTACCACAAAGAACAATACCTAAATCTGCACGACCATCGGCAACATCTTCAGCTACGCGTTTACCATAGATTGGGTAGTGAGTTCTAGTATTGTCATGAGTACCTTCATCAATGACTTGGTATCCTTCTTCTTTTAAATGATCAGAAATGGCCATTTTAACAGAGGTTACAATATGATCGTTTCCTAAGGCAATAACAGTATGCTTGTCAACTTTAGGATCAACAAATTCTGGTTGTGGTCTATCATTATCTAACATTAGTAAGCCTCCTTAAATCATTTCTTCAAGCATATTCAGACGAACCTGATGGCGTCCGCCAGCATATTCTGTATCTAGGTAATGCTGCACAATTGAATAAGCTAGTTTTTCGCCTACGATGCCACTACCTAACGCAATTGCCTTTGCACCATTGTGCATAGCGGTCATATGTGCAGTTCTTTCTTCATTGACGTTTGCTGTAACCATGCCCTTAACTTTATTTGAAGCCATAGCTGAGCCTACACCGTATTCGTCAAACATAATGGCCTTTTTGATACCATTATCTAAGACTTCGTGAGTCACCTTTAAACTCGATTCAACAAAGTCCTCTGCGGCTTCCGGCGTAACATCCAAAACATCATAATGGTGTGCTTGCAAGTATTGTTTTACTTTTTCCTTTAAAGCAAAACCTGCCTTGTCACTACCAATGACAACCTTCATAGTCAAATCTCCTCTCAAAACTATTTATATATAGTCGTAAACTGGCTGTAATGCTTTTCCAACTCAGGTTCAATTCCATGGTTAGTAATTAGTCCATCCACATTGCGCAAATCGTAAAATTGGTGAAAATCACTGTGATCCAACTTTGTATAATCAGCAACAACAAATTTTATTTGAGAACGGTCTAATCCAATACCTTCGGTTTGACCCTCCTCTAAGTTAGCAGTTGTCAAAGAAGTATCATTAATGCCATTAACGCCGACAAAACCAACAGAAAAAGACATAGTTTTTAACTCATTGTTAGCTAAAGCACCCACAAAAGCTCCACTTATTCTTCTATATGAGCCGCCAACCATAATCAAGTCATAGTCATTCATATTATCTTTTGCAGCTTCAAATACTGGTAATGAATTAGTAACTATTCTCAAATGCTTAACTTTTAGGTTAGCAACAAGTAACTCTAACGTTGTTCCCGGGCCGACATAAATTGAGTCATTTTCGTGGATTAAGTTACAAGCTCTTTTAGCTACTTCATACTTTTCTTTACTATGAATTTCCCGTTTTTGCTGGTAGCTTTTTTCGGTCCGAATCTGATCAGATAATAACTGAGCACCACCATGAATGCGCAAAATTTTATTTGCTTTATGCAATTCATTGAGATCCCTTCTAATTGTCATATCCGAAACTTTTAAAGCCCGTGCCAATTCATCAACTGTAACAAATTTCTGAGTTTTTACTACTTGTAAGATAGTTTTCAGTCTTTCACTCTTTAACATTAGTAACCTACTTCTTAACTAGATTAAGCAACTAACTTAGTCCATTTTTATTATAGTTGTTAGCTTTTGTTTGTCAATGTTTGAAATTGTTCGATAGCTATAGTCTGAACTAAAAAGGTTGCAATTTACATTTAAGTTAATTAAAACAATTTGGAGCTTTTTCACAAAATTAAGATCGCAATTATTAAAAAAACTTATTTTTATCTGAATTTAGTTTATATTTCATCCACAAAAAATGCATCTATTTCACTTTTAACTGAAAAGATGCATTTACTATTAATTAATAATCTGACTATTTAGAAATTGACTGAGAAATTTTTTCATATTTGCGCACAGTGTCATAGTCACTATCTTTGGCTTTGACATATCCTTCATGTGAGTAAACACGTTCAATTACTTTCTTACCTTCTTTAGATTTGCCAATTGCAATAAATGCGTTAGCTAATTTTTCCCGGAAGGATTTTGACAAACTAGGAATAACTGAAATAGTGTCATTGGGGATAGCACGAGTATAGTAAATTGGCACTACTTGAGACTTAATCTTAGGATTATCCTTGATTACATTGTTGCGGGCATCTTCAAAAACAAAAGCTGCATCAGTGTCTTTATTTAAGACATTAAGTACGGCTTGATCGTGTCCGGTGGTAGTAACTAATTTGCAGCTACGAGGAACATCGAATCCCTTTTGCTTTAACTCAGCAATTGGGAAAATATAACCAGATGTTGAGGTTGGGCTTTGAATTGAAATTTTCTTACCTTTAAGATCCTTCCAACTCTTAATGCCAGAGTCCTTTCTAACTAAAATCTCGGAATGGAAAGTATGAACTAGTTTTTTAGTCCAGTTGCCGTCCGGTCTGCTTAAGCCAAAACGCTCTGACTGTAATAAAACATCAGCTGCATGCTGTTTATGAGCCTGCACATAGTCATCCCCTGGTAAAAAGCCAACATCTACTTTTTTAGACTTCATTGCTTCTACCAATGCATTACCACTTGTTGAAACTGAAACATGAACTGGGATTCCCAGACGCTTGGATAACATTTTTTCTAATGGCTTTGCCTTAGTTTCTAGCGTATTCGCAGAAACGCTGGGTACGAACTGTACGTTGAGAGACTTTGGTGTACCACTATTAGCTTGCTTTTTAGCTGAATTAGAACATCCGGCAAGTAGAGCTGTACCTAAAACTGCAATAGCACCAACTAAAAACTTTTTAAATTTTGGCATGATTTCCTCCTAATCTGGAAATATTGCAATCAAAAAAGACTTAGCATAATACTAATGTATCAAGCTAAGTCTATTATTGATCATATTAAAAAACAGCAGCAACAATTTATATAGATAAGAAAGCCGCACTTTCCCCATTGCAAAAGGCTCATCAATTTGAGTTAATACATGCATATGAAGAAAACTACCTCTCTTTCTTATTATATAAAAATAATAGCACAATATTAAGAGTTATAACAGATGTTTTTCTTTAAAAAATTGTTCTTTTATTCATTTAAAAAAGAAAGCGCTTTATTAATCAAAAGATATTTTCATGTATCAATACTATATACTGCTCATGTTTATTTCAAATATTCTGAATTTCTGAAAATACTCCAAATTATATTTTTTTATTTAAATTCTGCTATTTCAATGATCTTAAGATACAACAAGTTAATTTAATTGGTAACTGGACTCAAAACTTTTTGCTTATGGCATTCAATTCAATGATTTAATTTTCTAAAGGATGGATAACTTTTACGTCCAAAATCAATCTATATATTAAATGTCAAATTTTAATTTTAGCTATTATTTGGCATATTAAGCCTTTCATTCATAGCTTCTTTAAAAACTAACTAAAATAAAATTATTTAAGTTTGTAATATTCAACTTAATATAAGGTAGCAAAATTAATAAGGATAGAAATACAGTCATTATTACCTCTCAACTTCTTCCTTATTGATTGTCCTACAATTTATCGATATGCGTAAAATATGTAGTAAACTTAAGAAGTACAGATATATTAATATGAGGTCAAAAATATGAAAATTGTTAATTTAGATAGCTATGCCTTGAATCCTGGTGATTTAGATTGGTCAGCACTTGAACAATTAGGTGAATGCAAATTTTATGATCGGACACCAGTTGACGATGATACTAAAATTTTGAAACGTATTGGAGACGCAGAAATTGTTTTGACTAACAAAACGCCCCTTGACGAAAAAGTGCTAAAAATGGCACCCAACATTAAATATATTGGTGTGACTGCTACTGGTTATAACATTGTTGACACCAATGCAGCTCGTAAAGCTGGCATTCCTGTAACTAACATCCCTACTTATGGTACTGATGCCGTTGCGCAATTTACTTTTGCTTTGCTACTTGAAATTACCAGTCAAGTTGGCTTACATAACAAATTAGTCCATGAAGGTCGCTGGAGCAGCAACCCTGATTTTACTTTTTGGGCAAAACCGTTAATGGAACTAAACGGTAAAACTTTAGGATTAATTGGCTTTGGCAACATAGCTAAAAAAGTGGCAGAAATCGGTCATGCTTTTTCTATGAATATAATTTTTTGGAACCATCGGCCAAAATCAGATTTACCGGATTACGTTAAGCAGGTTGAACTTGACGAACTTTATCAAAAAGCAGATATCGTCAGTTTACACGTGCCACAAACTCCAGAAACTACGGAAATGATTAATCAAGGGGCAATTAGTCAAATGAAGGACGACGTCATTTTAATTAATACTGCTCGCGGCGGTTTAATTAATGAAGAAGACGTCGCCGATGCTTTAAATGAAGGTAAGATTGCTGCAGCGGGAATTGACGTTGCCCAAAAAGAGCCTATTCCTGCTGACAGTCCACTTCTTTCTGCTAAGAACTGTTACATTACCCCTCATATTGCTTGGGCACCGCGCGAAACCCGCAATCGTTTGCTGGGTATTGTCGTTGAAAATCTGCAGGCATTTCTAAAAGGTGAAAAATTAAACGTTGTAAATTAAATATCATAGTCAAAAGCCAGTAATCTTGATTGAGTTACTGGCTTTTTTATTCTTAAAAATCATTTTCCGTGCTTGACCTTGACGCTGCGTCAACCAATATACTTAATTTTGCAAGTGAGGAGATTTTAAACATGTCGTATTCTATCAATGAACTAGCAAAACTAGCTGGCATTTCATCACGAACTTTACGCTATTACGATAAACAAGGGCTTTTAAAAGCGCGCAGGAATCCCGAAAATAATTATCGCTATTATGAGGAAAGCGAAGTTGATCAATTGCAGAAAATTCTATTTTTAAAGCTATTTGATTTGCCACTGGAACAAATAAAACAAGTAATGCAGACTTCACCGGAAACTCAATATCAAGTTTTACGAAATCAGCGCAGCAAATTAGTTGCTCAAGAGCAATATCTAGATGATTTGATTAGGAATTTAGACAAGACACTTGCAACAATGAAGGGAGAAGCACAAATGACTGACACGGAAAAATTTGCCACATTAAAAAAAGAAATGATTAACAAAAATGAAAAACAATTTGGCGCAGAAATCAGGGAGAAATATGGTGATGCTCAAATAGATCTTAGTAATGAAAAATTTAGTTCTTTATCTGAAAATGAATTAGCACATTTCAAAAAATTGTCCGCTGAAATTTTAACTGAATTAAAGAACTTTAAAAAGACTGCTGATATCAAACAAGCTGCTGGCAAACATCTTTTTGACCTACATAAAGAATATTTATTGACAATATGGCCTAAAGGTCAGTATTCGGGAGAAGCACATAAGAAACTTGCCCAAATGTATGTGTGTGACCCACGTTTTAGCAAATATTATGAAAAAGGCACTGGCAATCCTGTCGCTGCGAAAATATTGAAAGCAATCATTGATTATTATGCGTAAACTTTTTTAATCCATGTAATCATATTTACAAAATAAAACCTTTCAAATACTAATTCACTAAGAATTGTTTTGAAAGGCTTTTTGTTTCTGCCACCATAAGGAATAATTAATTTATAAGGAGCGGGTAAATCAATTTTTACATTACCTAATTCCTGAGCAAATCGCAAAACTCTATCTAAAAAAGTTTGTTTTTGTCTCATAATGCCTGCTATCATATTAAGTTACAAAATTATAGTACATACGTTGGCAAACATTTTAACCTTTTTGAAAAATCGCATATAAATAAAGGATCAGCCCACCAGTTTGGACCAATCCTTTATTTATTGCATTAATATTCCCATTGATAAGTACCTGATTTTACACTAATTCCGGTGTTTTGATTTTTGGCTTCAGGGTATTTCTTTAAAAAGCCAGCAGCATCTGGAAGATATACTATCGCTTTACAACCCTCAGGAATAGTAAATTCATATTTTCCATTCAGCAATTTTATTGTAAACAAGCCATTTTCACTCAAGTATTTCATTTGGAAATCATCAACAACACCTTTTATCTGAGGCTTAATTTCTACTTCCTTAAATCCAGGTTTAACCTCTTTTAGACCAACAACTTTTCTAATAAACCAGTCAAGAACACACCCCATCGCATAGTGATTGAACGAAAATGTTCCTGTTTTACCATCTGGTTGAATTCCTGCCCATGATTCCCAAATAGTTGTTGCACCATGGTCAACTTCATATAACCAAGACGGACATTTATTCTGGAGAAAGACCTTTCTGGCCAAATCAGTTTCTCCATTATCAACTAATACATCCAGCAAATAAGGAACAGATAAAAACCCTGTATCCAGGCAGTCATGATTATTATGAATTAATGCCACTAATCTACTTAGTAATTTCTTTCTCGTATTAGTATCACTAATCATATCAAATGCTAAGGCCAGAACATAACATCCCTGATAGTCACTAGTTAATCTTCCCTCTTTGACAAATTTTTCAACAAATGCCTGTTTAACCTTGTTCGAATATACAGTATATTCGTTACCATTTTCGCCTAAAACATTACTTATTTTAGCTAGAAGGTCAGAAGAACGAGCTAGAAAAGCAGTAGCAACCACGTCTTTGGTTGCTGCAGCAGATTTCATTGGATTAGGATCTCCAATCATCATGCTTGGAAGCATCCAGTCACCATAATGAAATGTAGTATCCCAAATGTAGCGATCATTGCCACTCTTATCACCGGCAGCACTTTTGACACTATAATTATGCCACTTCTTCATCGCAGCATAATTTTCGGTCAAAATCTCTTTATGACCATATCTTTGATATAAAGTCCATGGGACCATTATAATTGCATCGCCCCAACCAGCTGAACTTAAGCTGCCTTTAAAATCTAACGTGCTTTGATAAAAGCTGGCAGGAGCTGGTGAGTAGTCAATAATTTCCCCGTCCTTTTGCTGATCAATCCGCACATTTTTTAGCCAGCGACGAATCAAATTTTCTACGTTGTAGTAAAAAGTAGAGGCTGGTGCAAAGACTTGCATATCACCGGTCCAACCAGCACGTTCACGCTGCGGGCAGTCAGTGGGAATAGACAACATGTTTCCCTGTTGACTCCATTTAATGTTTTGTAGTAACCGATTTATTTGCCGGTTAGAAGTACTTATTTCACCAGTTCTTTTCATATCACTAAAAATAACTATCGCAGTCAAATCTTGAATATCTGCTTGCTCAAGGCCAGTGATCCTAATATATCTGAAGCCATGATACGTAAAGTCAGGCTCGAAAGTTTCCAACATCCCATTGCCAATCACATGATCTTCTTGATCCTTATTACGACCAATGATATTTTTGAAGAAATGACCATCTTGATCCAAAGCTTCAGTATGTTCAATCTTAATATCAACATCCTTTTTAAAAGTAGCTGTTAGCCGAATTCGTCCCGTTATAACTTGACCGAAATCAACTACTAACTTGTTTTCTTCTTGCCAAATCTTTTTTGCTGTTAAAGTTTGCATTCGTTTTACCAGCGGGCCAAATTGTGGGGCTAAGCGCTCATAATCTGCATCGATCACTTCTGCTCTTTTAGCAAAAGGAGTATTAGTAGCTAACTCATTTTTAATGCGCAGATCTTGTTTTTCACCGATAACGACATCTGCATAACGCCACTTGCCGGTACCAACAGTAAAAGACTTATCCGTACCAATTTTTAAAAAGCTGTGATCTTCATATTCAACTGTTAAGTCAGCTAGTAATGCTAACCGATCACCAAACTGACAACTTTCGCCTGAAACAGCGATTCTGCCGGCATACCAACCATCTACTACAACTACTGTCAACACATTTTGCCCTCTGACTAATAGATCTTTTATGTCATAAGTTTGATATAGTAAATATTCTTGGTATTGCGTATAATCTGGCGTAAAGATGGCATCACCAATCTTCTGACCATTTAAATATGCCTGATACAAGCCTTGTGCAGTAATTGCTAGTTTGGCAGAATTAATAGTTTTAGCTACATTAAAAATTTTCTTAAAAACTATTGGCGCATGTAATCGTTCAGCAACAGGCTTGGGAACTGGTGCCTTTTTGCCACCAAACATGTCAGCTAAAGAAAACTCTGGTTCTTTACTAACCTCAGCAAAATCTGAACTTATCCATTTTCCTAACCATTTATCTTCACTATTTTTAATCATTTCTACTATCCCTCTTTGACAGAATTAGACAAAACTTTTTTACCAAGATTTGTCAAAATACAAATAATACCAATTACAAAGCAACTTACACACCCAAAAGTAAAGGAACTTTCACCAACTTTAATGTGAAGTAAATTTAATAATACAGGACTAATAAAACCTCCTATGGAATTCATAAATTGGAAAAGCATCATTGATACTGCTAATTCATATTTATGTGAAAGGACAGACATATAAAACGGAATTGTGGACATAATCATAGACATGGCAAAACCTGAAAGGACACCGCCAATACCAATTAAAATAAGGTTATTGGCAATTCTTCCCAGTAAGAAAGTAACTCCCAAAGTAATGTAACCACCAGCAATTATTTTGTCCTTAAATACTTTGTTCAGATACTTTAAGCTAAAGCCGGCAATAAAGCCGCCCGCTGTACCAACAGCATTGATAATACCCGTAATACTAGTACTACCTAGTTCTTTTTGTCCAATAATAATTGACAAGTTAGTCGGATAGATTGTGTAAAGTATCCCCATTAGAAGAGTAACAAATCCTATCAGCCAGACATATCCATTTAAATGTTTTAAAATCCCAAAAATATTGCCGCTAGCATTCTTTTCACTACGGTCTACTTTATCATTCGGTAAGGCAAACAGCACTAGGAGAAAAACAAATATACCTAAAAGAAATACCCAATAAGAATTAACCCAATTCTTAGCTCCTAAAAGTCCACCGCCAAGCATCATTAAAATAGAGCCTAAACTATTCATCGCTGTATTCTTACCCATCATTGCATTTCTTTCTTCTCCTTCAAAAAAGATTGAAATGAGCATAGGAATTAAGGTGTTAACAAAGCCTAAGCCAAATCCCAGAATAAAAGCACATCCGATTAAAACATCAATGCTGCTATGAACTAATAGCGGTAATAAACCGCCCAACGTAGCTATTCCCAAACCAATTAACGATAACAATTTTTTTGAATATTTAACGGCCAAAGTTCCAACTACCACTGTGGCAATTAGTGTTCCTAAAGAAGGAACTGTTCCTATCATTTGAATTTTAGCGACAGGAACATCTGGAAAAGACTTTGTCATCGCCCCAAATGCATTAGTGATTACTAAGAAGCTCATTGTTAGTAAGCTCATACTTAGAATACTTATTTTCATTTTTGTTTTATTCATAACGAATACCTCTTACATAATAACTTTCATTGATAGGCCTATCTTTTTTTCATGGTCATATTAACAGCTTATTGTAAGTGCTTACAATACTGTGCTATGATAAGTTTGTGTGTTTTTATGACATTGAGGATTACCAAAAATGAAATTGATTGATTCTAATAAATTGCCTAAGCTTTCAAGAAATGATTTTTTTAAAATTCCAAATTTGGTTCGTTCAAGCAATATACCAAATTCTGAAAAAATCTTTGTGGTAAGCCACGATTTAGATATTCCTGTACCCTTTCATAAACATGATTTTTACGAATTTGTTTTTATTACTAATGGTATTGCAATTAGCAATATTAATAATAAAGATATTTATTTACTTCCCGACTCGTTACTATTAATGAATTTACATAGTGCACACTCATTAAAGGTCAAAGATCCTAAGACACAAGTAATCAATATTTGCATTAAACCGGAAATTTTTGCAGGTGGTGTTTTTGCTGAATTTTTACAGCAAGACAATTATTTATGTAATTTTCTTTGTGATAAAGGTAATAACAGTTACCTCTATTTTTCCCCTACCAGCTTATCTAGATATTTACCTATAATTAACGGAATTTTATCTGAATATGTTACCAATAATTATCATTATAATTACGCAATGCTGGGGTTATTACTTATCTTTTTTGACCAATTGAGTCATGAAAATTATTATTCTTACACTGGAATCGATAGCCTAAGTTTAAACGTAATATCCGCAATAAAAGATAACGTTCAAACTATCACTGTCCAACAATTAGCGCAAAATTTTGGTTACAGTACGGCTTACTTATCACGATACGTTAAAAAACATACTACACTGACTATTAAAGAAATTATTATGCAAGAAAAGATGAAACAAGCTAAAAAATACTTATCAGAGACAAATTATTCGGTGGAAGAAATTTCACGGTTGATAGGTTATAAAAGTGTCAGCTACTTTTTTAAAACTTTTGAAAAGCAAAATAACGTTACTCCTGACCAATTTCGTAAAACAGTTAAATAAACCATGAACTTTTTAAATTAAAACAGTGAATTAAGTATCCAAATTCGTACTTAACTCACTGTTTTTATAAGTCCTTAAGTGGAAAAATTTCATTTTAGCCAAAATAAGCAGTATAAAATAACCAACCTGCTAAAACAATTGAAAAAGCAAAGGTAATCCAAGATACAATCTTTAAAGATAGGAACTTAATACTATATTGACCTATATAGCCACCGATAAATAAGCCAATTGCTAGCAATATAGCCATCATCCAGTTGACATGAGCACCAAAAATAAAAACAATTAAGGCTACTAAATTTGCTAAAGCACCTACAATATCTTTCATAGCATTAATAGTATAAAATTCATCATCAGATAGATAATTAATGCAAATCAAATGAATTACACCAGCAGCAGCACCAAAATAACCAGAGTAAACCCCTCCTAGAAACAAACCAATATAGGCTAAAAAAGCCTTCCCTTTAGTTCTTTTTCTAGCTTCATTTTTATTACTATTTTTGCCACTTGTCATTATTAAACCAACCGCAGATAAAAGCACCAGAAACGGGACTATTTTTTCAAAGACTTTTCCAGGAAAAGAGATTAAAAGCAGTCCTCCTGCCACCGCGCCGGATAACAAGAAAAGACAGTAGAAGCTGAACTCTTGCCAATGGCCTTTCATTTTTTTGGCAGAAGCTAAAAGTACGCCAGGCCCCGTAAAAATTAAGGCAGCTGTATTGGTGATATTTGCTGCAATTGGTGAGCAGCCCGCTATTAATAAGGCTGGATAAGATACCAAAGATGCCATGCTGGCAACGGCAGAAATAATGCCTGAAATGATACCCATCAAAATTAAAAAAATAACTAATATTGGCATACTCATAATTGTTATCTCCCTTACACAAAGAAAGTCGAAGCTAACTAACTCCGACTTTCTTTTATACTCAACTCATTTTGCTTTTAATCTAAAAACCCTTCCCTGGGCGTAACATGGAAATACTTGGCAATTTCCACCAATTGCTTATCAGTTATTTCGTCTAACCTGTTACCACCCTGCGCTTGAATCGCTGTAAAGATAGTAGCCGCTTTTTCAACAGTTTCAATTAAACCGAAGCATTCATCCGGTGTGTCACCCACTGCAAATATGCCATGGTGTGGCCACATAACAACTCTAAAGCCATCCGCAACTTTAGCAGCTGTGTGCTCACCAATAACTGTAGTACCAGGTGTTTCGTAAGGAATAATTCCTATCCCTTCTGGCAAAACTGGCATTGATTCAGCTTGCATCTTCCAAATAGTTTTACTGAAATACTTTTCATCAAGTGGCTGAGTGAATGACATTGCAATCAAGTTGGTTAGGTGGCAGTGCATAACTACTCTTTGCCTGGGATCGAGCTTTAAACGAGCATAGTGATTCATTAAGTGAGTTGGAAATTCACTTGTGGGCAAAGCACCATCAGTGTAACCCCAAACAATTTCACCTTTTTGGCCATCAGCACTAATACGAACTAAACCCAAATCTTTTTCGGTATTTTGGAAAACATTCCTAAAATAGCGTCCTGTGCCTGTGACTAGAAAATACTGCCCCTTCAAACAACTAGCGTCAAAGCCAAGATCAAAAACTCTTTTTACTTCTTTAACGTCTTCATATTCCTTTAGTTCTTCAGGAATAATACGGATACTCATATTACCGCCATTGCGCTCATCCCAGCCATTGTCATAGCTTTGACGAGTGATATTACACATATCTTTAACAAATGTTGAATTGATAAACTTAGCCATTATTTAATCTCCAGAAACTTTCTTATTAATTTCTCTTAAATTGAACGTTCTTTTCATAATCCTTAAGTTCTTGATACCAATCCATCCCTACGGGAACATTATTTCTTAAGCAGAATTCATCCCATACAGCACCAAATGGGAATGACTTTAATTCTTCAGTTTCTGCTAAGCGTAGGGTATAGTCATAGTGATTTTCTGCATCTTTTAATTGGTCGATTGGAGCCAGCAATGCCAAAAGCAGAGCTTTTTGTGCTGAACGAGTACCAATCACCCAGGCAGAAACGCGATTAATTGAGGCATCAAAGAAGTCTAAGCCAATAACTGTCTTGGATAATAAATCATCTCTGACCAAAGCCCGCATCATTTTAATTAACATGTCATTCATTGCAGGTACGTGATCACTGTCCCAATGAACTGGACGAGATAAGTGTAAGAACATGCCTTTGCCAAATGCTAAGAATGATGACAAGTAGTCAGAAGGATCTTCAGCTTCATGGAAGTGGCCAATATCCATACACCAATCTTTACCTCTTGTTAAAGCATAGTTGTTGTAAAAGAGGTGAGAGCCAACCGTATAACTTTCAACACCGGTACCAAACAACTTGCCTTCATATGATTCCATGGTGTTCTTTTCATCATATTTCTCTTCGTTAATTTGATCTAATGAATCAATCAAACGCTCACGTGGATCCAATCTACTGATAGGTTCATCCTTCATACCATCCATAATCCAGAAGTTGTCGATCGATTGTGCTTTTTGCTCTTCGCCAAAGTAATTAGAAATTGCACGTGCATTTTTACCAACTTGAATCCAGTAATCGCGAACGCTTTTTTCAGGACTTGCTAAAGTCATATTTTCTTTTACTTTAGGACTTGAGAAAAATGTCGGATTGAAATCAAGGTAAATATCATTCTTCTTTGCCCAGTCAACCCAGAACTTAAAGTCTTCTGGTCCAACTTCAGACACATCCTTCTTTTTACCGTCAGTCACAGCGTAAATTTGGTGCAGTTGCAATCTTTGCTTGGCTGGAATTAACTTAAAGGCTTCATCCAAGTCATTAGTTAATTCTTCAGGTGTTCTTGCAATGCCAGGGTAATTACCCGACACGCCAATTCCTCCAGACAAAGCAGCATCTGGCGTTAAGAAGCCGTGGATATCATCTCCTTGCCAGCAAGGAAGAGATACACGAATATTTTGTAACTTCTTTAAAACCTTTTCTGTATCAACACCGACTTCTGCGTAGCGTTCTTTAGCAACTTGATATGCTGTTTCAACTGCTTTTTCACTAACCATCATTATTCTCCTTTTATTAAAAAACTTCTAAACATAAATAACTAGACTATCGCTTGAGCTTGCATGCATAGGTCTACTGTAAGGTTTGCTTACTGCACAAATTTTCGTTCAAATATCGTGGACAATTGCATATGATTTTTATGATGCATTCTGACACTGATTTTATTTTTTATTTTAACTGGGCCCACTGTTATATTGCTCCACCCCGTTTAGCTGTGTGCAAAAAGTTAATGTAGTCATCAAGGGTTCCTAAATACTTACCCTGTTCAGGTTTAAAATGCTTAATTGCAAATGAATCTTTAATAATTTGTCGCGCCGCTGAAACATTTGCAACATCGTTTCTGGTAATCATTTGAACTGCTAAATTACCGATTGCTGTAGCTTCGCTTGGTCCAGCGTAAGCATCAATGCCAGCAACTGTGCTCGTCAACTGATTTAGCAAGGCAACGTTTGATCCACCACCAACAATATTCAAAGTATCAATTTGGTATCCTATAATATGATTTAACTTTTGTATTTCATAAGCATAAAATAAAGCTAAATTGGAGTAAATCGCCATCGCTATTTCACCAGGTGTTTTTGGAACTCTTTGGCCTGTTTCTTGACAATAAGCTTGAATTTCTTGGATCATATTTTCGGGATTGACAAAATGTTCATCGTTAATATTGATAAATTGACTAAACGGTTTAGTTTTGCTTGCTAATTGCGCTAATTCACTGAAGGAATACTTGTCATTAAAATCACGTTTTACACATTGAACCATCCACAGCCCCATGATATTTTTTAAAAATCTATAGGTGCCATAAGCTCCCCATTCATTAGTGTAATTTTCTTTATATGCATCTGGACCATTTTCTGGAACATTGAGTTCTGTTCCCAAAAGCGACCATGTGCCTGAAGAAATATATGCCCAGTGATGTCCTATTCCAGGAGTGCCGACTACAGCTGAAGCTGTATCATGGGTTGCGACTGTAATCACGTCAGTATCAGGCAAATCATAACTTTGAAATTCTTCTCGCTTCAGTTTACCAAGCGGGGTACCAGCATCAACTAATTTAGGAAATTGATCCTGTCTCACATTAACTTCTTTTAGCAGATTCTGATCAAACAAGCCTTCTCTGAGACTCAACATCTGCGTAGTTGAAGCATTTGTTGTCTCTAAAACAGCTTCTCCGGTGAGAACATATCCGATATAATCAGGAATCATCATGATCTTATCTGTTTGAGCCAGAAGTTCCTTGTTTTCCTCAAACAACTGGTATAGAGTATTGAAATCCAGAAATTGGATTCCTGTTTTTTGATAAATCTGTCCCTTAGATACTTTAGCTGTTAATTCCTTAATTGCATTCGTGGTTCTCTTATCACGATAGCTAATCGGATCATCAAGCTTATTTCCATCTTTTCCTACTAGAACATAGTCAACTGCCCAAGTATCAATTCCTAAAGAAATTTTACTAAAGCCAGCTCTTTTTATTTTTTGAAGACCTAATAAAATCTCTTTGATAATATGGTCAATATCCCAGCGGTCATGTCCGTTTTTTAAGGTAAAACCATTTTTAAAACGATGCATTTCTGTTAAGACCATTTTGCCATTTTTTAATTGACTTAGCATCAGACGGCCGCTTGAAGCACCAATGTCTACCGCCACATAGGTCTTTGTCAATTGTAATCACCTCACTTTCAAACCTTACAGTTATATTTATACGTTAAAATGTCACCGCTTACAATGACATATAAGGTTGCGTATTGTATCATATTGGTAGGTTGATTTTTATTTGAATTATTTATTTATTAGTTTTATAGCACCATAACATAAGTATTAATTGCATTTTTGATAAACTTATCTATTCTGAAGATAATATCAAATAACAATATGATAGGTAGTTATATTTGAGGTAGTAAATGGATGAACAATGAATTACTAAGCAAACTAAAAGAACTAAATCCGGTGGAAAAAAAGCAATATAATGAACAACTTTTTATTAATGATTTTAACGATAAAACCTTGCTACATGCTTCAGACAAAAAATTTGTGCCTATTTTTACGGAGGAATTTTTTAAAGGTAAAAATATATATGTCAGTAAGCACAACCGCTTTGCGCCCTATCCTAAACATACCCATACATTCTTGGAAATGAATTATATGGTATCAGGAAGTGCCAAGGAAAAAGTGAATGGTCATACCATTTATTTAAACCAAGGCGATATTTTATTATTAGGTGTCGGCACTACCCATTCAATTGCTACTCTGGGTAAAGATGACATTTTGATAAATATTATTTTCAGAAATAACATCAAGTTCTCTTTAGAAAATTTAAGAACCATTGGCAAGACCAAGAATGTTCTGTCCAGCTTTATTTTGGCCAATGACAACTCACATGATTTTATGATTTATAGAAAAAAGCATACTGAATCATCAATTCGCCAAATAGCCAATTTAATAATTGAAGAATATTACTTTGACAAGAATTTTTCTGATAAGCTAATTGACAGTTACCTCAATTCGTTATTGATATTGTTATCAAGAAATACCAACATCCATTCTGACAAGATTTTAAAAGAAAATACTCCCGATATTATTCTTTATATTTTGAAAGAAATATCTGCTAACAGTGCCAACATTTCTCTATCTTATATTGCAAAAAAGACCAATTATAGTCGCTCTTACTTAGGCAATTTATTTAAGAAAACTGTGGGTAAATCTTTTTCAGATGCACTAACTGAACAACGGCTACTAGATGCATACAACCTACTTAATTCAACTAATTTGTCAATTTCTGATATTATTCAAAAGGTAGGAATTTCAAACAAAACTTTCTTTTACCAAAAGTTTAAGAATAAATTTAACTGCCTTCCTAGTGAAATTCGCTATTTTTAAATAAAAAAATCATTCATTTAACCTCAATTAGGTCATGAATGATCTTTTACTTTTAAGCCAATTAATATATTGATAAATCTGTTTACGAAAAGCTATATCTTCCTGTAAATTAAAAAAATACTTGTTACTCACGCCAAATACTCTTCCTAATCTAATAGAAGTATCGACTGTTATTCCAACTCTATCATGCAATATATTTTGAATTTTTGAAGTTGGCACACCTATTAATTTTGCTAGCCTATATGCTGAATTTTGTAGCGGCTTCATAAATTCTTCCTTTAATATTTCTCCAATTGTGGGTGTTGGAATTTTACTCATTTTATTAACCTCTCAATTAGTGATAATCAACAATTTATATATTTATAAAAATATTTTGTTTTTATACTAAATTTATATGCGCAAAAGGTTTTCAGTTTATTCTGAAGTTTTACCTAATTATCTAAATCTTGCTAATACAGCTGCAATATAAAAACCTTTCAAGTGCTGTCCCATTAGGACTTCTTGAAAGGTTTTGAGCTATCTAAAATTTCTGAATGCTGATTGCCAGAATCGAACTGGCGACCTTTTCTTTACGAGGGAAACGCTCTACCAACTGAGCTAAATCAGCAACTTTCACAACGTTTAAATTATACCAAAACAAAAAAAGTCGTGCAATCAAATGTACGACTTTTATTTTATTTCCAATCTAGGCAAAGTTCTTGCTTGTGCAGTAATTCCGGCAACTCATCACGGTCAATTCTTTTATCATTTAATTTATCACCGGCTATTTGTTTGGTAAAGGAATCAATGCGTCTATTAGCATCCCGCAAGTCATAGTAAGTGGTAACTACTTGATCATAGTCTTTCAAGTCTCCCACTTTAAAATCACGCGGATACTCATTTTCAAAAGTAGTAAATGCTAGTGGCAAACGCGGCTTCAATTGCGGCTCTTGGTCGGGAATACCTACCTGCATTCCTAAAGCTGGAAATGTCAGTTTAGGCAAGTTCAACACTTCCAACATTTTTAACGGGTGATCATTAATAGTGCCTAGTGGCACATAGCCTAAAGCCATGCTTTCAACCGCATTAGCCACATTTTGCCAAGCAAGTAATGTGTCTTCCAGTCCTTGAAAGAAAATATCAGTGGTATGAACGCGGCCGTCATCTTTACCTAACTGGCGGCGAATTTGCTGGTTGCGGTATAAATCTACCACAAAGATAAACAAATCTCCTTCTGCCCCGACATATTTTTGGCCGCACAATTTCCTGATTTTAGCTCTTTTACCTTCATCAGTAATATGAAGCATTGTTGCATTTTGCATAAACATGCTCGTCGCGGTGTGTTGAAAAACTGTGTACAAAGTATTTAATTGTTCTGCATCTAGTGTTTGATCTTTAAACTTACGGATAGAACGGTGATTAATTTGCTGGTTAATGGTTGAATTATGAATCATTTTGATACTTCTTTCTTACTATCTTACTAAAAGTAACTCTATTGCAAATTTATTTTACTGTCAATAAATTATCTTTTAAACGGCCAGAATGTGCTAAAATTTAGACGGAATACAAAATTACTAATCCAGTGGAGGAAATTATGCGCGTTTTAGTTATCGGCGGTGCTGGTTATATTGGCTCAGTAGCTGTTAAAAAATTAATCGAACAAAATAATGAAGTTGTTGTCCTGGATGCTTTATATACAGGACACAGAATGGCAGTTAATCCTAAAGCCAAGTTTTACCAAGGAGATATTGAAAACAAGTTTTTAGTCAGTCAAATTTTGCGTAAAGAAAAGATTGAGGCAGTCATGCACTTTGCTGCTTATTCTTTAGTACCAGAATCTGTGCAAAAGCCACTTAAATATTATGATAATAATGTTTCTGGCATGATTTCCTTATTGGAAGCAATGAAAGATGCGGGTGTGAATTATTTGGTCTTTTCTTCCAGCGCTGCCACATATGGCATCCCTAAGAAGTTGCCAATTACTGAAGATTCACCGCTTAATCCAATCAGTCCTTATGGCGAAACCAAAGTAATAATGGAAAAAATTATGCACTGGGCAGACAAAGCTGATGGTATCAAGTCAATTGCATTGCGCTACTTTAACGTAGCTGGGGCCGCAAGTGATGGGTCAATCGGAGAAGATCACTCTCCGGAAACGCACTTAATCCCCAACATTCTAAAAAGTGCTGTCAGTGGCGATGGCAAATTTACCATTTTTGGTAACGACTATAACACTAAAGATGGTACTAACGTCAGAGATTACGTTCAAATCGAAGATCTAATTGACGCACACCTATTAGCATTAAAACACTTAGTTACAACTAATAAATCTGATGTTTTCAACCTCGGGACTGCTCACGGCTACTCCAACTTGGAAATCTTACAAGCGGCTCGTAAAGTTACCAATGTTGAAATTCCATATACTATGGGGCCACGCCGTGCAGGTGATCCTGACAGCTTAGTTGCAGATTCTGCTAAGGCCAGAACTATTTTAGGCTGGGAGCCGCAACATGAGAACGCTGAAGATATGATGACCAGTGCATGGAAATGGCACCAAAGTCATCCTCAAGGATATGCAGACAAATAACAAAATTGCTGGTAAATTTTACCAGCAATTTTTTTGACTAATTTTTAGGGTTAAATGTGATGTATAATTCCATATCACAGAACTTGCCATGATACTTGACTTCATCTTTAAGCCTGGCCACATGTTCAAAGTGCAGTCTTTCTGCAATGGCTCTACTAGGTTTATTATTATGATCTGCCAGTAATTTAATGCTGTGTAATCCAAATTGGTTGAATGATACGTCTACTAACTTTTTAACGGCCTGGGTCATGATTCCGTTACCCTGATATTTTTGTCCCAGCCAATAGCCTATTTCGCCGCTTTCATTTTTCAGCTTAATATTGTGCAGGTCAACCATTCCCACTGGTTTGCCATTGACAAGAACAACTAGTACCAGTTTCTTATAATTAGCGGTGTCAACTCGCATTGCCTTAATAAAATCAACTTCATCTTTGACACTCGCTATCTTACCTGCCCAAGGTAAAAAATGTGCCAGCTGATCACGGTCATGGACAATAATTTTATATAAAGCTTCCGCATGACTGACTTCCGGTAATACCAAACTAATCTCCAAGTTATTAACAGTAAATTGGCCAATGGTAAACATTAAATCTTCCTCCTTAATTTATTTTTAATAAAATATATGATACTACAATTTGTCTTTAAATAAAGCCCTTTTTAACATAACAAAATTTACAATTTGTTCAAATTTTAGTTTGGTTAAAAACATACGCTTATGTATAATGCTATAATTTAATAATGTAACTAATTTTTAAGTATTTGGAGTGATTTAATGAGCGAAGAAGAGGAAAATAACGGTTCTGGTTACGAACGAACCTTGACTAACGCGCATATTCAATTGATTGCCCTGGGTGGGACAATTGGTACTGGTTTATTTCTAGGCGTAGGTAATAGCATTAGACGAGCCGGTCCCAGTGTCATTCTGATTTATGTCGTCGTTGGTGTTTTCTTATTTCTACTAATGCGAGCTTTGGGTGAGCTAATTGTTTCAGACTTATCCAAGCATACCTATATTGATTTTATTGAAAAGTACTTAGGTAAAAATACTGGCTTTATCTCAGGTTATCTTTACTGGATTAGTTGGGTTACGTTAGGCATGGCAGAAATGACAGCCCTAGGTATATATTTCCAGTACTGGTTTCCCCATTTGCCCACCTGGGTGCCTGGCTTGATCACAATCGCAATTTTACTATTTATTAATTTGCTTTCTGCCCGACTTTTCGGTAATTTGGAGTTTAGTTTTGCTATTATTAAAATTGTGACTGTTATTGCTTTTGTGATTTTAGTAGCCTATTTGTTAATAACTGGTGGCAAAACCACTTTTGGTCCCGTTACTCTAGCTAACTTGTCTGCGCATGGTGGCTTCTTTGCTAAAGGGAGTACCGGCTTTTTCTCTGGCTTTCAAATGGTTATCTTTAGCTTTGTTGGCGTTGAACTAGTCGGATTGACTGCTGCCGAAGCCCAAAATCCTAAGGTAACGATTAAAAAGGCTATTAACGAAGTACCAATGCGGATAATATTATTTTATGTTCTCGCTATTATCGCCATTTTGGTCGTTATTCCCTGGGATAAGGTGGCTACTAACTCTAGCCCATTTGTGCAGACTTTAGCAGCAACTGGCATTCGCAATGCTGGTTCAATTATCAACTTTGTTGTCATTTCAGCAGCTGTTTCTTCAACTAATAGTATTTTGTATAGTGCAGGCCGATTATTATTTTCTGTTACTTTTAACGGTAAGGGTAAATTTAACCAGACATTTGGTCATTTAAGAAGACAATTACCACAAAATGCTTTAACTCTATCAGCCTGCCTAATGGCCTTAGCACCATTTGTTATTATTATTATTGGCAATGAGGCCTTTAATTTTATTTCTTCTACTTCTACCAGTATGTTTTTAATTATTTGGTGTCTAATGCTTTTAACACATATTGCCTACCGGAAAAAGACACCTGCACAAGAACTTACCGATTTCAAAATGCCAGGGTTTCCTTTTTTAGATTACATGACTTTAATCTTTTTTATTTTAATGATAATTTTACTATTAATTTTACCTGCAAACAGAGTATCAATGGTTTCAGCTCTGTTAATCTTTATAGTTTTGTCAACCGTATCTAAAGTTTGGCACAAAGAAAAGAAGGCATAGCAATGCCAGCATTGAAACAAAAAATTCCTGCGGAATTCGGTGTTGTGGTAGACATAAGTATTAAAACCAATAATTAACAAAAAATTCCTAGACAATTGATTTTGTCTAGGAACTTTTTTAATTATGTCTTATTCTTCTTTTGATTTTTTGCCATAATCCCAGCGCTTGTCGCATATGTTCAGCGGGAACATATTGACAAATAGCACGTAAAGTTTTCTTATTGTCTCGCGTAGTAAAAATAAACTTACCACTTGCACGAGTGCGAATTTCAAAACGAGGTATATAGCGTCCATGAAAATAAACATCCGCTACCACGTAGGTAACCTCTTGCCACGGAATTTGGACATAATCAGAGATATTGCGCTCATTATAGAATTCAAACGCCTTATCTCCAACCATTACTTTACCGTATGTTGATAACGCACGAAACCAAGTTGCATTTGCCGTTAAATCAACTTTAGTATTTTTTGATTCAACCATTTTAAATTAAAGCACATGCAGAACGTGCAAAACAACACCGACAATAAAGATGGCAATAATGATCAAAATTGGTGAAACTTTCTTCTTTAATAGCCACATACAAAGGAAAGTGAGCAGTAGTCCGGCTAAACCAGGGATTAAGCTATCCAAGTTGTTTTGCAAAGTAGTTACTTTAAACTTGGTTAGTGATAAGCCGTTGGCTTGATCTATTAAAGCTTGCTGAATTCCTTTGGCACCAGCAGGAAGTGATCCCCAGTCAATATAGCCACCCTTTTGAATAGGGGTTTTTGAAACAATCGGAGTGAACTTAATGTTAACCCAGCGTTCAATTAAGGAGCCTAAAACAAACATACCCATCATGGAGGCGCCACGAGTTACTTTTTGCAATAGACCACCAGACATATCACTGGTAATAGCAGAACCGGCCTTGTAACCAAATTCCTGTGTATACCACATAAAGGCCAATCTAATTACATTCCAAATAACGAAGAACAAAATCGGTCCTAACACGTTACCCTGAATAGCCATTGAAGCACCTAAGGCACCAACTATTGGTCTTACCGTGTACCAGAATACAGGGTCACCAACACCAGCCAAAGGTCCCATCATTCCGACCTTAACACCTTGAATAGCTTCGTCTTCAACTTTAGCACCATTAGCCTTGTCTTCCTCTAAGGCTAAAGTAACACCTAAAATTGGTGATACCAGATAAGGGTGAACGTTAAAGAATACCAGGTGTCTTTGCAAAGCAGCTGCCATATCATCCTTTTTAGGATAAAGTTTCCTTAAAGCGGGTATAAGTGAATAGGCATAACCACCGTTCTGCATTCTTTCATAGTTCCATGAAGCTTGCAAAAATTGTGAGTGCCACATAACTTTGAAGCGGTCGGCTTTAGTTAATTTTATTTTTTTATCAGCCATTATAAAATCCTCCTCTTAAATATCACTCTAATAGTCATCTATGATATCGCCGAGTGGATCGCCGGTACCGTCATTATCAGAATTTGAGCTACCGCCATTGCCACCTTTTGACTCTAAAGATAAGTACATCAGTGCTAAAGCTAAGCCAATTGCACCTAAAGCAATCAAAGTTAAATCTTTTATTGCTGCCAGAGCAAAACCGATGGCAAAGAATGGCCAAACTTCACGACTAGCCATCATGTTGATAACCATTGCGTAACCAACAGCAACAACCATAGCACCACCAATTGACATACCGTCGCTCAGCCATGCTGGCATTAAGCCCAGCCAGTATCTAACTTGTGAAGCAGGAATAGCTAACAGCAATGCAGCCGGAATAGCGATTCTCAACCCTTGTAGACAAACATCAAGCCATTGCCACATATTAATTTTACGCCAATCACCCTTTTTAGCATCAGCATCCATAATGTGGACAATACCAGTAGAAATAGTCCGCACAATCATGGTTAAAAAGAGTCCGGCAACGGCCAAAGGCATAGCAATACCAGTAGCCATACCAATTCCTTTTGTTCCTTGACCACTTTGAACCAAAATGATTGCGGAAGCTACTGAAGCTAAAGCGGCATCAGGAGCAACAGCAGCACCAATGTTAGCCCAACCTAAGGCAATCATTTGTAAATATCCACCTAGGATAACACCTAAAACTAGATTACCAGTTACAAGACCAATTAATGTACAAGCAACTAATGGTTGGTGAAATTCCCATTGGTCTAAGATACCTTCCATACCTGCAAGAAAGGCCACTATGACAACTAAAATCATTTGAATAGCGTTCATTTTTTACTCCTATTCTCCTACTTGTTTTGTTCGTCAAGCAAACTTTGGGCTTTATTTAAAATAGCTTCCATATTGCCTTCTTTATCTGTTGGAACTTTACGCACATCGTACTTGACTCCCATTTTTTCAAGTTCGTGGAAAGTATCAACATCTTCTTGATTCATAGACAATACGTTATTTGCATTGACGTCTCCGACTTTGTAAGACATTGAACCGACATTAACAGTCTTAATGTCAACACCTGCTTTGATTACTTTTAAAACATCTTCCGGGTTTTCAAAAAGCAATAAGGCATGTGTATTACCAAAACGGGGATCTTTAGCAATCTCTACCATCTTCTTCAACGGAACAGTATGCGCTTTGACCCCTGCAGGAGCGGCTTCACGAATCATGCTTTTACGCATTTCGTCTTTAGCTACACTATCGGAAACTACAATTACACGATCTGGGTGCATAGTCGGTATCCAGCCCGTTGCTACCTGACCATGCAAAAGACGTGAATCAATTCGCGCTAAGACAAACTTAATGTGACCATCACCAACAACTGTACCTTCAGGAATAGTTTTCTTATTAGCTGAATTAGCAGGTTGGGACGGTTTTTGAGCTGCTGCAGATTCCTGCGGCATTAAGTCAACTGGCTTGGTTTTAATACCGTCCTTTGCCGGCTCAATAATGGCACTTGCAATCTGATGAGCAGTAGCATCGGGATTGGCCATTCTCTGCGTTAGTGCTTCAACAACCATTGGTAAGTTCATACCAGTAACAATAGCCCAATTAGGATGCTTTTCAAGCAGGGCATTAGCTTGATTAAATGGCGTACCTCCCCACAAATCAACTATCAGCAAAACTTCATCTTGATTTGCAAATGAAGCAATTGCCGTTTCCATTTTGCCTCTAATATCATCTGGACCTTCATCAGGTTTCAAAATGACATGAGCAAAATTATCTTGTTCGCCAAACAGCATCTGCGCAGATTCCGCAATACCGTCAGCAAAACCACCATGGCTGGCTAAAATAATTCCTACCATGAGATTTCCTCCTTTAGATAAAACATATCCAATATTATTTTATCGTTAAAAAGGTTTGATGTCACATTCTTTAAAAATTAGCTCACGTATTTCTAATATAATAGCCATCGTCACTTAAACATCATCAGGCACAAAAAAAGAGGACCTTTCCAGGTCCTCTTCTCTCTTTGCTCCGGCTGTCAGACTCGAACTGACGACATCTTGATTAACAGTCAAGCGCTCTAC
>NZ_JACFPK010000007.1:0-175258 GCF_016102025.1 Lactobacillus sp. M0393 | reverse complement strand
AAGGCTTAACTCCGATTCAATATCGGAATCAAGCCTTAAGTAAAACGATATAAAACTAACGTCCAGTTTTAGGGGTTAGCTTCAATCAAAGACGGGTTTTATATTACAAAATTTTTATTAATTATATTAGTATTTGGGTAATTTCCAAAACTAGTGGAACAACAATTACGAATAAGACCGTTGAGGTGGTCACAACGTTGGTGGCATATTGCACATCCCCGTGCGATTCACCCACTAAGATTGGCAAAACTGCCAAAGCAGGAGTAGCTGATTGCACAACTAATGTTTGTTTAGCTAAACCAGTCAAAGCTGGTAACCAATTAGCACCAACAACAATTAAAATAATCATTAAAGCTGGTACTAGAATAAAACGACCTAGTAATGCCCAAATAGTATCACGGTCGAGGTGGATTGATTTTAAGCCGGCATCTGCCAATATAATACCAATATAGATCAGTGACATTGGGGTGACGATGCCGCCGACCATGCTCAATACAGCAGTAATCCAGCCAGGAATTGGGACTTCAACCAGTAAGCAAATCAAGGCTATTAAAAATCCCACTAGTGGCGCTGGCAGCAACTTTTTCCAGTTAAATTTTTGCTGCTTGTTCTTTTGTGCGGTCGGATCATCACTAGAAATGAAGAAGACACCAATTGCCCAGGTAGAAACCGTATTTAACACATAATAAATTAAAAAGTATGGCATACTTTTTTGCCCAAATAAGGCGATATTTAATGGTAGGCCAATAAAAATAGTATTGGCGTTCGTAATGGCATTAATAAAAGTACCACGACGACCCTTGCGAATTCGCAAAACCTTGCATAATAGCCAGGCAAACAAATAGCTGAGAGCAAAACAGATAATGGCATAGATCAGACCACCTGTTAAGCCGAACAATTTTTGTCGATTCAAATATTTTAAAACAGAAACAAAAATTGAAGCAGGCAGAGCAATATTCATAATCAAATAAGAAATATTGCCTTTAAACTGGTCACCCAGCTTGCCACTGGTGCGCAGCCAATACCCTAAAGCAATTACAAGTAACAGCTCAACAACGCTAGTTAATGAAGTAATAAAGGCTTGCATTTATTCTCACTCCTGCTCATCTTTATATTCAGGCGCCCAGCGAAGTGCTGCTACAGCTTTTTCACCATCTTGAAAATCGTTCTGGTTAAGATGGTCGGCAATGGCCTTGTTAGCCACAGCTTTTGCTACAGTTTGGGAAAAGACATTTAGTTTTTCCACAGGTGGTAACACGGCTGCACCGGGTTTACTGGAATCAACAATGCCGCCAAGTGAGTGAGCCGCTACACTAATCATTTCATCACTTAAAATCTTAGCATTAACTGCTAGAGCACCAAGACCAAGTCCGGGGTAAACCAAAGCATTGTTGGCTTGACCAATTTCATACTTGACGCCATTATATTCAACTGGATCAGCAGGAATACCAGTCGCTACCAAGGCTTTGCCCTTAGTCCAGTGAATTAAATCTTCTGCTTTTGCTTCTGCTAATTGAGTTGGGTTTGATAATGGGAAAATAATTGGCCGGTCGGTATGGGCAGCCATTTCCGTCACAATATCCTGAGTGAAAGCTCCTGAACGGGTTGAAGTTCCTACTAAAATATCAGGATGAACTGCTTGCACAACGCTCTTTAAGTCCTTAAGTTGATCAGCATTACTGAACTCTGAGCGTTTTCTAACAAATGGCTTCTGCGCTGGTGTTAAATCAGGTGTATCTTCAAAAAGCAATCCTTGTTTATCCACTAAGTAAAAGTGCTTGCGTGCTTCTTCAGGTTGCAAACCTGCTTGCAACATCTCAGCGTAGACCTGTTCAACGATCCCAGTACCAGCTGTTCCGGCACCGAAGCAAAAGTACTTTTGGTCTGTTAACTTTTGTCCGCTAATCTTCAATGCTCCCAAAATACCAGCCAAAACAATGACTCCAGTACCCTGAATATCATCATTAAAGGTTAGAATATGATCACGATAATGTTTTAAAATATTATCAGCATTATCCCGGCCAAAATCCTCAAAATGTAAATATAGTCCCGGAAACAGCTTTTCTACAGTTTGCACAAAGCGATCAACAAATTGGTAATAAGGATCTCCATTCACCCGACGCTGATGGTTGCCTAAGTAAAGCGAATCATTAAGTAATTTATCGTTATTAGTACCAACATCAAGAACTACGGGCAATACGCACGCCGGGTCAACACCAGCTGCAGCAGTATAAACCATCAACTTGCCAACAGAAATGTCGACGCCTTGAGTGCCCCAGTCACCAATTCCTAAAATTTCTTCACCGTCAGTAACCACTATTAGTTTTATATCACGGCCATCAGCCGCATTTTTTAATGTTTCTGCCATTTTATCCGGTTCATTAATTGACAGAAATGCGGCATATTGCGGATTCACAAACAAATGACTGTAATTTTCAATAGTTTCAGCTATTGTCGGGTCATACACAATAGGCATAAATTCAGTGACATGTTCACTAAAAATTTTAAAGAACAGCACGCGGTTAGTATTAAAAATCGTCATTAGAAAAATTCGTTTTTCTAGATTCGTTGATTTTTCCTGGTATTGTAAATAAACTTCGCGAGCTTGTTCTTCAAGAGTCTGCACCTTTGGCGGTAACATCCCTACTAAATGATATTGTTCTCGCTGCTCTTCTGTAAAAGCAGTCCCTTTATTCAAAAATGGGTCATTCAACCTATCTTGTCCTGTTTTAGCCATTTTCTCACTCTCCGTCTATTTAATTATTAATAGCACGTACTATATTCTTAGACTATATCCGGGGTGAAAAAAGTGCAATTAATTTAACTTATAGTAAAAGCGTATAGTGTATAATAAAGAGCTAAATATAGTTAATAATAGCAAGCAAAAAGCCAATTCAACTTGATGAATTGGCTTTTTATAATTTAATCGATCATTTATCTTATGCTTTGTAACGTGATTCACCATTTAAGTAAGTTTCGCTTAAAGTCATATCTGGGTTTAATACTAAGAAATCAGCGTCCTTATCAGGAGCAATTGAACCACATTTATCCAAAACATGAGCGCTCTTAGCCGGTACGTAAGAGGCCATCATGATTGCTTCTTCCGGCGTAGCAACATTCCAGTCAACAACGTTTTTAACTGCAGTCTTCAATTGTAAAATACTACCGGCTAAATTATTGCCACCCTTTAAGCGAGCCATGCCTTCCTTAACATAAACCGGCAATTCACCTAACATGTAGTCACCATCAGGCATCATGCCAGCTTCCATACAATCCGTAATTAAGCAAATATGTTCGGCACCTTTAAGTTGAACTAATGCCCGTACCATTTCTTTTTGAACATGGTGACCATCACAGATCAACTCATCAGTCACGTTATGCAGCGCCATTGCCGCGTTAGAAATTGATGTATCGTGGTGTGACGGATCAGGCATCCCGTTAAAGGTATGAGTAAACATAGTGGCACCAGCTTCAACACCAGCTTTAGCTTCTGCAAAAGTAGCGCTTGAGTGTCCTAAAGCTACAACTACACCCTCTTTAACAGCTGCACGAATGAATTCTTTAGCACCTTTTCTTTCAGGAGCAAGAGAAATTTTATTTAAAAGTCCTTTTGATTCTTCGCGCCATTGATTAAACTGGTTAATATCAGGGTCAAGCAAGTATTTAGGGTTTTCCGCACCAGCATGTTCTGCAGTAAAGTATGGGCCCTCAAAGTGAAGTCCCTGAATTTTAGCACCAGTTTCTTCACCCTTATGGGCGCCAAACATCTGACAAATTTTGCTTAATGTATCAGCACCGGCAGTGTAAGTCGTTGGCAACCAGCTGGTAACACCTGAACGCAAGAAGCCTTCTGACAAGTGGTTAATTCCCGCCCAGTCACTTTTCATTACGTCTTCTTTTAGTGAACCGTGAACGTGAGTGTCAACAAGTCCCGGTGCTATCCACTTACCTTTATAATCGATAATTTTACCTTCCGGCTTTTGGTCTTCAGTATAATAAAAGCCGAATTTGCCATCATCTTGTACTTCTAAGTAACCACCTTGTTCAGTTACATTTTCAAGAAAGAATTTATCTGCATGAATATAATAAGTCATAATATTTTGGCCTTTCTTTTATAAAATAAACCTCTTACTTATAGTTTCATTTTAGCTTAATCAACTGGTCTTTACCAGTTCAATTTCAAATAGTACGGAAAGTTTTAGTTTTTTAGTTATAATAGTGGTGTAGGTAACTAATTAGGAAGCAAAAATCATGATTCAAAATACGCAAACAAATAAACACTCATTGGGAGCACTTACTGGTGCCAGCAAGTGTGACCACTATTATGAATTACACTTTGCCACTGGCGAAATTGCGCACTTTTACGTCTTAGCTGACGGTATTTTTCGCCTTTTAATTGATCCAGAGCAAAATTTTAGTGAAAATCGGACCGCAAACGTTCAGCTGTCCCAATTTGATAATACTGCTTTTACCAATTCTCAGGTCAGAGCTACCAACGATTCCTTAATCATTCATACAGGCAACTATCAAATTATCTTCGGTCAAAATCCGGCTGTGCTCAGTATTTTTGATGAATCGCTGCATCATAATAGGATGCGTCAGTCGCAGCCGCTCGAATTTAGTGAAAACGAAACGCGGGAATTTTTAGCAGAAAACCAAAACGAATTTTTCTACGGTGGTGGACTGCAAAATGGTTACTTTAGTCATAAAGGCCATAAAATCGCAATTAAGCATGATCAAATAACGGGAAAAGGCGGTGTAATTATGCCTGTCCCCTTTTTCTGGTCGAATGCCGGTTATGGTGAATTAAGAAATACCACTGCAGCGGGAAGCTATGATTTTGGTAAAACTCAGCGGGGAGTTACTGTCCTCGCTCATCAAGATGCTGTTTTTGACACTTTTTACCTCCTTGGCACTACCCCCAAGGAAATTTTACAGCGCTATTTCACTTTAACGGGCAAGCCGATGTTACTGCCTAAATATGCTTTAGGTCTCGGCCATATCGGCAATTTCTGCACGACCTTATGGCAACCAAGCCATGCCCAGGAGCGAAATGCCAGCAAAATTGGCAACAATTATTATACCCGTACTAAAGATGAAAATGCCGCTTCGGGTAAGGCCTCACTTAATGGCGAAGAGAACTACCAGTTTTCCGCAAGGGCGCTAATTGATCGCTATCACGCCATGCATTTTCCAATAAGCTGGTTTATCCCTAATTATGGTGAGCAACCCGAAAATGAGCAGGCTCTTAGTTTCTTTAATGAATACGCGCAAACTCAGGGTGTTCATCCCGGATTTTGGCATCAGGGTGAAGTTGATCTACCTGAAAAAACTGACTTTACTTATACTGCAGCTGACCAAGCAGCTCAAGATACGGCAAAACTCCAAAGTGAATCGCAAAAAGAGCGGCCATTAGTGCTAGCTGATAGTGGCAGTACCGGCATGCAAAAAAACGCCGCACTTATTTTTGGCGACATCGGTGGTAATTGGGACAATATTACTAATCAAGTTGCAGGATTACTGGGAGCAAATCTTTCCGGTCAGCCTTTAGTTGGGGCAGCAGTTGATGGTCTGCAAGGCGGCGGCAATGCGCAAATCAATGTCCGTGACTTTGAATGGAAAAGTTTTACCGCTTTACTATTTAACTTTGATGATCAAGGTAATTTCAGTAAAAACCCGTTTGCTTATAATAAGAAAATAACTGAAATTAATCTGGCTTATCTTAAATTGCGCCAGCATTTAGCCAGTTACATTTATACCTTAAATGAACGGGCAAAAAGCGGCGAGCTGATTATGCGACCACTATTCAGCGAGTTTCCTGATGAGCGTGCTAATTATACAGCTCAGTTTGGCAACGAATTTATGTTAGGGCCCAACCTTTTAATTGCTCCTATTACGAATGGTCGCGAAGACAAAAACGGTGATTCTCGTAAGGATAATTTATATTTGCCAGGCAAAAAAACGCTGTGGATCGACCTTTTTACCGGTAAAAAATATGCTGGCGGCAAGGTCTACAATAACTTAACTTTCCCATTATGGCATCTACCGGTTTTTGTTCGGGGTGGCAGTATTTTTGACTGGAATAAACGTGATTTTCTACTTTATCCCCAAGAGCAGAGTGAAGCCATTAGCTATGACGATGATGGGACAATTGCTGCAAATAACAGCTACACTACTAAAATCTGCAGTAAAGTTGAGCAGGAAAAACTGATGGTCACTATTGCACCGACTGAGGGTAACTTGACAAAGAAATTCGTTGAACAACCTACCAGTCTGACAATTATGTGCGATTCTTACCCTGATGCTGTAACTATTAAAATTAATGATCAAGTTGTCCCCGTAGAAGAATACGGCTCGCTGGCTGCTTTCAATCATGCTCATGAAGGTATTTTTTATAATACTAATTACGGCCTCGATGAATTTAAAAAATACCATAAGAATTCGCAGACTGCACTGCAAATAAAATTAGCCGCTAGAGATATTACCGCCACTGAAATAGAAATCACAGTCCGTAACTTCAACTATGGCAAAAACGTGTTAGTACACGAAATTACCAGTGGCGTCTTGCCGTCACCAAAACTACCGGCAGTTGATTCAAGTAAAATTTCTGCTCATTCATTTGAACTTGCCTGGCCTCATGAGAGTGCCGTGCAGATTGAAATTAATAATCTTCTTTATGTTGGCATTACCGGCAAAAGTTTTACTTTTCATGAGTTAGCGCCTAATACCCGCTATATTATTAGGATGCGTTATGCCATTAGAAATAAAGTTTCTGAATGGTCTGACCTTTTCGGTGTCATTACGAAACACGCTGCCAAAGACTATGCGATTGAAAACATTGAGGTAACCAGCAACTGTGATAGTAAAGAAAACCATCCCCTGTCCTATTTGACTGACCTGAAATTGGCGAGCGAATGGCAAACTAGCCAAACTGTTTCACCTGAACAACCGCTGGAATTAACTTTTAGCTTTGAAAAGGTTGAAAAGCTAAGCAGAATGGTTTTTGTGCCCCGGAATATTGATCATAATGGTGATCCTCTTATTGTTTCAATTGCTGTTTCAACAGATGGTGAAAACTACACTACTTACACAGACCACTTACAGTGGAAGGCTGATACTAAAAACAAGGTAGTAGGCTTGCGGGATGTGCGTGCTAAAAAAGTGCATCTGACGATTTATCAATCATCCGGTCCAATTGTTGCAGCAAGAGAAATTATCTTTTTCAGGGCAAAAAGATAACTAAATATAAGAAAAACGCGAAATTAATATGTACTGAGCTCCTAAAAGTTGTCCTAAATTTGGGGCTCTTTTATTTAAAAATTATATTAGACATTTAATTATGCTTTGACTCATGATTTGTCTATGTATTTTTGTTTTAAGGCTTTATCGAATTGAAAATATGATTATGGTTTCTATTAATTATGCAAAATAACTGTTAAGACTATATTGCTGATTAAAATCAAGATGACCTAAATTTTGGAGAGATATAATTGAAATCTTCTCGGATGTGGTGTATACTTGTACTAACATAAATTAAGGAGTTGATAGTAATGGAAAAGAAACTAGGTAGCTTTTCTGTTAGAAAAGTTGGTAATTCTACAGCCCTCACGGTTCCAAGTAAGGCGGGAGTTAAACTTGGTGAACGATTTGATTTGACTCAAAAAGATAACGATACTTTAATCTATAAGAAGGCTATTGACTCTAATCCGTGGTTTAATGGAGACTATGATGATATTGATTTTAAAAAAGAAATTGCAAAAGTAGGTAATCCTGATACTATGCAGGTTGGTAAGGAGAATATTCCGTGGTAGCACCCAAACAAGGAGATATTATTTGGATAGATGCTGAACCACATGCAGGACGAGAAGAAGGCGGTCATAATCCCCAATCTGGCAATATTCAAAGACCAGCAATAGTGATATCAAATAATGCATATAATCAAAAAACAGGACTCGTTATCTGCATGCCTCTTACGCATGATCTTAAAAAAGATAATCGTGGTCTATACTATCGTCTTGCTGATATCAGCAGTGGGATATCTGGTAGTGTAGTTACTTTTCAAATGCCTAATTATGATTTTTCCGGTCGAAATGGTAAAATTGTCGGACATGTTAATGATAAAGATTTGGATAACTTGCTATCTAAAGCATATCAAATTTTAGATAAGCGCTAATTTTCATCAAAATATTACTTAACCTAAAATAAAAACCCAAAAAGTGAAGTGCTCCATAATAGTTAGACATTAATCCGACTATTAGGAGCACTTTTTTCATGACTAAATATTCGATTACTTTAAAAATTAATTTGGGGTTCACATCATTTTTAGGAATAAGGCAATACTTGCTATAATTAAGTTTGAATTGATAGCAAATTGTTTTGAGTGAGGGCGGCTGGCTGTTTCACTTGAAGGGAGAGGGTGCCTATGGCACGAAATCTTTTAGAAAGGTGTCCAGCTATTGAGTGTGTACCATGCGCTAGAATTAGCGCTAACATTTGCCTCGTTTATTATTGTCTTGTTGACCTATATCGACAAACACAAATAAAAAAAGACCGTCCCAACAATAACTTTAGCACGTTATGGGATTGGTCTTTAACCAAACTATAATCTAGCTAACCGCCTTTAAAGCGGCTACTTGAAATTCAGAGAGGAAGTCTTGTTTTTGCAAGGCTTCTTTTTTCTCTATAGTTATATTCTAGCATGATTAAACTGATCTTGCACAAGAACCTGATTAACTTATCTGGGTAATCCCTAATTTTTCTCTATATCGTTTGAATGTTATCCGATTGATTCCAGTTACCTTGCTGACAGCAATATCAGTCATACCACTTTGGTAAAGTTTAAAGGCGTGTTGCAATTGGAGACTGTTCTTATTGAATTTGGGCTTGCGGCCATGATAGCGGCTCTCAGATTTAGCAATTGGGATGTGTCCTGCCGTTTCCGCTCCTTAATTCTCTTACGTTCGCTCTCAGTTTGGTACTTATAAAGCTCTAGAATGATGTTATTCATCAACTCTACAGGTTAGAATCTTCAAAAAGCCTCGCAAAGACGAAAAAATGCAGTGTGACTCCCTTATGCTTAATTGCGCTCATAATCTTAGTTAAATCCTGTTTATTTTGAAGACCAAAAGGGGTGTAATCTAATGAACAACTGGTGCTAACTTAAAATTAAAAAGTATACGAAAAATCGTTTAGTAATTAATGTTAACCACCAAAATTAAGATAATTTAACCATAAAAATACGACCTCAAAAATTATCTTAATTTCAGAGGTCGTATCAATATCAAAATCGTACATTGGCTTTTGCATAATAATTGGATGTCTAAGTTCTAGTTATACGTCACATTTATTGACTACAAAATATTTGATTTAAATTATTTTTTGTTGCGGTCATACCAATGAAGCACACAATTAACTATAAAAATATCCAAAAGTATAATGCAAAATTGTACAAAAATATTTGTCCACCTATTAGTTATGTAAGGTGATAAATATATTTGATATATGAAAACTATAATTCCAGTCGATATTCCGTACGCTAATGCGTTACGATATTTCACCGATTCATAATAATCAGATTCAGTCTTTTTCTTTCTATTCATTTTGTCTTTTATAAATTGAATTATTGCCAGCCCCACTGAGTAATTACTGGATAGTGATTGATGCCAGTAAGTATCCAATTAACATCAAACCAAACGCCACCTTTAATATTGTCACCAATTGTCGAACTTAGAAAAGCACCAATTGCAGCTACTATAGGGCCTCCATCAGAGCCAACAGCAGCGGTGATAATAGCTGTGAGACCTGTAAGACCGCCTGAAGCAATAGCTTTAGCAGTGCGTTTATCTATAAAAACTCTAATGTAATTCCATCCAAATCCAACCTTATTTACACCAAAATGATGATTTGCGCGGGGTTGAATTTTGGAATCTTCTGTTGATGGTAAAACTCTAACTGATTTTTCAGAATTATTAATTTCAAATTCTAGAGTTGCAGTTTTTGTGCTTTTATTTATTACAAAAGATGATCCATTAATAAGTTGATTGGTATGGGCTATTACTTCTTGAGCAGAGACATATTCAGCATAAGTAATAACCTTTTTAACATCGTCATTAAGAACATATTTATTATTTTTCACTTCTACATATGGGTCAATTTTGTTTACGACGTCTTGACTTAAGACATTAGATGGTTGAGCGTAAGCGGAATTATCAATAGAAGCTGCTGATACAGTATTTGTGACAGCAAAAGCATTATTATATACTTTTCTTAATCATATATGATTAATTACAATATAATATGTAATTAATAAAAAGTCAACAATATTTTTAATTTATTTTTATTAATTCAAAATTGAATTGGAATTAATGCAGGCTTTGATCATTTCCTCATTTTTTCTCGGATAGTCGATCACTTGGCCACGACTAGCAGCATGTTAGTAAAATTATTTTTGGCAGCACAAATATCATTAAGGATAATATGCTTTTTGCTACTTTTTCCCACAAATATACCAGTGATTTTCAAAGTAAATCCTTCTGAATATCTTTTTTATGGTCTTGATACGAAATTAAGCATGTGTGAATTTGATTTTCCTTTTCTATATAGCAGTTTGAGCAATTTTGCTTAGCAATATAGTAGAAGCAAACAAGCCACTTTTAATTCCTGCAATTGTTGATTAGCTGCTTGATTGTATTCATTTATTCTTTATCAACTGGATTTGACAAAGAGTTAAAAAAGACCCAACCATTGCTTGATCCTATAATGAAGTTTTGGATCTAATTAAAGCTCAAGTCCATCGTCATGATCAAGCCCCTGCTTCTTTCTATTCTGTTGTTCAGCGCAGTTTTTAGTAAGTTTCGCTTGACTATCGGTTGGCTTTGACTGCTGTTTTTTCTTAGATGCCTCATATTCTTTCTGTAGCTTGTCCCAATCAAGTTGACTGTTTTTGAAATCTTTTTGAGCTTCCTCTTCATTTTTTTTAGCATATTGCAGACTTAAAATCCGATTTTTAAGTTCTGTTTCTACATAATCAGCGATCAAATTTCTAAATGGTTGAGGATCATTATTGGGCTGCTGGGAAACAGCTAATGCTTTCATGTATTGCTCTCGTGCGGGTTTAGATGGATTAACATTAACCACTGGATAACCATTTTCTGTTAAGACTAGGTTCATTAAAAGCCGTGCTGTACGTCCGTTGCCATCTTTAAACGGGTGAATAGTAACGAATTTTTGGTGCAAGTCGGTCGCATACTGCACCGGGTGCAACTTGTCTTGTGCTTCATTACTCCAAGCTTGTAATTGTTGCATTTTCTCGGGTATTTCATAAAAGTGGGCGTAAGGACGTGATTCTGAACCATAAGGGTAAACATCAATATTGCGATACTTACCGGCTTCTTCTTGCGGTTGAATTGTTGTCAAAGTTGCAATTCGGTTCAAGTTTCTAATATCCTCATTGCGAATTGGCTGTTTTTTAATTGCTAAATTTTGCATATAGTCATAAGCTTCATTTAAGTTAATGATTTCCAGTGTTTCCTTAATGGTCTTACCGTGAATAGTTGCGCCTAGCCCGCCGTTAAGAATCTCGGCAGTTTCAGCCTCGGTCATGGTGTTGCCCTCAATTGCAGCAGAAGACCATACATGCTCAATTCTGATATTTTGCTCGAGCTGCTTTACTTCAAGCGGAGATAATGGTCTATAGGTATCCATCTTATTTTTTAGGTTTGTAATCACAGCTAATTTTTGTCCGTATTCCATTGTAATACCTTCTTAATTTAAGCTAATATTTTGGGCCAACTAAAGCTCAAGTCCATCGTCACGATCAAGCCCCCGCTGCTTTTTATTCTGTTTGCTCTTCTTAGCTGATTTGAGCATCTTTTTGAATTCGGCAATAGTTTCTTTTTCATCGCTTTCGGATAATTCCTGACTTTTATGTTCCGCCCGCGCCTGCAAGTTTGGCTCCATACCGAAAATACCATTTTGATACGTCCAGTCCTTGAGGTCAGTCATGTCATTGGAAAAGTAATAATCTGCCAGCTTTTGCTGCAACGTGGGCCACTTGTCAAGCGGTACGTTAATCAGACCGGCTCCGTTATCAATCATTATCTTGTTAGCTGCAATTGTGGCGGTTCGCTTGTTACCGTCGTAGAACATTTGCTGGCGCATATTGTGATACATCAGGGTCAGTGCCTTATCGGTGGCGGTACGATCACTGACTAACAACTGCTTTAAATATTCCTGTTCCTTGTTCTCTTCGATCATAGGTGGTTCAAACTCGCCCTGGTAAGTTGCTACACCGCCTGAACCATTACGCAAATATCCTGGAAAGGCCGCCGTATCGCGGGCAACAATCGCATTAAGCCTCTTTTCCATGTTTAAGTCCAGGGGCTTTTTTTCATTGATAGCAAACTGCCAGCCTCGCTTCAATTGAACAATAATATTAATATCATCGATTGGAATGCCGTCAACACCCAGGCCATCAATGATTGTCTAGGTTTGCGGCATGGTGGTAGTCAGGCCTTCAAAGCGTGAGTTAGTGAAGACTAATTTGTTTAGATTGGTTTTGGCAAAGCGTCTATTTTTTTCAGGCGTTAGCCTGAATTTGTCTTCATACTTCAATTGATTTATCCTGCTTTCTACTCTAATTCAAGGCCTTCATCTTGATCAAACTCCTGCTGCTCTTTGTTCTGTTGTTCAGCGTATTTTTGGGCAAGTTCAGCTTGGCTAAGTGTCTTTCCAGCACTTTGCTGCGAGGCTAGTACTTGGAACGCCCGATTGCGGCTGGGGGTGTTCTCAACTTTAATCAGTTTAGCAATTTTGCCAACGTTAGCTTCATTTTGCGCTTCAATCATCTCTTTGTTTCTTCGCGGATAGTCAATTACTTGGCCATGATTAGCCGCGTATGCAGAAAGAAAAACTTTGCAACTACGGCCGTTGCCCTCTCTAAACGGGTGCATGAAATTAATTGCGTCTAGCAGCTCAGCATAGTCTTTGTTAGCCAAAGGCTTGCCCGCGGGGTGCTTGTGCAGCATGTTATTAATATCTTTTTCGGCAAAATCGAATCTGGTATGATCAAAAAATTCATACCCGTTTTTATTGAAATTGCCGGGGCGATATTTACCGGCCCAATCGTATAGTTCACCAAATAAGAATTGGTGTACCTTCTTAAGGTCTCCGATATCGTTTATTTGGGGCTTTTTTTGCAACAAGAACAAAGCATTCCGAGCGGATAGCTCATATTCCTTTTTCTCTAACTCCTTTGGGTCATGGATATGGAGCTTATTTTTTAGGACGCCATTTGAATACAAGGTTTCACTAATCCAATCATTCATTATCCTTGCCCCAAATTTCTTCAAAGCGCTCAGCCACTACTGGATCAGGCTGGATAGCTTCATCAAATAATTTCTGGATATCTGATTCTGTAGGATTCCACCCTTCCAGGTGGTTGACTTCCACGACAGTTCTAATTTGTTGGTAAATTTCTTTATTAGCAATGAAAACGCCTTGGATAGTCTGCGTTTCATCGTTTATATCTAAAATATATGGTTGTGTTTCTAGCATATTGAGTAAATCTCCTGGCTTCTCTTTAAGTGCGATTGCAAAGGCATTAAGGACCCTAATTGACCAGGTCTCAATTGGTTTAACAATTGAGTTTCTTAAAGTACTAAGTGGGACGTTGCTGGCCTCAGCGACTTTAGCGACGCTTATATTTTTGCTTTTGAGTAGTTTAACGATTGTTGCACTCATTTTAAAACCTCCAATATCCTTACTTATATTATACCATATTTAATCACTTTTATAGTGATATATGGTAAAAAGCGATATTAGATTTTAAAGTAGTGCTATTCAAGTTCTATACCTGTGGATTGTATTACCTGCTTATTGGAAATCACAACACTATCTGTTTTGTCTTTATTTAATTGTATCTCCGCTTAGTAGAATTTTCTTGTTTTTTACTATTAACTAGCACATCGTTCCAATCTTTACCAATAGTTTTGGCAGGCTGTAAATTGCATTTATCAAATCAAGTAGGGTATTCAACTTAAAATTGCAATTTCCGATTTGCATTATTACAAAATAAAAGTACTTTTTGCAAAAGTTACTTCCAATCTTGCTTTTCATAAGCCATCTGCCAAAACTGCAATTCATAATAGCTGCTGCGCACAAACGCAGTTTGCATTTGCTCAAGTTCTTCATTAGTCGCACTTTCAGCCAAAGAGTTGGTTAAATGCAGCATTTTTGCTACGTTGGCGCCATACCATTCGCCATCATAAGTATCAATCCATTCCTGATAATAAGAAACCGGTGAGCCCTTTTCTGCCATTTTTTGGCCAATTTCCTGATAGAGCCAGTAACATGGTAAAAGTGCTGCAACCGCTGGTTTAACACCAGATCGATTTAATGTCATATGCATATGGTTAACGTAGTTATAAGCTGTTGGCGCCACCGGAGTTTCAGCAATTTCAGACGCAGTTATGTTTAATTCTTCAAAAAAATGGCCGCGTACTGATATTTCAACATCTTTTAAGTCTTGTGCCCCTGCCAGTAAAAATTCCTTTACTTCCTGATTATCCGTTTTTGCTGCAATTAATTCATGCAACTTGCTAAATTCTCTTAAATAATAGCGATCCTGCAACAAGTAAAATTTAAAAGTAGCAATCGGAAGTTCGCCACTTTGCAACTCCTTAATAAAGGGATGCACCATACTTTTATGCCACAATGCCGTCCCTGCTTCATGCAGCTCATCCGTGAATTTCATATTTACTTTCCTCCAAATTAAATAACTGTTAATTATTACTAACTACACTTTATTCAAAATTAACTATAATCACTATGCTTTTTTTGCTTTTTAGCATATTTTTAATAATAGCTAAAATACTAGTACTTATGGCGTATACAGATAGCATCTTTATTAACCCAGCATTGTAATCAATAGTATAATACGCTATAATTGAAAGCGATAACACGAGGGGTGCCTTTTTGGCTGAGATGAATTTTTTCAGACCCTTTGAACCTGTAAGCTAATACTTGCGTAGGAACGTGTCAAAAACGCTTAAGCTTTGGCATTTCCACGTGCCAAGGCTTTTTTATTAATCAAAATTTTTCAAAAACATTTAGTCGGGAGTAATAAAATGCAGTTAGACTTATTAGATAAATTACGAGCGCAAAATCCGGTTATTTTTAACATCGCCAATTTTGTGACAGTTCAAGACGTGGCCAATGCTGTCAATGCTATTGGTGCTTCGCCAATTATGAGCAATGAAGTCGCTGAAGCTGAAGAAATAGTGCGAATGGCTGCCGCAGTGGCAGTTAATATTGGCTGTTTAACTAAAGAGCAAATCAATCATATTAAAAAGGTAGAAGACCTAGCACGGCAATATAACAAGCCGATAGTATTTGATCCTGTTGCCGTTGGTGCAGTCGAATATCGCTACAAAATCGCAGATAAGCTTTTATGGGATTTTCATACCAGTATTATTCGCGGCAACATTGGTGAAATCGCTGCCTTAGGTGACTTCAACTGGAATTCAAAGGGCATCGATGCAGGTTCCGGCTCTGGTAATATTGATGATATTGCTATGAAAACTGCTCAGAAATATCATTGTACGGTCATTGCCAGCGGTCCTACAGATACAATTAGTGATGGTAAAAGACTGGCTCATGTTCACAATGGCTCACCCCTTTTTAAAACTCATGTCGGCTCAGGAGATATGTTAACCAGTATCGTCACAGCTTTTACAGCAGTTGCTGACGATCCTTTTGAAGCAGCTCAAATAGGTGCTTTAGTTTTCAGTTGTGCAGGGCAAATGGTTGTCCAAGATCATCCCGGTGTTGGACCAGGTACTTTTGGCATGTATCTCATGGATTATTTGTATAAAGTAACAGTCGCTGATATTAAGCAAATTGCTGATTTTGATTAAGGAACTTTATGATGACAGAAAAAATTAATTCTTTCCCCCAGGTTTTAACTATTGCCGGTACAGATTCAGGTGGTGGTGCCGGAATCATGGCTGACCTTAAAACTTTTCAAATGCAAAAAGTATTTGGAACAGCTGTTGTAGTAGCAGTGACAGCACAAAACACTTTAGGTGTCCAAAAATCTTTTTTACTACCACTGGAAATGGTTGACGCCCAATTCGCATCTCTAGCAGCAGATTTTCATATTCGTGCTTGTAAAACGGGAATGTTGGGCGATGCGGCTCATGTTCACCAAGTTGCTCTTAACCTGCAAAAGTATGACTTTGGCCCCATTACCATCGATCCCGTGATGATTGCTAAGGGTGGTGCACCATTATTAAGTCAAGATGCTGTCGCCACCGTTAAAAACGAGCTGCTGCCTTTAGCCGATCTAATCACACCTAACTTACCAGAAGCAGAAACTTTAACTGGCATCAAGGTGCAAATGCAAGATCAATTTCCTGAATTAGCCCATAAACTACAAGATATGGGTGTTAAAAATGTACTAATTAAAGGTGGTCACACTAATAGCGCAGAAGTAAAAGATTATGCTTTATTTGCCGATGGTACTGATCTTTGGGTCAGCAGTTCCAGAGTACATACTAAACGCACTCACGGCACCGGTGATACTTTAGCTGCAGCAATTACGGCTCAGCTGGCTTTAGGTCAAAGTTTACCGTCTGCAATTACAATTGCTAAAAAGTACGTTACCAAAACTATTAAAGAAACTATTCAAGTTGGTCATGGTCATGGCCCTTTAAATCATTGGGCTCAGTAATTTAGGAGAAATAATGAAAAACTTTAACACTGATTTTTTACATGCTTATTTTATTTGCGGCAATCAAGATGTGCCCAAAGGTAAAACACTACCTGGTATAGTCGCAGAAGCCCTTGCTGCCGGCATCACGGCTTTTCAGTTTCGGGACAAGGGTCCTAATTCAACTTTAAGTAAAACTGAGAGACTGCCTATGGCGCAAAAGCTGCATCAATTGTGTTATGCGTATCACGTGCCCTTCTTCATTGATGATGATGTTCAGCTCGCCCAACAAGTTCATGCCGAGGGCGTCCATGTTGGTCAAAGTGATGAAGAAATAAAACAGGTTATTAAAGAAGTTGGCGAGCAAATGATTATCGGCTATTCCTGTTCGAATTCAACGCAAGTTGAACAAGCCAATAAAATTAGCGGAATTGATTATTATGGCAGTGGCCCAATTTATGCCACCCAGTCTAAAAGTGATGCCGACCCCGAAATTGGTATTGCCGGCTTAAGCCAACTGGTCAAAAATGCTACTCGGCCAATTGTTGCTATTGGTGGGATTACCGCTAGCGACTTAAGCGCAATCGCTAAAACTAAGGCAGCTGGGGCTGCAGTAATCTCAATGATTGCTCAAAGCAATAATATTAAGCAGACAGTTAGTCAAATGCTCACAGCGCCATGGATAAAAAATGACTAGCATATTTTAAAGAAACAAAAATGATTCTGCACTCGGCAGAACCATTTTTTATTGATGATAAACAGTTTTTAATTGTAAAAATATGAGTTATATTGATAATTAACCTAATTGGGCAACTTTTTGCAGTGTTCTAATCATTTGAGCTACAAAGCCGGATTCATTATCATACCAGGCGTAACCCTTAACTAATTGTGCACCGTCATCACCAGTTTCAACCTGAGTCAGAGTCGGATCAAAGACCGAGCCATACTCAGTACCAATAATATCTGATGATACAATCTGATCATCATTATAACCAAAAGAAGGATTACCTTCAGTGTGCTTTTTAATTTTGGCATTAAACTCTTCAGCTGTAACTTTTTGCTTTAAAATAGCGGCTAGTTCAGTAATTGAACCGGAAATAACAGGGACTCGTTGAGCAATACCTGTAAGTTTGCCGTCTAATTCAGGTATAACTAGTCCTATCGCTTTAGCTGCTCCTGTAGAATGGGGAATAACATTAGCAACTGCGGCACGGGCATTACGGACATTGCCGCCACGGTCAGGTCCATCCTGCAACATTTGCGAAGCAGTATAAGCATGAGTGGTAGACATGATTCCTACCTGAATGCCAAATTCATCGTTCATTGCTTGTGCTAACGGTGCCAAGCAATTAGTGGTACATGAGCCAGCGGAAATAATTTGATCAGAGTCATTTAGTTGATCATCATTTACACTGTAGACAATTGTCTTCATGTTACCTGCAGGAGCAGAAATTAATACTCTTTTAACACCGGCATCAAGATGAGCCTGTGATTTTGCAGTTGAAGTGTAAAAGCCGGTACATTCAAGCACTATTTTGACACCATCATTTTTGACCCACGGAATTTGACTGGCATCTTTTTCCGCATAAACCGGAATATTTTTACCGTCAATTACAATACTATTAGTGGTAGCAGTTACTTCATGATGAAATTGGCCATGCGCGGTATCATACTTCAATAAATGTGCTAACATAGCTGGTGAAGTCAAATCATTGATTGCGACAATTTCGATATCATCACTGGCCACTTCATATATTCGCCGTAATGCAAGTCGGCCAATGCGGCCAAAGCCGTTAATACCAATTTTTGTAGTCATAATAAGTTCCTCCTTTTAGATTACAAAATTAGTATATTAAGATAAAATAGCCTTGCATAATCCAAGTTTATAATAGAGTTATCACTTTTAATGATATGGAGCAACATGAATTTCAACGACTTACATATTTACCAAACAATTTATGAAACTAGATCGCTTAACAAAGCAGCACTGAAATTAGGCTACACCCAATCCAATATTACAGCCAGGCTCAAAGCACTGGAGCAAGAATTGAATACGCCCCTTTTTGTGCGTTCTAATTTAGGAGTCAAACCAACCAAAAACGGACAAAAAATGCATGATTTCGCCACTAAAGTTTTACAAAACTACCAAAACCTGAAAGAGGATTTGTCTATTAACAAGCCCAAAGTCCTCATTTCTGAGTTGCTTTTTGGCTATATTATTACCCAAAAAGCACCATTTTCATTTGAGCACTACGACATTATCATTAAAAATACCAATGAAATTCAAGAATTAATAACTAAGCATGCATATGACATGGTCTGGACTTTTACCCCTATTACTCTACCCAAATATTCGCTAATCAAAAAAAGTCATTTAGAAGCCTGCTTTTTAAAAGGCAATAAAAAAACAGCCGGCAAAGTACCAGTTGCCATAAACGCAGACATAAATTGTCCGTTTCGTAACTTGACTCTCAAATTAACGCAGAATAAAAACAGCGTCACTGAAATCGACTCACTGGAAATGATTTTAGAGCTGGTCAAAAAAGGTCAGGCAACTGCATTATTGCCTAAATACTTAATGAATGATGATTTAGTTGCAGCTGATTCGCAAAGCTGGAATATCCCCTATTATTTTTATCGCTACCAGCTGTAAATAAAACATCCAATTTTTACAATTTAAAGTCTAATTGAAATAAAATGTACCAGGCACTTCTAGCCTGGTACATTGAATTTTTAGAAAAATTATTTTTTCGCCCGTAAAATTTTGGCCTTGGCATCATTGTAGCCGTCAATGTAGCGTTCTATTTCAATTGCTTTATTCTGGGTAACACGATTAACTAAGTTAACACCTTTTTTAGGAAAAGCTTTGAAAGAATGACTCTCTGCATAGTCCTTTTTGGCTTGTTCACAACCCATTTGATAATTACTGAGAGAACTCTTTTTCACAGCAGTTTTTGCTGTATGATAGGTATAATCATTGGTATCACGCCATTTTTTATAGGTTTTTTCAGCTTCTTTATAGTTTCCGGCTTCATAATTTTCTTTGACATAATCATGTAATTGTTTTAAATTAACCATTTTATTTTTCCAAAAGTTAAACATAATTAACTTCAACTTCACCCATGCTGAAATGGCCTGTTAACATTAATGTAGGACCGCCACCGGTAGATTCGTCATTAATATCTAATTCTCCCAGAGCTAGGTTTAAGTTATCACTGTTGACTTTCCATGAAGTTGGAACGTAAATTTCAATCTCACCCATGGTACCGTTAATATCTACTGTCACTACATCGCCAGCAGCCTTAGCCTGATCAAGGTAGACTTCAACTTCACCTAATGAAGAATTAATCATGACACTACGTAAATTTTGTGAATGAACATAGCGTGAAACTGATGACAGCTTCTGATTTATTACTATATCTTCACCATCAGTATGTTCTTTACTGTCATTAATGGTATTGCCATCAGTTGTATAATCTTTACTGTCATTAATGGTATTATTATCAGTCGTTTTATAACTTTTATCAAAGTCTGACCAATCATCATAGTAATCCCTAGGATTAAATTTATGTTTAAAGTAGTTTCCTCCTAAAAACCAGCTTTTTCTAAAAATTAATGTCAAACCTATATAAATCAGCAATGCAGCAATCAATACTGTCCATGGAACAATTTTGGTAATATGCAATGGTTCAGCGTAAACAATTAAGAGAAAAGCAATAGAAAAAGTCGTACCAAACAAGCTTCTATCTGCTAGACTTTCAATTAAAGCCGCTCCAAACACAATAGTCCAAATAATCATGCTTACTTTCAAATGAAAAGCAAACAGGTGCAGCTGGTTCATTACCAAGAAAATAGCAGCAGCCACTAATGCTATCCCCCAAAATATTTCTCTAATTTTATTTTTTCTCATTATGATGACCTTCTCTCGTTTAACCTATCATTTAAGTTATGGTAGTAATGACGTGAAACATAGACAGTTTTATAAGAATCGCGAAAATTAATTTTACAGTTAGAAATCGAACGTGTTAACGCATAAATTTGATTTAAATTTAAAATTGTTGACTTAGAGACCCGCATGAATTGATTGTTTAATAAATTTTCTAATTCATAGAGTTTGTAATCTACTGTAAAAGCATCCCTCGCAGTATGTGCAATCACTTGTTTATCTTCTGTTTCAAAAAATAAAATTTCGTTCATACTCAAGTAATAGGACACGTTGTCTTTTTTACATTCAATTTGATCAGGATGGCTGTTGATACCTTGAAGTTGACGGTAAATTTGTTCAACTTCTGGTGTCACAGCTTTAGCACGGATAGTTACACTAGTTTCATCATTATCCAGATCCGGATCCAGCTCTATTTTTATTTTCACGCTTCTCACCTGCCCTTCATCACTTGATGATTTAATTAAACTCTTATTTTTATGTAAAATCTAGCCTTTTTAACTAAGTGGTAATCTTAAGAAACCAAGTGGTATATTTTTTTGGTTCAGAAGAAAAGAAAAAATTCAAAGTCAGTTTTAGTATAGTATTTTATTTAAGACAATTTTTAGGTTAAAATTTGCAAAAAGTACCTAAAATATGCTATTTTAGGTACTTTTATGATATTATTATGTAACAAAGTAATTTCGGGAGGCAAATTATGGCAACTAAGATTGTTACTAAAAGATATTCTGTTAATATAGACAAACAAATAGCGGATACTGCAGAGCTAGTTATCCGAAAAATTGGTCTTAAACCTAATGATGTAATTTCAATGATGCTTACACAGATTGCGGACAAAGGTAAACTACCCGTAGCATTTTCAGTTGACGATTATGACCATCTAAAAGATGAAATTATTGCAGCTAGTCGTAAAATTCCTGCACAAAAGGTTGAAACCTCCGAAGAAATAGCTGACTTTTTCGCAGATTAAGGAGACCAGTTAATGAATTTGGGCGATATTTTTATAACATACCTTGAATACGAAGATGTACCAAACGGAAAAAGTCGGCCAGTTTTATACATTGAGCAGGATGATGAATTTTATTATGTATTTAAAATTACTAGTAAATATCAAAATAAGTCAAAAAGCATTCGCGCAAAGTATGCTAAAATTACCGATTGGCAAAAGTCGGGCCTTTACAAGGAATCGTGGATAGACTGTAATAAACGGTATCAGCTGAGAATTGATAAAACGAGACTAAAAGGTATAGGTAATTTAACGATAACCGATTTGAATAATCTTAAGAAATTTATGTGGTAGAGAACAACAAGGACAAGTATGAAAAAGGTACTGAGTTTTATTATTCAATGCCTTTTAATTGTTCTAAGAGAAGCCGGGGTTTTTCAAACCCTTCTAAATTCCAAACAACTATTTATTTAATTTTACTTAATGCATCCCTGACAGCGTCTTTTAATCCTCTAGTGGTATTAGAGGCACCAGAAATTGCATCGACATCAACTGTATTTGCGTTAACCATCTTTGCTGGTAATTCATTAATTGCCTTTTGACCATAATCATCGGATTCAGCTTGTTTCAAAACTTCGATGTTTTTGAGATTCTTTTGCTTATCAGCCGTTACCCTGACAACAATTTCATCTCCCATTCCTTTAGTAGATTTACCAATATATTGTTCAGGGCCAGTCGGATATTCTTCTTTCTTAATATCAGAAGCAAGTGGACGTGGCTTTAACGGCTTTTCATGCTTAGGAGAAGGTACATTAACTTCTGCGATATCGTCTTTAGGATGAGCTGCATTTTGACCGGCAATTTTACCGAAAATCAAGCAGTCTGCAAGATCGGATCCACCTTGATATAAGTTAGACATATTACTGCCTAGCTCCCCGGCACCATACAAATGCGGAATTGCTTTGTGCTCAGGATCAAGAATTTCAGCACGAGCATTTCTTCTAGGACCAGCTTCAGACCAGCCAATAGTCTGTACCAATGGAATTGCATAATACGGACCCTCTTCAGAAAATGCACTTAAAGTAGCGGGAGCACGATGATAAGCATAATCATGTTTCTTTTCGGCAAAGAAGTTAAATTCGTCAATTGTACTTTGCAGTTTATCCGCAGCAACTCCCATCTTTTCTGCTAATTCAGAAACAGAATCAGCTTTAAGAACGGAATTAAGTGCTTTATTATCAGGGAAAGTATCAATCTCACTGATCTTGTCATATTGCTTTTGATCAAAGACAAAGTAAGGGTGAATTGGATTCAATGGTTTATACCATGAACCATGATTTTCTACATAGCCTTCACGTGCTCCTTGATCTTCCTTAAAGTAGCGTGTGCCGTCATCGCCAACCGTAAAAATACTGCCTGTATAGAAGACTGGATTACCCATATAAAATGGTGCACGCTTCATCCCAGGTTCATAAAAAGCAAAAGCTTGTTGCATTCCACCGGCCGCATACATTGACATATGCCACATATCCGCACCTGCTTCGTGGGCCAGGTCAATACCCTTACCTTTATTATAAAGTGAACCCAGTGGTACTAACTTGTGTGAACCAATGTAATCCTGAATCATTTGCGGATTATTTTCGATACCACCAGTGGTTAACACTACACCATTTTTAGCGTAAACGTTTAATAAAACATGATCCCGCTCAATTTGAGCTCCGACAACTTTTTTACCAGGAGTTTGCAAGATGTGCTTAACAGGTGCAGAATACCAAACATCAATTTTATCACTACGATCAAGTACTTTTTGCCGTAAAATATTCCACAATGAAGCGTTAAAAATACCTTTCTCCATTGTGATCATGTCATAGCTTTTAGCACCAGGTAAATTAGGATGATCGGCAATTACTGCATCATCTGGCAATCCTAAAATAGTTTTGTAGCTAACAGGTTCATTAACATCCAGATATTTTCTAAAATATTCTTTCATGTGTGTAATGCCATGAACAACTGTATCCTCTATTTCAGGGTCAATGCTAAAGTGCTGGGCCAAATGCTCGTAGTAAGCACGATAATCTTCTTCGCTGCTGCTATAACCTACAAGTTCAGCAGCATATCTTGTGTTACCACCTTCGTGACCTTCTGGAGCTGAGTCAACTATTAGCACTTTAGCACCACTATCAGCCGCAAAACGAGCCGCAGTTGCTCCAGCTCCACCAAAGCCTAAAACTACTACATCATAGCTTGCATCATAATATGTATGATCATTAACTATCATATGTTTACCTTTCTTTCACAATAATAATTTTTAAAACTATTTATATTTTTCATCAAAAACAATAATTGGTTTTATCGTACTGCCATTTACAGAATCCCTGATGGCTTCATTAATTCTCTCTGATTGATAAAACTTAACCATTTTAGCAAGTGGAAACTTGCATGAACGATAAAGATCAACCATTTCAGGAATAAATTCCTGCGGTACAGATTCAACCTCAATAACACCAGTAAAACTCTTTGACGCCGACAAAAGATTAATCATCGGACCGAGCTCCTTAATTGTCTTGATTCCTATAGTTTTACTTCAATTTCATTTTATCTTTAATAAGTTCAGCTTATCACATAACCACTTACATAAAACACTGCTTATCCAAAATTTAATTTTTGAGTATAAAAAAGTTCACATTCAAGTGAACTTTTATTTATTAATTATTCCAAACCAACTTTTTTAAAGATTTCATCAACATGCCGCAAATGGTAATGATAGTCAAAGGCATCGGCTACATCATCTTCAGAAAGGTAATTCATAATTCGACTATCTTCAACTAATTTTCTAAAGGAAATTCCCTCATTCCAAGACTTGTTAGTTAGCTTTTGGACCATATCATAAGCATCTTCACGAGAAAGACCAGCCTCATCAATAAGCTTTAACAGCAAGCGTTGTGAGTAAATCAGGCCATAAGTTTTATCCATGTTCTTAAGCATTGTTTCTGGAAAAACATCTAGATTGGTCAAAATACGGTTAAAGCGATCAAGCATATAATCAATACCAATTGTTGTGTCTGGCAGAATCACTCTTTCGGCACTGGAATGGGAAATATCGCGCTCATGCCAAAGTGATACATCTTCATAAGCAGTAATAATATGACCCCGTAGAACCCGCGCCATTCCGCAAAGATTTTCTGAGCCAATAGGGTTGCGTTTATGAGGCATTGCCGACGAGCCCTTTTGTCCCGCACGGAAGTGCTCCTCCACTTCGTGAATTTCAGAGCGTTGCAAACTTCTAATTTCGGTAGCCCAGTTCTCAATACTGGTAGCTATTAGCGCCAAAGTCGCAATATATTCAGCGTGTAAATCACGCGGCAAGACCTGGCTGGTAATAGGCTGCTGGGTCAGGCCCAATTGTCTTAAGACACTAGTTTCAACAGCTGGTGGGACGTTAGCAAAAGTCCCAACGGCTCCGGAAATTTTCCCTGATTCTACCCCTTTTGCTGCATGTTCGAAGCGTTCAATATCACGCTTAATTTCCGCATACCAGCGAGCGAGCTTCAGACCGAAAGTAGTAGGTTCAGCTTGCACACCATGCGTGCGCCCCATTTCCACCGTATTTTTATATTTACGTGCTTTTTCAGCAATCGTCTTTTTTAAATCTTGCAAATCTTGCCGAATAATTGCATCAGCCTGTTTTAAAATATAACCCTGCGCCGTATCAACCACATCAGTCGAAGTTAAACCAAAGTGCACCCATTTTTTCTCTGGACCCAGACTTTCGGAAACAGTACGGGTAAAAGCCACCACATCATGGTGCGTTATCTGCTCCAATTCTGCCACCCGTTCAGGCGTAAAACTGGCATTTTGGGCAATTTTAGCAGCATCTGCTTTTGGTACTTCATCTAATTCACTCCAGGCATTGGTGGCGGCTATTTCTACCTTTAACCATGCTTCATATTTATTTTCATCCGACCATATTTTGCCCATTTCAGGGCGAGTATAACGTTCTAACATAAATTACATTTCCCATGGATTCTGTAACACGATTGTTTGTTCACGATCCGGTCCTACTGAAACAGTAACAAGGGGAATACCAACAAGCTCTGAAACACGGTTTAAAAACTTCTGTGCATTTTCCGGCAAGTCAGACCAACTTTTAGCACCCGTGATATCTTCTTTCCAAGCAGGTAATTCCTCATAAACAGGCTTACACCGGTATAGTTCTTTCAGGCTGGCAGGATAATAGTCAATTTTTTGACCATCGAGTTCATAAGCAGTTGCAATTTTAATAGTGTCAAAGCCGCTGAAAATATCAAGTAAGTTTAGACTTAAGCCGTTAATACCAGCTACACGTTTGGCATGACGTAACGCCACTGAATCAAACCAACCTACGCGACGAGGACGACCGGTAACCGTCCCATATTCATGAGCAGTTTCACGAATCCGGTCGCCAGTTTCATCTAATAATTCAGTTGGAAAAGGACCGGCACCAACACGAGTAGTATAAGCTTTGCAGACGCCAATAACAGTTTTTAACCGGTTGGCACCAACGCCAATACCACTGGCAATCCCGCCGGAAATGGTATTTGATGAGGTAACAAATGGATAGGTACCTTCATCTATATCAAGCATAATTCCCTGTGCCCCTTCAAACAGGACTTTTTCATTGTTATCAAGAGCATCATTAACTAGTACTGAAGTATCTGTAACATATTTTTTCATTTTTTGACCGTATTCATAATATTTGGCAAAAATATCCTCAAATTTAAGAGCCGGTTTACCATAAATTTTGGTAAATACTTCATTTTTTTGCTCTAAGTTAGTACGCAATTTTGCTGCAAAAGTATCCTTCTCAAGTAAGTCACAAACGCGAATACCAATTCTGGAAGCTTTGTCCATGTATGCTGGACCAATACCGTTTTTAGTAGTACCGATTTTTTGATCGCCCTTTGCTTCTTCTTGGTATTCATCTTGCTTGATATGGTAAGGCATAATGATGTGAGCACGATTAGAAATCTTTAATTTACTGGTGTCTATGCCCTTTTCTTCAAGATTTTTTAATTCATTAAATAAAACTTCAGGATTAATTACCACGCCATTACCAATTACAGCACCTTCTTTTGACGCAAAAATGCCTGACGGAATTAAGCGCATCTTAAAATCTTGGCCATTGATTTCAATAGTATGACCAGCATTATTACCACCGTTTGAGCGTACAGTATACGCTGCTTCATTACTCAAAAAGTCAGTGATTTTGCCCTTTCCTTCGTCGCCCCATTGACTACCAACAACTGCAACTGCTGTCATTCTTATTCACCTCATTAAATTTCTACAAATATCACGTAAATAGTCTAGCAATTTGCCTACATTTAGTCAAATTTAAATGCGAATTATTATAGGAGCCAGATTTTTAATAGTTCGATTTCTCTGTTGACAAAAAAAGTATTTTTGATTATAGTTACTTCGTTTGCAAAGATTATTTATTCTAGGAGCCGATTTATTTATGAGTAATTATTTCAGTATGGAAGCCTTTGATTATGACGACATCCAGCTTGTGCCCAACAAGGGAATTATCAAAAGCCGTCATGATGCTGATACGAGTGTAAAGTTTGGAAACCGAACATTTAAAATACCGGTTGTGCCAGCAAACATGGAAAGTGTCATTAACGATGACTTGGCAGTCTGGCTGGCTCAAAATGGCTACTACTACGTCATGCACCGCTTTCAGCCTGAGAAGCGTCTTAATTTTATCAAAATGATGCATGAAAAAGGCTTATTTGCTTCAATATCCGTAGGTATCAAAAAAGGCGAATATGATTTTATCGACCAATTAGTTAATGAAAATATCAAACCTGAATATATCACAATTGATGTTGCCCACGGTCATTCTATCTATGTCATTGATATGATTAAGTATATTAAAGAAAAATTACCTGATACTTTCTTAACAGCAGGTAATATTGCAACTCCTGAAGCCGTCCGTGAATTAGAAGGCGCAGGAGCTGATGCCACTAAGGTGGGTGTTGGACCTGGCCGTGCATGTATCACCAAACTTAAAACTGGTTTTGGTACTGGTGGCTGGCAACTAGCTGCTTTAAGAATGTGCAGTAAAGTGGCCAGCAAGCCATTGATTGCAGATGGCGGTATCCGCTATAACGGCGATATAGCAAAATCAATTCGGTTTGGCGCTACCATGGTCATGATTGGTTCCATGCTTGCGGGACACGAGGAGTCTCCAGGTAATGTGATCAAAATTAATGGCAAAACTTACAAACAATATTGGGGTTCAGCTTCTGAAGTCCAAAAGGGAGCTTATCGCAATGTTGAAGGTAAACAAATGCTCGTTCCCTACCGTGGTCACATTGCCGACACGTTAAGAGAAATGCAGGAAGATTTGCAATCTTCGATTTCTTACGCGGGTGGCAAAGACCTTAGTTCAATTAAATTAGTTGATTATGTAATTGTTAAAAACACGATTATGGATGGCGATAAATAGCTAATTTCATGATTTTATCGCCAAATTATTAATAAATATGGTAATTATTTCTTTTTTTCGTTAAAATAAGATTTATCTCAGCTCTGGTAGGTAGTCGGTGCTGGGATTTTTTATAGCTAAATTTTACTTTATTCAAAAAACGAAATTTCTTCTCCTAAAATAAAGAGCCGCAATATTTAAAATGAGTTCTGAAGGTCATATTCCTTTCAGAACTCATTTCAATAGAGCTTTAACTTATATATTTTTTGTATATATCAAATTTGCATTAATCTTTCAGCTTGCTTTAATACGGCCAATCCGTTCATTCTGCCATAATCTTGTATTGGTATGACTGCAAGCGGAATATTATTTTTTTCAGTAATTGGTTTTAAACCATCAACCATGTACCGAATCTGTGGTCCAAGCAAAATGCAGTCTGGCATATCTTTTTCTACTAAGTTAGAAATTAAATCTGCAGAAACTGCTTTAATTTGATAATTTTTATTAGACTTATTAGCTTCTTCTTTCATTTTATTTACCAAAAGTGAAGTTGAAAAGCCACCTGCACAAGATAATAGAATTTTTTTCAATTTATATACCTCATAATTCTATTCTAAAAGGCGATACTGGGTAATTTAGTTCATTATATAAACCTAAATCTTTAGTGAAATTTGTATAAGCGTAAGAAATCATAGTTGGTTTTTGGTTAAGTGAAACAATTATTTCATTTTTGGCTAAATGATTATTAACAAGCAATATATTATATTTTTTATCTAAAATTGTTACTTGTAATACAGCCTTCCTAATTAGTTTTAATTCTAAACACCTAGCTATTGTTAAAATAAGTTTGCCGTTATTAAACTTTATTTGGTCAACATAGGGAGTGCCAGCATAGTCATTACCTACCAAAATTTTTCCTAACCGTTTACCCATTATTTTTTTGTTTTCTGGATGAATATTATGTTCTTCGCCACCGTCTATAAAAGAAACTAAATCTACACCAGGAGTATTTGCCGCTACATCTAACTGAGTCTGTCTAATCACTGCCGCAGCGTTCTCAGGGTAATCCGCATATCCGGGCAATTGTATCAACTTAATCGGTAGAGAAGGGTCTTGTAACTCTTTTCTCCATGTTTTAATTAATATGGGTAATAACTTACCGTATTCTGCTGCATTATCAGTATCATTTTCTCCTTGATACCAAACCATACCGTTAAATACACCATATCGAACTTGTTTTACCATCGTTTCATACAAACCACCAGGCCGCGTAAACAAGTCTGGCCGTGCAGGCGGTGGCCATGGAGTATGCCCCACTTTGTTTTTAGCTGTACTCAATGAAGCTCGGGGATGTTCTCTTAAATATTTTTTTAAATCAATTTTGTGTTGATTAACTTTTTCGTTATAAACTGCCGTTTCACGATTAAAATCAATAAAAGTTTTATTTGCAATCTCGTGATTATATTTTTCCAAAAAGGATTTATTCAAGTCTGGATCATTAGCTAGATCTTCTGTTTTTACCCATGAGCTGGCAGAAGTTCCACCTTTGTAGCAATCAACCACTGCTATTGGACAAGTTAGTCCTTCTTTTCTCATAGCTTTCATCATATAAAATCCTATGGCAGATACCATTCCACAATTTTTGGCATTTATTTTATGCCAAGTTTCAAATTGTAAGTCACTGGGTTTAACCTGATCATTTATCGGATCAATATAATCTATTTGAGGCACATTATAGTAATATAATTCATCATACTTGTTACTTTTTAAATCTTTTAAAACTTGTGAATAATTTGCCTCATCTTTTAAACGAAATTCAATATTAGATTGTCCACTAAGTAAATAAACCATGCCAAAATGAATATTACTAATTTGTTGGCAATCACCTTTAACATTTACAGTAATTTCAGCAATCGTATCTGTGTTATTAATAGCTGGCAAAGTTATTTGCCATTCCCCAGTGTTATTTGATACTGTTTGGTATCTTTTTTTGTTAAAAGTAATATTTACTTCTTGATTAGCTTTAATTTCTCCTCCAATTTTAAAATCCATATTAACTGGTAATACCATGTTTGACTGAAACAAATCAGCTAACAAATTTTGATTAAATTTCATTTTTCCTTATGAATTAGCACTTTCCATTTCATCAATAGCAATAGAATCAGCATTAATTTTATTATCCATTTTTACAAAAGGAATATAAATCAAAGTTGTAATTATTAAACTTACCGCTTGTACAATCACACCACGAATATTTCCCGTGTAAAGCAATCCTGATAACAATGTCGGTACAGTCCATGGTACATTATTAACAATTGGAGCAATAAAGCCTATTTTAGTAAAGAAATAACCAATATAAAATGCCAGTGGTTGAGCAATAACAAATGGAACAATATAAATTGGATTCAAAACAATTGGTAAACCAAACGTAATTGGTTCTGAAATGTTAAAGATTGCAGGTAAAAGCGCAATCTTGGAAATTTTCTTTGCTGCAACCCGTTTTGAAGCAATTAATATTGCTAAAACTGGGGATAAGGAGAAAGTTCCTGCCGCAATTGATGAAAAGTTCATAAATAAGGTTGAAAAAATATGGTGTGCCTGTCCTAACATATTTTGGGTATCATTGATAGTCCAAGTCATGCCAAAAATAGCTCCCCAGATCGATGTTGGATGTATACCAAACCATTGGAGTAAACTCCATGTAAATTGTGATACAAACGCAAAAGCATTTGTTTTAGATATTGCTAAAGCTGGAGCTTGTAAAATGGCTAAAAATAATGCTGGCATAGTTTTTCCTGTTGTTGCAGTACTTAAGCCAGTTAAAACAATAAAAATTCCCAATGTAATTGAACCTGGAATTAATGACGAGAAACTTTGGGCAACTGCAGGTGGAACTGATTCAGGTAGTTTTATAGTAATATTTTTTTGCATTATCTTGTTATAAATCCAGACTGCACTGCCACTGATTAAAATTGCGGCAAACACACCCTGAGTTCCAAGGTATTGAGTATCCAAATAATTTAAAACGTTTATTGCTTTTTTAGTATTTGGAATAGTATATTGAAAATTCCATGGAATTGATATAAAAAATGCAGCAAGTCCAAACAAAACATCTGTCATATGTTCTGCTCTGTTATTAAAAAATCTTGTTGAAACTTCCCAGCTAAAAATCACAGCCAGTAGCAACGCAAAGACGCTCAAAGTACCATTTGAAACAAGACCTATTAAATTTGCCGTTGTTTGAAGGCCGTGCTCAAAGCCACTTTGTTGCCAAGCTGACCAAGAACCTGAAATTAGTCGACCTAACTGAAGCCCCTGATTACCAAAAATTAATCCATTCATCGGATCGATAACAACATTCTGGAGCATGATTCCAAAACCGGCAATCATTGTTGTAGCCGAAACAATAACAAATGTATCACGCAAAGTTAACAATAATCTGTTACCAGATATTTTCCCGGCAACTCTAATAAATCCATTTTCCAGTTTTTTCATACCGGATGATTCTGAACTGTCATTCATAACTATCTCCCTCTTTGACTCACATTTTTGTAACCGCTTTATTTAGATTACAATAATATGATATAACAAATATTTAAATTGTCAACTTTTGATATAACAAAAAATAGGAAGCTTAATTACTTCCTATTTTTTATAATACTACCGCCTCTTTAATTAAAAACTTAGTTATACGATAATATGTCTCATTACATTCAAAAATACGACCATCACTTAAATATGATTTTTGAAACCATTTAAGGAGTGGCTCATTATTATCAACTTTTTCTTGAACTTTGTTTTCTCTTAGCAATTCCTGTTTTGCAAAAACTAAAGATATTTCTCGCATTGCACTTTTTGGTTCAATACCAATTTTTTTACTTATTAATGGATAAATCGAAGTTTCTAACATCTCCATATTTAATCCTTGGATTACTTTTGCAGGAATAGATATCTTTTGAAAAGCGACCAATTGTTTGCTGGCAGTCATCGCCGCTCGTTTTATTGTATATACTATATCGTAGGGGTTTATCCCAAGAGCTTCAGTAATTTTTGAGGTTCCTTGTCCAACTTCAAAATCGAGGAGCTTTAATTTATACTTTTTTAAATTGATTAGTTCTAATTGATTTGAATTTACTGATGACTGATATTGATTGTTGTCTTTTACATAAGTACCAGCTCCCTGAATTCTATAAATTAAGCCTTGGTTTTCGAGTTCTTTTAATGCATTTCTAACTGTAATCCTGCTAACGTTGTATGATTTAGCCAAATCATACTCTTTAGGAAGACGGTCATTTGGCTGATATTCATCAGTCTCAATTTCATGTTTAAGCTTCTTAGCTATAAGTAAATACTTAGGCAATTCTTTCATAATTTCATCTCTATAATTAATTTGTTATATCAAATAGATTCTAACATGTTTAATCGCATAGCGCATATAACAAATCTTTATGTTAATTATTAAAATTGGGTATATTCAAGTGAAAAAATGATTTACAGCTTTGAAAAGTAATTTAAAAATTTCAATGAACCGAAAGACGCAATCAGAAAAGAATTAAGCTCAAACTAAAAGGACTAACTCCGATTGAATATCGAAAACTAGTCCTCAGTTAGTAGCTAATATAAGGTCCTAATTTTAGGGTTCACATCAAATTTTAAAAGTCATTTTTCTAAAAGAATAATTTTTTCAGACTCTTTAAAATTAATTATTAGCAGTAGAGTTTAGCACTTTTAAAACAAATTATTTTGCCACAAGATACTCATCTCATAATCTGGTCATTCCTAACAATGTTAAAGTATTGTTGTAATTCAGAATCACCGTTTTTAATTTCCAATAATCCTTTACTGGGATCCAGAATTATAAACTGTAAATTAAAGACCTTATGATAATTTATATATACAGGCTCCTTAAACTTAAAAACAAAATAACGTTTCTTAATTTCATGAGGGCCCAGAAGAGTGAGGTACATATTATAAGGGTAGGCATGGTAGCCTTCATTTGTTATTAAAGCTGCAACATAACTAACAAAATTGTTTTTATGTTTTTGGGGGATGCCTAGTTGGTTAATCAAATGATTAGCTACTATGTCCTGAATTTTTCCTTTTAAAGCATCTATTTTAATTATCACTGGCCGTTTAAAATAATTGACAATTGAACCAATTGTTCGTTTAGTGGACAGTATTCTTTGCCACAGTGCCATTCTTAGCCCATCATCTGAAAAAAAGGAAAAAGTTATTTTGGGAATATTTATATTTTTATAACCTGGTTTAGTCTTTGAGGAAACTAATAAATAATCGTATTTTGAATAATCAATATTTTCCAATTCATAAGAATAAACAAAAGTATAATTTGCATTATATTTATTTAAATCAAGTTTACCTATTAAATGTTCACTGGCTAATTTACCATAGTCGTTTACAACCAAGAAGTTAGTGGGAAAGTAACTGTTTTGTTTTTGATGAATCTTACTGTATAAGCCCAGAACTATATCGTTAAACAGGCTGTCATTTAACTCTTTTTTATTATAATCAGCGCAAGAACTATATAAAGCAACGGTTAAAGAACTTGTTGCAAAAATTTTGCGAGCAACCTTTTCAGTTGCTAGTTCTAAATTGAAGCAAACAAAGTCATATTTTTTCTTAAGGTATCTGATAAAGAAACTGCGATAAATGTATGCAGCAATATCAGAACCTTTATTAATGCATAGTGACAATTGCTCTTTTAAAGCAGCACAAACTTGTTTAACCTGTAATTTTACTTGCTGAGAGCAGGTTTTTAATTTATCCAGATCAGAAATTTGATTAATTTCGGAATTAATTAGTAAAAAAATAGTTAAGCATAGTTCTTCCTGGATATTATTTTTAATTAATTTATCAGCAATTATAAACGCCTTAGCATGCATCAATTCAGCTTTAAGATTATGACTAATCTTTAAACTAATATCTGGCCGTAATTTATAAATCAGCAGATATTTTGTTACTTGCCTAAAGCCCTTATCTGTTAAAGGAAAATCATATTCATGAATTAATTGGAGTAAAGTCTGACTTTTATTTAGTAATTCAGTTTTAGTAACACCATATTCAGTAAAAGCATATTCTGGTAGCAAAGCGTCTTTTGGTTCAAAACTATAGACATCAAATAAATCTATCAAGCATGAACGAACAGCACCCGTTTTACCTACTACTTTCATGCCATAGTATGGAACAGACTTCACTTTTAAATTATAAATACTTAAAAATTTTTTTACATCACGCATATCCTTATTGATAGTCGCGGTACTAAAATTTAGTTTTCTCGCCAACTGGTCGATTTTAATGTAGTTTGGACTCGCACACAGAAATCTGCAAATTTTGGCAATACGTAACTTATTACGAAATAAGTGATTAAACTTGAGATTTAAATATTCAGAGCAATTCTCCTTTAATAATTTCAACCAGTCACTTTCTGCTAAAGAATAATCAAGTAAATATCCTTTAGCTCTTTGATTGATAATTTTGACATCATGACCGTTATTACGTAAAGCCTTATTAATCTGCTCAAATTCTGTATTCAGCGTTCGCGCAGAAATCCCGCTTTTCTTTTTTAATTCAGAAATAGTAAGTAAATCATTGTTTAAAAAAAGATTTAACAATTCAATTTCTCGGTAAGTTAAATTCAACATTGTTTTACCGTCTTCCTTTTTAAGACAATATTAATACTTACTTTAACTGAAAACTTATGCTTTTTCTAATAATGACTTGCGTAAATTCAAATATTCTGATTCAGTCAGGCCCAATTTGTCAGTTGCATACTGATAAATTGTGCCGTATTCGCGCATTATTTTGGTAATTGAAGCAGTAATAAATTCTTCTCTAGTGTCAAAAAGGGCATACATATAATCCGCAACTTCTTTATTACCAGTTTGTTGCAAAAATTTTTGATAATAACGAGCATTCTTCTTAACACGTGCTCGTTTAGTTAGCATATAATCATAAACCAGTAATTCTGCTGGTACGCCCAGAATTCCTTCCAGGACCATGAAGCCAAAACCGGTTCTGTCTTTACCACCACGGCAATGTTGCAAGCTGGGTAAATACTTACTTTGAGCTGTAACTTTAATGGTATTACTAAAAGCCTCTATGCTTGCAGGACTATCGACAAAGGATTCTTGTTGTCTGATCATTTGATCATTACCAGTTTCTCCTTTAGCCAGTGCTTCTTTGGCCCTTTCTTTCATATCTTTACCGGTATCTAAGTTTTGTGCTCTGCCGGCGATAGCAGCTGTTTCTGCATTAGGATCAAAAGCAAAAGTATGAATTGCAGGATCAATAACAGGATCAGGTGTATCTTTAACTTCAATTGCACCCCGAAAATCAATTATTGAGCGTAACCCCAAATTTTTGACAAAAGTATAGCCCGAAGGCTCTAGATTGTGCAAATAATCAGAGCGATAAACTTGCCCCCATTTGATTCTCATGCCAGCACTTGTGCGGTAGCCACCAATATCACGCAGATTATACATCCCCGGAACGGGCAGTATGCGATAGCCAAATAATAAGGGCTCGTGCTTCTTAAAATTCAGAATGAAATAAGTTGGTCTAACAGTTGAATAGGTAAATTGAAAGCAGACCTTAGTTTTATTACTGGTTAACAAATACTTTTTTTCTTTAGTATATTTGTCGTTATTCATAGTCCAATATAATTCATAATCAGGTAAGTTTTGTTCATCTGTCTTAATATCTACTTCTGTTTGACCATCATCTAAAACATATGCTTCTGCGTAGTCTATTTTCATTAGTTATTTCCTTGCACTTGTTCAATATATTCTTTGATTGGTGTAGGCGCATCATAAGCTGCCATTTGAAAGTTTATTTCGAGTCCTGAGTCAACCAATTTATCTAGTGCATCCTTTTCTTCTGGAGTAAAGCACAGGTCATTGTTGTAGCGAATTGTACGTTCTTTACGCTCTCTCATACCACCAAAATTAACTGACTTAATGTCAACCCCGCCTTCGATTAAGTGCAATAAATCAAGGGTACTGGTCAATATTAAAAAGGTGGTCTTTTTTATAGGATTTTTCTTGTAAACTCGAATAAATTTATCAACTCCAAAAACATGCACGATATAACCAGGAGCAGCCATTTTCAACACTTGCTCTTGTACTGGGTTACTAGCTGCCCTATCACTGATGCATATGATTTGCTCAGCACCAACATGACGCAGCCAGGAACTAGCAACCTGACCATGAATTAATCTGTCATCAATACGAGTCCACTTGATTGGCATTTTGTTTCTCTCCTTCTTTTGCTTTTTCAGTAATATTCACTAACGCTTGCGGATAAGTTCTTTCAATAATCTTTTTAGCTTCTGCTAAATTTTCAGGATTGCTCAAGCATAGTTCCAGTAAAACTGGCATATTTAATCCTGAATAAACTAAGACATTCTCATTTGTCAAAGTTAAATACGTAGATACATTAGCAGGGGTACCACCAAAAATATCAACTAAGATAAGAGTTTCCGTATTTTTTTCGTTGAGCGCCTTTAATTTAGTTTGAATTTCCTCAAGACTTTCTTCATAAGTTTTACCTTTAGTAACAGATAAAACTGCAACATTTTTTTGCGGCAGTCCAATAATCATTTCAGCCGACTTTAATGCTTCCTGAGCAAACAAGCCGTGACTGGCCAAGATAATATTTATAGCCATTAGTAACCTCCTTACAAATTATTTGATAATTCCCATTACTGCTAAAACTGTTCCTAAAATCAAAATAGCAAATATTAACCAAGTTAAGTATTTACGTGGTAAATATGAGTGTAATTTATAAAGGCCTAAGGTAAACAGCAAAGGTAACAGCTTTGGCATCACGCCGTCTAATAATTTTTGGATGACAATTTTTGTACCCTTGGTATAAATGACTGTACCAACATTTATCTTGACGTATTGGGCAATAAGTGCGCCTATAACCATGACACCGATCGCTGTTGAAATATTAATTATCTTTTGCATAACCTTCTTTTGGTTACCACTTTTAATAAATTCTGTACCCTTTTCGTAACCAAAAATAATTCCATAATATTTAACAACAATATTGATTCCGTTATAAATGACAAACATCAAAATTGGCCCTAATACATTTCCTTGTAATGCATAGGCTGCACCGATACTGCCGGCAATAGCCTGAATGGTTATTTTAAAGACACTGTCACCAATACCAGCTAATGGTCCCATCATTCCGGCTTTGATAGCAACAACTGCTTCTTTTTCATCTTCGCTGGTTGTCTCTTCAACAGCCGCGGTAATTCCCAGAATCATACCTGTTGCCGTAATTTGTGATAAAAAGTAGGTCAGATGGCGCTTCATGGCTTCTATTCTAAGTTCCTTATTATCACCATAGAGACGGCGAATAATTGGTACCATCGCATTTAAAAAGCCAATAGCCTGAGTCAAGACCAGCGTCGAAGTAACGTTTAGTCCCCAAATTTGCAATCGCCAAAAGACTTTATTTAAATCCTTACGGGTAATTTTTTTACTGTTTTTAGTTTCCACTTCATTACTCATAGGTCGTACCCCGTATCTTCATCAACTTGCTGATTATTAGAACTACTATTTTCTGTACCCATTTCATTTTGCTTATCTATAATTTCCATAATATAGGAATAGATCACGGCAAAAATTAAAGAAATTAAGGTAACTGGTAAAATGCCTAAGTTTAAATAGGCTGATAAAACAAAGCCAAAAATTAAGAATGGCCACAATGTGCCCTTCATCATCATTGTCATTAAGATGGATAATCCCACAGCAGGCAATAAGGATGACGCTGTTCCCAAACCATTTAAGATATTACTTGGTACAACAGCCAGTATTTTATCTATTATGCCCTTTTGGAAATAAACAAACAGAAATGTTGGTATTGCTCGAATTGAAAACTGTATAAGAAAAGCAACAATATTTATTTGCATTATCCCACTTAAATCACCGTTATCAGCCAATCTTTGAGCCCATGGTTCGAAAAACTGTTTTAATACCCGTGTAACTACTATTAACTGTTGAATTAAAACGGCTACAGTAGTTGCGGCTGCGACTCCGGCAGCAATTCCTTTTGGCGTAGCACCTGTTCCTGAAGTAATTGAAACAGTAACTCCGATAATTGTCCCGACAATCATATCTGGTGTTTGATAACCCGCCATGTTGCCCAGGCCCATCCACATTAATTCCAATGTAGCGGAAATCACAAGTGCTGTTGGTAAATCTCCCAGGATAAGTCCTACAACCGGTCCAACCAGCAAAGGCCTCCGAAACATTTGCGGTCCTTGATCGTCAAATGAACAATATCCTGCCCAAATTGCGATTAGCAAAGCTTTTACAAGACTCATTAACGTACTCCTTTCATCTAAATAACTTTTTAGTTATTCAATTAATACATTGTCAGTATAAAATAGCGCTTTCATAACCTCCATGGATTTTTTATCGTTTAAAATTGCAAAAAAATAGTAGGAAGTCAGCTTAAAAGTAATCAAATAAACCAAGCTTATATTATTTATACAAACTTGGTTTATTTCATTTAATTAAATATAGATCTACCTATTTTTTGGCACACGCACTAAATTATCTCTCACTAAACATTCAGCAATTTCTACTGTATTGCTGGCAGCACCCCTTAATAAGTTATCAGCTACGATCCACATATTAAATGCACCAGAATTTTCTTGATCTGGGCGAATACGCCCCACGAAAGTCTCTTTTTTACCAGCTGCTAAAAGTGGTTGGGGATAAATCTGATTTTCAGGGTCATCCTGTAACACAAGTCCAGGAGTTTTCACAATTTCCTGCTTTATTGCTGCTGTTGTTGCAGTTTCGTCTTGCAACACAAAATAAACCGTTTCCCCATGACCAATTTCAACCGGCACGCGAACACAAGTAGCAGTGACTTTAATCTTCTTTGAATCCTGATCATTAAACAAAATCTTTTTGGTTTCATGAATCATTTTCCATTCTTCATGCGTGTACCCATCATCTTCAAAAACATCAATTTGCGGTAACAAGTTAAACGCCAGAGGATAATGCTTTTTAGCAGATGCGGTTGGCAGAATTTTAGCTGCTGTCTTTTGCTTATTCAACCTATCTTGTGCTTGCTGCAGCAGCTCAGCCCAAGCTGCCTTACCAGCACCCGAGACGGCTTGATAAGTTGAAACAATAATTTGCTTAATTCCCCATTTAACGTGCAGCGGATAAAGCGCAGCTACCATCTGAATGGTCGAGCAATTAGGATTAGCAATGATGCCATGATGATTAACTAATTGGTCATCGTTAACTCCCGGAACAATTAAGGGCACATCATCAGCCATACGAAAAGCACTAGTATTGTCCACACATACCGCTCCTCTTTTGACAGCTTCAGGCAATAATTTTTGTGACACCGCACCACCTGCAGATGATAAAACTAAGTCCACTCCCTTAAATGAATCAGGTTGTGCTTCTTCTACTGTAATTGCTTGATTTTTAAATTTTAGTTTTTTACCTGCTGACCGTTTAGAAGCTAGTAGCTTGATTTGTTTGACAGGAATTTTAGACTTTTCTAGTTCATTAATTAACCGCTGACCTACTGCACCTGTGGCACCCAGAACTGCAACTGCGTATTTTCTCATCAATTTTCACCTTTTTCTGCTAAAAATTTTTGCATACGGTTCATAGCCGTATGCAAGTTTTCATCGCTGGCAGCGTATGAAAAACGAATATACCCTTCACCGCCAGGACCAAAAGCATTTCCGGGCGTGCCCCCGACTTTAGCCTTGTGAGCTAAGTCCAGTGCAAAGGCCTCATCGTCTTGACCATAACTTGCTGGTATTTTGGCAAAAACATAGAATGCCCCTTCACTGGCATGGGTTTCAAGGCCCATATTGTTTAGCGCACTAACAATATAGTCCCGCCTTTTTTGATAAATTGGCCGGGCCTTTGCTGGATCCTGATCACCATTTTCCAAGGCCTCAGTGGCTGCCGCTTGTGCAGGATTAGATGGAGCTGTTACCAAAAATGCGTGCATCTTTGCAATTAAACTAATTAAAGCAGCTGGTCCTGTTACATAACCCAGACGGTAACCAGTCATCGCGTGAGACTTGGACAAGCCATTAATTAACAAAGTACGTTCGGGTAAATAACGCGCAAGCGAAATATGATTAAAGTCATACGTTAATTCACTATAAATTTCATCAGAAATAACATAAAGATGATGTTTTTTAATAATCGGTGCGATTTGCTCTAAAACAGAGCTGGGACATTCTCTGCCAGTAGGATTAGTAGGATAGTTAAATAAAATCGCTTTAGCATGAGGATGCTCATTTAACGTCTTTTCCAGCGCCTGCGGAGTTAACACGAAATTTGTATCTGCCGTATTGATGGCGACCAATTCAGCTTTAGTGTATTGAATTAGCGGAAAATAAAGAGCATAGGATGGCGTAGGCACAATAATTTCATCACCTGGTTGAAATAATGCCAACATGGTTGCAGCTATGGCCTCCGTCGCACCAACTGTGACGATAATTTCACTTTCAGGATCATAAGTTAAGTCTTGCTTGCGTTTTAGATAATTGCTGATAGCCTGACGCAATCTGGGTGTTCCTTTTTGAGCCGAGTAATGCGAATCATTATCTAAGATGCTTTGGGCTGCAGCTTTTTTGACATGTTCAGGTGTATTTAAATCGGGTTCTCCTAAAGTTAACTTGATTAAATCAGGAACATCGTCAACTTTTTGGGCAAAAGCACGGATACCAGAAGGTGGAATTTTTGCCAATGGAGTATGAATAATTGAAGTTAAATCAGTAGCTAATTGGGGCATTTTGTTCTCCTTGTAATTACAAAATCTGGTCTAAACCGACCACTAAATCTGTTAAATCCATTACTCGGCTCAAGGCTACTTTAACGCCCTGCATAAATGAAGAACGGGAAAATGAATCTTGTCTGATAGTTAAAGCTTCGCCAGGGCCGCCAAAAAGGACCTGCTCATGAGCTATATAGCCAGGTAATCGCACAGAGTGAACAGGAACGCCATCATAATCGGCACCGCGAGCTTGAGAATCATTCTCAGTTTGTGAACAATTTGCTGAATTGCGGTTTTCTGCAATTAATTTAGCAGTCGCAATAGCCGTAGCACTAGGGGCATCCCTTTTATCAGCATGATGCATCTCAATAACCTCTGCATCAGGAAAATAACGGGCAGCTTCTTGCGCAAACTTCATTAATAAGACAGCCGATAAGCCAAAGTTAGGAACAATAATGCCGCCTACCTTTTCTTTTTGTGCAATTGCTTGCAACTTTTTAGTTTGTTCTGGCGTTAAACCGCTTGTCCCCACAATTGGATGCATATGATGCTCCAACGCAAATTTAGTATTTTCATAAACTGCTTGTGGAGTCGTAAAATCAATCCAAACATCAGCAGCAATATCGACCATTGCTAAATTATCAAATCGCTTAACCTCAGGCTTGAAATCCGAACTCTCAGATGCAGTAGGTGCCAAAACTGCTACCAATTGACAGTCAGGTAACTTTTCAACTAATTGGACAGTTTGCCTGCCCATGGATCCTGTGGCACCAGCTATCAAAATTTTTTTCATTACTCTACTCCTAGTTCTAGTGGCAATTCATGCAATAATGCTGCTTCACTTAAACCTAAATGAACAGCTAATTGCCGTTTTTCTGTTTCATTTAAAGCCACAAGCGGTAACCGGCAGCCGCCAGCTGGCAACCCTTGGGCGTTAAGGACGGCTTTAACAGGTGCCGGTGAAGGATACATAAACAAAGCTTGCATTTTTGGCATTAATTGTCTTTGCAATTTGCCCGCTGCAGCGATTTTCCCCTGATCTAAGTCATCATACATTTCCCGCATAGCTTTGCCATAAATATGAGAGGCTACCGAGATCACGCCTCTTGCCCCTAAGACCTTAGCCGTTAAAGACTGCAGGTCTTCACCTGTATACACCAAAAAATCATTGGCTGCATGTTCAACAATATATTCCAAATCTTCTAAATCTGAACATTGCTTAACACCAGCAATTTTTGGATTATGCGATAACTCAACCAAAGTTTCTTTAGTGATCTTAATTCCTGTTCGACCCGGAATGTTATAAATAATGATTGGTACCGGCGAATTTTCAGCCACCTTTTCAAAATGGGCTGTAATTCCCCTTTGATCTGGCTTGTTATAGTAAGGTGCTACTACCAGTGCCATATCAATACCGGGAATTTGTCCTACTTCTTGTGTAAACGCAACGGTCTGTGCAGTATTATTGCTGCCCGTACCGGCAACCACTGGCACACGCCCAGCAATTATTTGAGCAAATTTAGTATATAATTCAATCTTTTCGTCATGGGTCATTGTTGCTGTTTCACCAGTCGTACCGCCAATGACGAAACCATTGCTGCCAGTGTTGAGTAAATGCTCGGTTAAGCGCTTCAGACCAAGATAGTCAACTTTATCTTCCTTATTAAAGGGCGTAATTAGCGCGGTCATTAAATCTGCCTTGTCAAAATTAGTCATGTTTTTTCTCCTTTTGAGCTACATGTGACTCAGTAAAAAACCTACCACTGCTTTAATTCCTACTTCTATGGCTTCTTCATGCGGGTTAAAGGTTGCAGAATGAAGTTGCGCATCATCATCCACTCCCAGCCAGAACATGGTGCCGGGAATTTGTGCTAGTAAATAGCCAAAGTCTTCACCTGTCATAGCCGGTTGCATCTCTTGGTAATTAATTTGAGGATTTTCCTTCATGTAATTAATAAACTCGCTTGTGATTTGCGGATCATTTTCAACTGGCCAATAGCCACCCTGATTAAGTTGCAAATCAACTTTAGCATTATAGCTGTGTGCTATTCCTTGAGTTATCTCCTGCAGACGCTGATCAATTTTTTCAATCATTTTTTGGGTTAATCCCCGAATGGTCCCTTCTAAATGAGCATGACCGGCAATCGCATTTCTAACTGTTCCAGCCCTAACTTTTCCTATTGTAATAACACCACCTGCAATGGGATCAATACTGCGCGAAATAATTGTTTGAATTTGCTCTATTAACGCAGCTGCAGCCACTACCATATCGTTAGCTTGCTGCGGATACGCCGCATGTCCATCCTTACCATATAAATCAATATTGATTTCAGTTGTCCCCGCAAATAATGTTCCTAAGCGGCAGCCAATTGTACCGGTAGGTAAATCTGGAGTGTCGTGCAAAGCAAAGAATTCATCTGGGCGCCATTTACCAGTAAAAATTCCTGCCTCATAGGCTTTTTTACCACCACTCTCACTTTCTTCAGCTGGCTGGAAAAAGAACAACAAATTGTCCTGTGGTTGGTGCTCGCAAAAATAAGCCAAAATTCCAAGCGCTACTGTCATGTGGATATCGTGACCACAAGCATGCATTTGACCTTGATTGTGGGAAGCAAACGGCAGGCCGGTCTGTTCTTGAACTGGCAAGCCATCTATATCTGCGCGATAGCCAATTGTTTTTTGAGATTTTTTCCCTCTAACTCTAACTAAAATAGCTGTAGGCAGTTCAGAACATGTGCGAATTTCAATGTATTTTTGATTAAAATTACCAATGACCTGCAAGAGATATTTTTGTGTTTGATATTCATGCAACGCTAATTCCGGTATTTGATGCAAGTCACGGCGAATTTTAATAAGTTGCGCAGAAGTTAACATTAATTCACAGCTTTCTTAGTCCCTGTTCAATTCCTGTCTTAGAGGCAGTTTTTTGATCACGCATTTTAATAATTTTTGCTGGTACTCCGGCAACGACGCTGTTTGCAGGTACATCTTTTGTTACTACCGCTCCTGCCGCTACTACCGCATGGTCACCAACTTGGACTCCTTCTAAAACTACTGCATTAGCACCTATCAAAACATTTTTGCCTATTTTTACAGGTTGTGCTGAGGCTGGTTCTACGACTCCGGCAATTACCGCTCCTGCTCCTATGTGGCTGTTCGCACCAACGATTGCTCGGCCGCCCAAAACAGCATTCATATCAATCATGGCATTTTCGCCAATTTCTGCTCCAATATTAATGACAGCCCCCATCATAATTACCGCATTTTTGCCTATTTCAACATTTTCACGAATAAGGGCACCCGGTTCAATTCTGGCAGAAATATTTTTAAAATCTAGCAACGGAATGGCAGAATTACGACTAACATTTTCCACTTGGTAATCAGCAAATTTGTCAGAGTTTTTTGCTATAAAAGGACCCAAGACTTGCCAGTCTCCCAAAACGACTCCAGTACGAGTTTCAATAAAAGTTTTGCAGTCTGCTGGCCAATTTAACTGAGACAAATTTCCTTTGACATAAACTTTAACTGGTGTTTTTTTGGTTGAATTAGCAATAAAATCAATGATTTCAGTTGCCGACATTTTTTTCATATTTATAATTTATCCTTCCATTTGATAAAAGCGATCATGACTAACTAGATCCGCATAAGTTTCACGTGTAACTACTTCTTGTGCTTGCCCATTTTCTGCAAAAACAACAGCTGGCCTAGGAACACGATTATAATTAGCTGCCATACTATAGCCGTAAGCACCAGTTGCTAAAACCGCAATTACATCTCCGGGTTTGCTTTTAGGCAGTGCCAATTTGTTAATAATAATGTCACCAGATTCACAATAGCGACCTGCGAGCTTGACTGTTTCTACAGGCTTTGCTTGTGGGTTTTCTGCTAACAGTGCCTCATATTCTGCCTGATAAAGTGCTGGTCTGATATTATCTCCCATACCACCATCAACTGCTACATAAGGCAAAAGCCCTGGCACATCTTTCCGTGAGCCAATTGTATACAAGTTATAGCCGGCCTCGCCGACAATCGAACGTCCTGGTTCAATCCAAATTGTAGGCATTTTTAAGTGGCTGGCTTGCGCACATTTTTTAACTGTCTGCACTATTTGACTGATGAAGGTTTGAGCAGTCAAAGTATCATCCTGCGCGGTATATCTAATACCAAATCCGCCTCCTAAGTTTAAAACGCGCGGCTGGTAATCATATTTTTGTTTCCAATCGTTCACTAACTTCATCAACTTCTCTACTTCAAGTTTAAAGCCCTCAGCTGCCAAAATTTGCGAACCGATATGTGCGTGCAGTCCAATTAATTCCATTTGTGCGTTAGCTCTAACTTGCAAAAACGCCTGCTCAGCTTGACCTGAACGAATATCAAAACCAAATTTACTGTCCTCTTGACCGGTTTGGTCATATTCATGTGTATGAGCAGAGACCCCTGGAGTTACTCTCAACATTACCTGCACGCGAGTATTAGTTTGTTTTAAAATCCTTTTTAACAGTTTAATCTCAGTAAAATTATCTAAAATAATCACGCCCACATGGTTTTGGACAGCCATTAACAACTCATCTGGGGTTTTATTATTACCGTGAAAACTGATTTTTGCCGCAGGAAAACCGGCTTTAAGTGCAGTAAATAATTCACCTCCAGAAACAACATCCACATGTCCGCCCAGCTCATTAATTACTTGGTAAATTGCCATCGTAGCAAATGCCTTACTAGCATAACTAATGGCATAATTTATCTGCTCTTTTTCAAAAGCATTTTGGAAAGCCTGAAATTGCCGTTTGATTTTCTGGACGTCATAAACAACTAAGGGGGTACCAAACTTTTTTGCCAGTTTCAAAGCGTCTACTCCCCCAATTGTCAAATGACCCTGGGTATTAGTTTGATAATAATCATTAGCAGTCATTTAAGTCTCTCCCTTTTTGTTAAATAAAAAAGGCTCTTTTGTTGTACCTAACAAAAGAGTCCTTCAAGTTATTATCTGGTATCAATTTTGTCGATAGCGCTCCGCGAACATAAAATTGCGACAGTCCGTAACCTGTTTGATTACGTCCCAGCTTATTAATTACCGCAATAATTAATGCTTCGGCAACCGCCCCTTTGACTAGTTTCTTAGTTTTTGCAGAAACTCCACCAGCTACTCTTGTTGGTTGCAACCTCTTCGATTTATTAAAATATTATTATTAATTAATATGATTGTCAACCATTTTCACTGACAATTGCTTTTTAATTTTTAAAATAAAAATCTTGTTTTTCAAATTTATTTATTTTTTATCTTGTAAAATGCCATTAGCACCAATACTTTTAGCGCAAATTTTAATGCAATAATATGACCCAAAACAGCCGCTTTACTGAATAACAGCTTTCTTTTGCAGTTGAAGATTAAAATTTTAATGTTAAAATCCAATACTAATTACTTAAATTAAATTTAATTGTGAAAGGTATTAACATGAAAGTTGTTAAATTTGGTGGTAGTTCTCTAGCTGACGGAGAACAATTTCAAAAAGTTTTAAAAATTATTAATGCTGATCCAGCTCGTAAAGTGATCGTGACTTCTGCTCCTGGCAAAAGGTCTAAAAACGACACTAAAGTAACAGATTTATTAATTACGTATGCAGAAAATGTTCTTAATAACCAAGATTACAGTGCAACGGTAAAAGCAATTTGGTCCAGGTATCAGGATATCGCGACCTACTTTCAAATATCTGGGCAATTAGTAAAGCCTTTGTTACAGGAATTACTCAATCTTCCTCAACTCTCTTATCCAAACACAGATTTTTTAATGGCGGGTTTTAAAGCACATGGTGAAAAACTTAGTGCACAGCTTTTAACTTTAATTCTGCAAAAGCGCCATATAGCCGCTCGCTTTTTGGATCCCGCAGAAGCTGGCTTTATGGTTACTAGTAATGCTAACGATACTCAAGTTCTACCAGAAACTTACGAAAATTTACAAAAATGGGCACAAACTGCAGATTTATTAGTCATCCCCGGCTTTTATGGCATTACACAAGATGGCTTAATAGCAACCTTTTCTCGGGGTGGATCAGATATTACCGGAGCAATTTGGGCCCGTGGAATTAAAGCAGATTTATATGAAAACTTTACGGATGTAGATGCAATCTATGCAGCTGACCCTAGAATTATTGCGCATCCCCGTGCCATTAAGTTTATGACATACCGTGAGTTGCGGGAGCTATCATATGCTGGATTTTCTGTTTTCCATGATGAAGCCATTATTCCCGCAATTGAAGGCCGGATTCCCGTAAACGTCAAAAACACTAATCATCCGGAACTGCCAGGAACAATGATTGTCCCGCAAAATAGTTTTACCCCGCAAAGTACAATTACAGGTGTGGCAAGTTCTGGACATTTTGCCGCATTATATTTACATAAATATTTACTAAATAAAGAAGTGGGATTTACACTTAAATTACTGCAAATATTCTATAAATTTAATATATCATATGAACATATGCCATCAGGAATTGATGATTTGACCGTTATTTTTGATAAAAGGCAATTTGATAAACAAATTCGTCAGCAAATGTGTCTTGCAATTCAAAAAGCACTTCAACCTGATCAACTAGAATGGATTGATGATTATGCCATCATTATGGTGGTTGGAGAAGGGATGCGCAACAAGATTGGTGTAATGAAAAATATCACTCTGCCTTTAGCAAAAAAGCATATTGCCATTCATATGATTAACCAGGGTGCTTCACGCATTTCAATCATGCTAGGCACCAAAAAGGCAGACGCAGCTGCCGCTGTTAAAGAAATTTATCACCAGTTTTTTAATTAATTTAAGGAGAAATTTTCATGATACAACTACAAAAAGTTCACGGCTCACAGAATAAGTTTTTTCTACTTGATCAAACTCAATTTCAAACACCGTTATCTAAGGGAGAATTAGTCAACTTGACGCAACAGATAACTAAGCCGGAAAGTGGCTTACTTAATGGTGCTGACGGTTTACTAGTGGTCAGCAATTCAGACCATGCGCAAACTCTAGGAAAAATGGAAGTTATCAATGCTGACGGTTCTTTTGCTTCCATGTGTGGTAACGGGTTAAGGACAGTCGGCCGCTATTTAGCACAAAAATACCATAAAGAAACATTCAAAGTTGAAACTATGCAAAGCGATTTGCGTGTCAGCTGTCAGCCAGATTGGGCGCCAAAGGTTAAGGCAATCAGTGTTGAAATCAGCCCGGTTAGTTTTGCAGCTGCGGCTCTGCCCTTTACTAATCTAGGTTATTCTGAATTAAATAATCAAGAAGTGCCAGAACTGGCACCAGAATTGAAGTTTTCAGCAGTTGCTGTCCCTAACCCCCACTTGATCAGCTTTGTTTCAGACAGTGTCTTCAAAAGCGATTTATTAGCAAAATTAGGCACAAAACTAAATCAAAAAAATCCTTATTTTCCAGATGGGGTAAATGTTAGTTTTGCTCAAGTTTTGAGTGCGCACCATCTATTTGTACATACTTTTGAGCGAGGTGTAGGCTTCACCAATGCCTGTGGTACAGCCATGTCAGCTGCAAGTCTAATTTACGCTTTGACCTGCCAGTCAATGAATCTGTTTGACAAACTACTGACTGTTTCTAATCCTGGCGGCTTTGTTCAAACTAAAGTTCATCGCCGTGGCCATAACTATTGGATAGAATTAATCGGAAATGCTACGATTACACATTATATTGACGTTGCAGAAAGTGAATTGCACCAGAAGCATCCCAACTTTAATAACTTTAAGGTTACGACCACCTCTGAAAATGAGGCATATCAAGAATTTATTACCACACAAAGCAATAACTAATTGTTGCTTTAATACCGACAAAATTTATTGGCATAAAAAAAGTGAATCCAAAAGGTTGATTCCTTCTGAACTCACTTTATGCACCAAATTTTTAAAGTTTGGAATTTTTACGAAGAATAATATTCAAATAATACTCATGGAATTATTATATTGCATCTGCAGTACTTGCTTGTGCAAGTAGGGTATTATTATCAATTCCATCAACACGAACATTATCTTTTAAAGAAACTTTTCCACTAGTTACGATGACTGGACTAATAATATTATATTGCTTTTCTACTTCTTTTAGATCAAAAGAAATTAATTTTTGACCCTTTGAAACTTTCTGTCCCTGAGTTACGTAAGTTTGGAAAAATTTCCCGTTTAATTCAACTGTATCAATACCTACATGTATTAAAACTTCAATACCATTTTTCCCACGTATTCCGACAGCATGACCAGTCTGTGCTATAACCGCAATCGTGCCATCAAACGGAGCTTTTACAACACCATTTTTAGGTATAATTGCAAAGCCGTCACCCATTGCACCGGAAGAAAATGTTGTATCAGGTACTTCTTTCAAACTCACCAAATCACCTTCCATAGGTGCAAAAATATCTATTGTTGACAAATCTTCACGGGTTGTATTCTCTTTACTTACATCAATAACAGGTTTCTCATCTTCTACACCAACTTTAGGTTGCAAGACTAGTACTAATAATGCAGTCGATACTATTGCAATTCCCAGTCCAATTATTACATGAATAAATTTAGGCATAAGTGCATAGACAGCTAAACTTAATATATTTGATGGTGTGAAGCTGCCCAAATGATAGCCCATTGCTGAAACATAAGCTGCTCCAAGACCTCCACCTATACAAACGGATAGTAATACACGCTTATATTTTACGATCACACCATATAGTGCAGGTTCTGTAATACCTAAAATAGCAGAAATACCTGATGCATAAATGACTGATTTTTCTTTCTTGGATCTTGTCTTAAATACCATAGTTAAAACGCCTGTTGCCTGGGCAAAAGTTGATACTAACATTGTTGGCATCAAAACGTCATAGCCTTTTGAAGCGAAATTTTGGAAAACAATTGGGGTTAATGCTTGATGCATACCTGTCATGACCAGTAATGGACGTAATCCACCCAAAATAGCACCAGCTAACGCACCAGAAAATGAAAACAGTTTCATAGAAGCAGCAGATAATATACTGCCTAAATAATTTCCTAAAGGTCCTATGGCTATTAATTCAATGGGGATCATTATAATTAAAACAACAGTTGGTACAAAAATAACCTTTAGCATGTCAGGCATATGCTTATCTACAAACCTATATAAATAACTCATTATCCAGACAGAGAGAATAATAGGTAAAACAGATGCACTATAATTTATCACGGGAATAGGCAACCCTAAAAAATGATAGTTACTGATTTTGCCCACATTATTAATTAAGCTTGGATATAGTAAAGCGCCAGCTAGAACCGCTGATAATATTGCATTTGTCTTAAAGAGCTTTGCTGCTGATATAGCCAATAAAAAAGGTAAAAAATAAAATGTAGCATCGGCCATCAAATTAAGAATAATATAAGAATCAGATTTTTGTGATATTAATGAAAAAGATGACAGAAGTCCCAAAATTGCTTTCATCATACCGGCACCAGCAATAGCTGGAATAACCGGCAAGAAAACATTTGAAAAGATTTCAAGTAATTTGCTAAAAAAACCTTTCTTTTCTTTCACTTCAGTTTCTTGACTTTCTTCTTGACCAATACCTGTTAAATTCGAAATTTCGTCATACCAATCAGCGACTGCTGGTCCTATGACAATTTGTAATTGGCTATTTTGAAATTGAGTGTTTAATACTCCGTTAATTTTGCTAATTGCATCTAGATCAGCTTTTTTATCATCAGCAAGATTAAATCTTAACCTTGTCATGCAATGGGTCATACGTTGAATATTAGCAACCCCACCTACATCTTTAATGATTGAGTTTATCTCATCTTTATGTTTCATATTTGTTCTCCCCTTACATCAGCCAGCCGGGCTAAATGTATTGTTATATACATTTGTTCCTCATCGTTTATATCAACTTTAAAGTCGTGTAGTATTACTTTTCTTATTTTTTTAGCTAAAGAGTATTCGAAGGGATATTTTTCAAAAACAATCTTTGCAATATCAGCATCGATTTCATTTGTTTCCTTACCATTTTCAAAAATTCTAATAATCATATACTGTATGTGACGAACGAAACGGCTATATGCCAAAGAATCTTTGCTGATATTTGGCATTTCTTTTTCAACTATGGCTAAAACTTTCTTTAATGCTTCAGTTAAGCGCAGTATATTGTGAGTACTTTTATTATCTTTGATAGTTGCATCTACAAAATGCATTGCTATAAAGCCAGCTTCGTCTTCTTTTAATATCGTAAATTGATATTTTTTAACAACTTTTAAGGCATACTCACCAATCTTGTATTCTGTTGGATAAAACTTTTTTATATCTAAATTTAAGGGATTTGGAGTATATATTCCATCACGCGCCCTAGAAATAGCGTAATCTAAGTGATCAGTAAGACTAATAATAATATTCTGGTTTAAATTAGTATCTAATAGCTTTTTCCCATAATTAATTATTTTGTTACTTGTCTCAATTAAGTCAGTTGAAACTGAAGTTAAAATGTTTTTAACTGATGGAAAAAGATTTTTATTTGTCATCACAAAAACTTCGTCACTATTCTCAATAGAGATAGTCTGGCCTCTTTTTTTATCATGACCTATTCCTCGACCAACTATAATAACTTGGTCACCATCTTCATTAATAACTTGAACAGCATTGTTATTTAGTATTTTAATAATATGCATACTATCCCCTTCAACCACTATTAAAATAAGCAATTACCGTTCGTTTCTATTATTTCTTTATAAACATTGAAACTATCTTTCTTTATTCTCCTCATCGTTCCCTTGCCGTCATTATCACGATCAACATAAATAAATCCGTAACGCTTATTCATCTCACCCGTACCGGCAGAAACGATGTCAATTGGTCCCCACCAAGTGTAGCCAATCACTTTACAACCATCCTTTATTGCTTCACCAATTTGTTTAAGATGTTTTTTAAGATAATCCGAACGTTCTTTATCATGAATTTTGCCATCTTCACTTATTTTATCTACAGCGCCAAGACCATTTTCTACTATAAACATAGGACAATCGTATCTGTCTTGAACCAAATTACACATCCAACGTAATCCCAGGGGATCTACTGGCCAACCCCAAGCTGAATTCTTTAAATAAGGATTTGGTTTTCCAACCACTCCACCAGTATCACCATAAATTTTCATTCCATCTTCAAAAGTACTAGAACGATAATAGCTGAATGCTAAAAATTCAGATTTATATTTTCTTATTAAGTCAAGCTCCTCATCAGTAATGTCAAGTTTGACATTATATTCATCCCATATTCTCTTTACATATCCCGGATAGCAGCCTTTTAATTGCACATCCGAACTTACAAATGTTCTTCGCTGTAATTGGAGAGCACCAAAAACATCCTCAGGTTTGGGGCTTGCTGGATAAACAGCTGCTTGACTTAAAGAAAGCATAATACCCATATGAGCATCAGGCATTATTTCTTTAGCCAATTTATTAGCTAAAGCATTAGCAACATACATATTATGCTGAGCCTGATAAATTTGAGAAAGTTGGTGAGAATAAGTACCCGATAAGTCCATTGCTGCAGCTGCATATGGAATAGTTTGTGTATTGTTCATTTCATTAAATGTCATCCAATAGTGTACTTTATCGCCAAAACGTTCAAAAATTGTTTTACAAAATTTAATATAAAGAGATATTAACTTTTTGTTTTCCCAACCATTATATTTTTTATGTAATGCTAAGGGGGTTTCATAATGCGATATTGTTACTACAGGCTGAATTCCTAAGGAGAGCATTTTATCAAACAAAAAATCATAAAAATGAAGTCCCTTTTCGTTTGGACTCTCTTCCTCTCCTGTAGGATAAATTCTCGTCCAGGCAATAGAGGTACGAAAACATTTAAAGCCCATTTCAGCCATTAATTCCAAATCTCTTTCATAATTATGGTAAAAATCAATAGCTTCATGACTGGGATAAAAAGTATTTGGCAGAACTTCTTCGTCGTGCTCATTTTTCGCAATCCCATGTTGTGTAGTATCTGTAATTGCAACACCTTTTTCATCTATATTCCAAGCACCTTCTGCTTGATTTGCCGCTATCGCTCCACCCCATAAAAAGTCTTTCGGAAAAACAGACATATAATTTACCTCCAAAATAAAAAAGGCAATACCACTCGTTCTCTCGAACAAGAGGTATTGCCTGATCGTATCAGTTACAAACCGAATATTCAGTTAGAATTATTTTACCTCTTCTCTGTAAGCGGTGTCAACAGCAAAAATATTTTTTAAGCTGATTATAATTAAAATCTGCGCTAATTTTGATGAAACTTTTGTTTTTCCAATCGCCATTTTGAAGTGACTTTATAGCCTTTCTTTTTCATAATAGTGAAGTAAAATATACTTGATAAAGCGATTTCACAAAAAGGAGTGCTGTAAAATGTCAGAACCAGATTATCAAAAATTAGTTCAAGAAATGCGTAGCGAATTTAAAAAAGGTGACGACCAACGTGACGAAGGCTTACCAACACAAATTCCCGAAGTAGAAAGATTTGATAATATACCTTATGGTAATGATCCCAAGTATCAGATACTTGATGTGTACTTACCACAAAAAAGAACTAATGGAAAACTACCGGTTATCGTCAATATCCACGGTGGCGGCTGGGTATATGGCACTAAGGAAACATACCAGTTCTATTGTTTAGCTCTTGCTAAAGCAGGCTTTGCAGTAGTTAACGCCAATTATCGGTTAGCACCTGATGTTGTATACCCGGGCGAGTTAGATGATATTAATCGGGTATTTCATTGGGTAGCCAAAAAAGAAAATGCCGCTAAATATCAGTTTGACTTAGACAACGTCTTTATAGTTGGAGACAGTGCTGGCGGTCAAATGGGTGAACAAATTTTAGCAGTTTATACCAACAATGAATATCGTAAATATTTCGGCTATTCTGTACCTAACTTAACTATTAAAGCTGCTGCTTTAAACTGTGGCGCTTACTTCTTAACAGAAATTAATTCAATTGCCGGTACACCCGAAGCTTATTTCAGACCTGAAATTCGCATGGATAAACACGATGAATTAAATGTAGAACAATTCCTAACACCGGCATTGCCACCCCTGTTTATCATGACTTCTACCGATGATTTTCTGCGTGATAATGCCTACATGCTTTCAGGTTATCTCCACGCTAAAAACATTTACCATGAACTTCATTTTTATGGTGATAATGATCATCGCCGGGGACACGTTTTCCACGTTAACCAAAAAGACGATTTAGCCAAGCAGTGTAATGAAGATGAGTTAAACTTCTTCCGCAAATATCTCAATTAAATAATATCTACCAAAACTGGTTGAACTAGTATAATTTAGTTCGACCATTTTTAGTAAAGGAGAAAATATCATGGCACGTGATAAGCATGAGTTAGTGCAATTAGATGAACTTCCCGTTTTTATCAAGGTTCATCAATACCCGGGCTCTTCAGAAGTACCTCCTCACTGGCATCAAAGTATTGAGCTGAGTTTTACACTAAGAGGGAAAATTGACCATTTTATTATTGGTGGGGTAGATCATGAAACGCATCCTGGCGAAGTTTTAATAATTAATACCCAAGTTGTTCATAGCGTGCGCAATCTTAACAGCTCTAAAAATGATCTGGCTTTATCCCTGCTTTTTCCTTATCCCTTAGTATTACAAATGTTTCCTGAAATGGACCATTATCAATTTGAATTGCAATCCCTTGCAAAATTAAGTTTAGAGCAAGTAGAGCAATATCATTATTTACAAACTTTATTGAGTAAAATTATTGCCATCAAATCTGCACCAGCTAAAGCTTTTAAAAATCTGGACTTAACTATCCTTAGCTATCAAGTTTTAAATATTCTACTCAAATACTTTTTAAAACAACGAGATAATAAGGGGCAAATATCACGTAACTTAATTATTACCGAACATTTGCGTCATGCTCTAGATTATATTCAAGATCATTACCAAGAGCCAGTTACACCCCAAAACATTGCGGACAGCTGCCACTTATCACGGCAATATCTGCAACGAATTTTTCATCAAAATATGGGAACTACTATCGGTAAATATCTTAGGAATTTCCGGGCACAAAAAGCATATCAAGATTTATGTCATACTGCTATGACTCTCACAGCAATAGCAATGAAAAACGGCTTTAGTGGTATCCGCTCTTTAAATAGAGCAATGGTTGATTATTATGGCCAAACTAGTATGCAAATCAGAAAAAGTTCCTCAGCGCCAGATCAAAGCTACTGAAAGCGTTATTTTAACTGTTAAAAGAGAGTAATATATTATTAAAACTAGTATTAAATAAAAAAGAGGCAATTAATATGAAAAAATTTAATCCAAAATCTGGATTATTCAAATGTGCTTTATTATCAATATCATTAATGTTAATGATAGCACCACAAATTTCTTCAGTACTGCCGTTGATGTACTCATCATTTCCGCAAGTTTCACGGGCTGCCGTAGAGACATTAAGCACAATTCCTAATATTGGAATTGTTGTAGGTCTGATTATAAGTCCCTTTTTAATAAAACTGATCGGAACCAAGCCAACGGTTATTACTGGTTTAGCAATTGCTTTACTGGCAGGCACATACCCAATGTACGCAGCAAGTTATACACCAATTTTAATTTCCCGTTTTCTTTTAGGAGCCGGGATTGGTCTCTTTAATTCATTAGCTGTTAGTCTGCTGTCCAAATTCTATCAGGGCAACGAACTATCAACCATGCTTGGTTTTCAAAACTCAATGGGTAGTGTAGGTGCTGCTGTATTTTCATTTTGTGTTGGTCTCTTAGCCGTTATGGGTTGGCATGCAACTTTTGCAATCTACTTAGTAGCACTGCCAGTCATGCTATTATTCGGCTTAGTAGTGTCATTACCAAATGAAAAAAGTGAGGGAACTGATACTGAAAATTCACCAGTTAAAGAGGAAAATAAGATCAACGGCAGCGTCGTGGAAATCTCTCTTATTATGTTCTTCATGTACGTCTTCTTTATGCCAATGACTTTTAAATTACCACAATTAGCCACTACGCAAAAAATCGCCAACGTTAGTCAAATTGCTTTTGTTTCAAGTGTAGCAACTCTGGTTGGGATACCTGTCGGAATGTGTTATGGCTATTTGAAAAAGAAACTCCAAGATTTAATTTTACCTATAGGTTTGTTGCTGCAAGTTGTTGGACTATTGGCTCTTGCCTATGCTGCTAATTTACCAGTATTGGTTATTGCTGTTATTGTCTTAGGCACTGGGTTTGGTCTGTCAGTCCCTTATATTTTTAACTGGCTAGATGAAGCAGCTCCGCGAAATTCGGTCAACTTTGCTACAACGATTACTTTAGTGCTCGTAAATGTTGGTTGTGCCGCTTCACCGACGATTATAGACTGGTTAGGCAGCAATTTAGGTAATGGTTCACCTCGTGCCGATATGACGATGGCTGGAGCTGGTATGATTATTTTGTTCTGCTACAGCTTGATCCACTATTTTAAAGTAAGAAAGCACTAGAAATAACTAAATATAAAAAAGAGTTGACGTGATTTTTTCACGGCCAACTCTTTTTTTATATGTTAATTTATCCTGGCAAACTATTGCTGCTTGCTTCTTTCTTTTCTAGAGAGCCAAAACATAAATAGCGGTAAAATTACGAAGCCAAAGATCATCATGAAAATTGCATACCAGTTAACACCGACGACTTTACCATTCTCAATAATGCCAAATTGCGCTTGCCAGTTATATTTAACCAGCAAAAAGATTACTAAAATTATTGACAATATTGGTACAAATATATCAGTTAAAACATTCTTAGGAGCTGGTAAAATTGGTTGCTTATTTTTACCATAGTAAAAACAAATTACTGCCAGCGGAACAATGATAAAGCCTAAAAATCTGACCATGGCGCTTAATGTGATCAAATTAGTCATGTTATATTGAAAAGCTAAAGGTACTAAAATTGCTAACGCTTCAGAAATAAAAAATGTTTTAATAGGAAAGTTATTTTTAGTTCTTTTGGTTAAAGTACCTGGTAGTTGATGTTCACGTGCCATTGCCTCCAAAATGCGTGGCGCATTAAAGCTAGAGGCGACATTTATTCCCAGCATAGAAATAAGCGCACCAACTAAAATTACATCCCGCAATACTTCATTTTTAAAAATTGCACTGACTGCTACCACTTGTTTAGTCGTCATCAGCGCCTTAGGATCTAACACCATCGCTACGGCCACTACCCCAATATAAATAGCGGCGATAACTAAAATTGCTAGTGGAATAGCCTTTGGTAAGTTTTTTTCTGGCTCTTGCATGTCTTCTGAACCAGAGGCAACTGATTCAAAACCTGTAAAAGCATAGAACGCTGAAACAACGGCCATCACGAGTCCTGTAGTAGTTAAAGTTGGTACTATTCTTTGTCCGTTTTGCGTTATTTGGTCAACAGATGACAAACTATGTGTGGCTCCAGTGGTAATAAGTAAAACAACACCCGCCACAATAATTAAAATTAATGCAGCTAATTTACCTGCTGTAGCCATGTTCATAACAAGTTTCACAAACTTTTGTCCAAATAAGTTAATTACAGTAACTACTACCATTAAGATAATAAAACCAATAGTAACATTTAAAAATTTATCTGGATTGCCACCAAAAATAGAAATAGTCGATTTGATTACACCAACAGCCATTACTCCCCAGGCAACACTAGCAGAAAAGTAACGCAAAATGCCAACGTAAAAACCAACGTTATCACCAAAAGCAGCTTTAGAATAGGCATAAGAAGCACCAGATTTAGTTACATACTTAGCAGCTGCTGAAAATGAAATAGCTAAGACTGAGGCAAAAATTGCAGCAATGAAGTAGACAATTAAAGCTTTACTCCCTGCCTGACTAACTACACTACCAGGTGTTAAAAAGATACCGGAACCAATAATTGAGTTAATAGCTAAAAGAACAATCGACCAAAAGCCAAGTTTGTCTCCTGCGTTTTTGTTTTGAGTCATATTTACTCCCTACTTAGCATTTTCAACCACAAATTTAAATAAATTATTCATATACTTAGTATTAGGATTGTTGTGTAGCATTTCTGGGTGCCATTGAATCGCCAAAACAGTACCCTGTTTATTTTCAAGCCCTTCCGGGACGCCATCGCTTGCATCTGCAACTTCAAGTAAATCTGGCGCTATGTCTTTAATTAATTGGTGGTGAAAAGAATTAACCATGCATTCAGTCTTACCCAATGTTTTAGCTAATAAGCTGTTTTCCTTAATTATTACTTTGTGAGTAGGCAAATCAGGTGTATGACCTTGTTCGTGTTTTAGAGTTTGCTCTGAGCGATAACTAATATCCTGGTAGAGACTGCCACCATGTGCTACATTAATAATCTGTGCCCCGCGGCAAACTCCCAGAACGGGTTTATCAGTTTCTTCAGCAATTTTTAATAAAAGCATGTCAAAGTGATCTCTCTGAGGCCAAATGGGACCAATTTTAGGCATTAATTCTTCACCATATAAGTGAGGATCAACATCATGTCCACCAGATAAAATCAATCCTTGCACATGAGCCATCTGGCTTTTAATAACTTCATCATCTTCAGTAAAAGGAATTATAAAGGGAATTCCGCCATTTTTAACAACAGAATCCACATAATCCTCATTAACATAACTACGTCTGTATCCTGGAAACATTCCAGCAGAATCAATCATTTCAGATCCTGCTATGCCAATAACTGGTTTAGTCATTTTTCCTCCTTAATTAAACTTATACTACTAGTTATTAACATTATAATAGTTATTAGCAATTTGCGTGTGCCATTTGTTTTTAATATTGACCCCTTAATTTGCTTTACAGTAAAATACTTAAAGTAAAACAAGCTATCCATAATTTTTGCTACTGTTGTCCCAATTAATAAAACCTAGTTCTTTTTTGAAATTCTATTTATTTCCCGGGAAATATTTTCAATGTCATTAAATGAAGCATTAGGATCGGAAATCAGTTGGTCTAATTTGAATTGTAATAAACTGATCTGATTAGCAGTCTTAGCATTTTCTTTACTCGAAAAATCACTAGGAGTTATTAACTTGTGATTTTTTATTTTCCAAGAAGTAAAGTTTAAATCTTTTAATAATTTCTGATCGTGAGAAACTACAATAACAGCAAACGGATAGTTTCTTAGAAATTCTGCTAAAGCATTAATAGATGAAATGTCTAAAAAGTTGTCCGGCTCATCAAGGATCAGTAAGTTATGTTCACCTAAAAGCACTTTTGCCAATTTAAAACAAACAAGCTGTCCTCCACTCAAAGCACTAACGCGATTATCCAAAGACCTTTGCAAATGCAAGTCACCTAAAAGCTGCATTGTAGTAGTTTTATTAAAAATGCTGTTTTTATATATTACCTCTTTTACTGTAGCTGTTTCTTCAGTTTCCTGCGCCATATTTTGTTTGAAATAGCCCATTTTTAGCTGTGGATTAAGCCAGACAGCCAGTTTTTTGTGAAATAATTTTTCTAAAAAAACTGATTTTCCAGCACCATTTATACCAGTTAACGCTATTTTTTCTTTTCCTTTAATTTTCAACTCTTTAGTTATTGCAAATAATTGCTTTTTATGTAGAGTAACACTTTGCGTCTTGAATCTGACTATGCTGCTTTTCTGAGACAGCTCCAGATTCATATTTTCAATATTACCTAAAGTGATTGGCTGATTAACTTGCGGCTTTTCCAGCGTCGTTTCTGCTTTAGCTATACGCCTTTTCAGTAAAGTACTTTCACGAAAAAGGCTTTTTTCTATACCGCTGCTATCTTTTATTTTCCAATCGGACCAAGAAATACTTTTCTTTTTCTTAGTAGATTTTTTAGCCCTAGTTTCGTACTCCCTTTGATCTTTTTTTAGTCTTTTAATTTCAATTCGTTTTTGATAATACTCAGTATTCTGCCTTTTTTCTTGTGTTCTAAGAAATTGCTGGTATTCGTCATAAGTACCTTTAAATTCATGAACTTGCTGGTCCTTGATCTGCCAGATAACATTGACAAGTTTACTTAAAAAAGCCTGATCATGACTAATTAACAGAATTGGTTGTTTTAAACTGTCTAAGGCTTTAATTAGCCATCTTTGTTGCTCAATATCTAAATTAGATGTCGGCTCATCCAAAATTAGCAGAGAATTCTGAGTTTGATTTATCTGAAGTAATGCTCGAACAATAGCTGCCTTTTCCTTTTCTCCACCACTTTGCTCACTGTTATTTAAAATTTGTGGTACTAAAATAGTATGGCAATTTCTTTTAACTTGCCCCTCTATCTCAAAAACTGTAGGCTTTTCAGCAATAATGTTGACTAACGTAGTTTTACCTACACCATTATCACCTATCAAACCGGTTATTTGCTGGTCTTGAACATTTAAATGTGGAGCTTGAAATAAAACCTCACCTTGATACTCTACTTTCAGATTCGTTATTTTAATATATTCCATGTTAACACCTGCTTTTTGCTAAAGAAAAAGCACTGATAACCATATTGCCCATAATTTGATTAGCAGTGCACAAAAAGCTAGTGAAACTAAAGAATCACCACAAAAGAGAACAAAACTAATTTCTGATTATTGGCAAAAAAGCATGACAAAAGCTTTGGTTATCAAACTTTTTGCTTACTAATAAAACCAGAAATTAATTCTCCATTTTGGCAATAACCTCTTTCTCTAAATTATTTTAACTATATCATATTTTTTTCATTTTGCAACGTCCCAATTAATCAATCTTTGCAAAAGTTTCACAAACCATTGGCGCTTGAGGATAAAATTTTTGCCCATTAGCTTTAAATTCTTCTTCAAAGAATTGATCATGAACTGTGCGCCAATATTGATAACTGCGATCTCCTTCTCCTTCATGATAAGCATGTTCTGCGGAAATTTGACTATAAGGGATAATTTCTACCACTTTATCTTGGACAACACAGACGGGTTTACCTTGACCATCAAGAATTATGTTCCAATCGCCAACTTTAGGCATATCTTCATCGCCTGGTACATATTCTGAAGTTGTGGCAGTTTTTATGCCTCTCTTAACTAACTCAGCCAATTCATCTGCATCTTTTTCACTATAACCAAAAGCCCAAGCGTCAACTTTAGTGCTGGCAGACAAATTGTGCTTAAAGCAAAAATCCTGCCAAAATTGTTTTACTTCTTTATCCATTATAGCCACCATTCTGGGGTTAATTCGCCCATTGTAGCGACTTTGTCCTTTTCATAATCCAGCATAATTTCAACTTGTTGATAATCTTTTTCCATTAACTGAACAATAAATTCGCGACAAGCACCACAAGGAGCACCATTTTTACCATCTGCCATTAATGCTAAAACTCTGTTAATTTTAGTTTCACCATTGGTAATCATATTAAAAAGCGCACTGCGTTCCGCGCAGACACCTAACCCACAAGCTGTGTCAACACAAACTCCCGTATAAATTTTTCCTGATTCAGCTAAAACAGCAGCAGCAACTCCGCCAGCTTCCATATGAGGACCAATGGCAGTGAACCCTTGTACTTTTTTCGCTGCCTCATACATTTTTTGCCATGTTTTATCCATAATTTTTACCTGCAATTCTTTCATATAATATCTATAAAACCAAACTCAAATTTTCTTTGACATAAGATTGAATTTATAGATGCCGCCATTTGAATGCACATTTTCTGTACCTGTTTGGACATAACCTGCCGTTTGATAGACTTTAATTGCGCGCAAATTAAAGTCAGCAACGGATAAAACAATTACTTTATAGTCATAGTTATCTTTGACAAAATTTTCAATGACTGACATAAATTCGCTGCCTAGACCATGACCAGTTAGATTAGGAGCTAGTCCCAACCCAACTTCAACTTGTTCTCTTTTCTCCTTATCTGGGTCAAGACAAAAGAAGGCGACTAAGTTGCCGTTTGTATCCAAAACCTGAAAGTAATTATTTTTACGTAACTGGGGAGAAATTATTTCATCATAATCTTCTTGATCATTTTTCATATCATAAAAAGCATATTGTCCGTCGTAATGCCACTCATCTGCAATAATCCTGGCATTTTTTTGCGACAGTAGTGCTATTTTTTGAAAAATACTTTTATTCATTTCTTCACCTCTATTCTTTGGATATTAAATACTAATTAATTATTTAATATACTGAAGCCCTATCCAAAAAGCAAATTTGGCATAAAAAATCCGCTTTTACTTACACGAAAGTAAAAACGGAAATTAAATTTTATTTATTATTCCTTAATTAATAGCTGGTCCACCTGTGGCACCATATACTTGGCCTGTCACATAACTTGCCAAGTTTGAAGCCAAGAAAATATAAACATGAGCTATTTCATCAGGTTGTCCTGCGCGTTTCAACAGTACTTGCTGACCAAATGTAGCAAGAGCATCGGTTGGCTGACCGCCGCAAACTTGCAGAGGTGTCCAAACAGGACCAGGTGCAACACTATTAACTCTAATTCCTTTAGGAGCAAGACTTTGAGCCAAATTAATAGAAAAGCTGACAATTGCTGCTTTGGTAGCTGCATAATCAAGCAATATTGGTGATGGACTGAAGCCTTCTAAAGAAGTCGAGGTCAGAATTACGCTGCCCGGCTTCATATGCGGTACTGCAGCCTTAGCCATCTCAAACATGGAAATGATATTAACTTCAAAAGTATCGTGCACTTGATCCATTGACAAATTCTCTATGCCATCAACATTTTGTTGGATAGCTGCGTTCATTACCAATAATTCTAAACTGCCCAATTCTTTGACAGCTTTTTCAACAACTTTTGCTGCTTTGCCACGTTTACGGAAATCAGCTGGCAGCAAAACTGCTTTACGTCCAGCCTTTTTAATCAATTCAGCTGTGTCTTTAGCATCTGACTCTTCTTCTGGCAAATACTGAATGGCTACATCTGCTCCTTCTTTGGCAAAGCCAATTGCTACAGCGCGGCCAATACCGGAGTCACCACCTGTGACAAGGGCATTGCGACCCTTTAACAATCCATGTCCTTCATAGTCGGCCATGTCGCCAGCAGGCGCTGGATCCATTTTACTTTGCAGTCCAGGATATTCCTGTGATTGCTTAGGAAAATCATCATGATGATAGCGCTTTAACGGATCTGATAAATTATTGTCCATTTGTACTTTCTCCCTTCAATAAATTCAAGTTCAAGATACCGCTTTTATAATAATAAAACAAAAATATTGCTTATTAAGTCATATAAAGCCTTTATCTTTGCCCATTCTCTTGCAATGCACTATGATGAATTTATTAGGTAAAAGTAGGAGGAAATATTTAATGATTAAATCATATAAAAAGTTCTGGCAGAATATTTTAAATTTTTCCGGCACTGCTAATCGTTCAGAATATTGGTGGCCGGTGATTATAAATTGGATATTGGCTTTTGTTTTGATGAATTTGGTTGAGAGCCTATTAGGTCATTCAATTAATGATATTTATAATTGGGGCGATTGGAGCATCAAGACGAGCTCTCTCATCATATCCTTTGTTGTCTGGATTGCAATGTTATCTTTGCGCTTTCGCCGTTTACATGACAGTAATCATTCTGCTTGGTGGATTTTAATCATGATAGTGCCAATCATTGGCGACATTTGGTTCATCATTCTTATGTTATTACCATCCAAAGCAAATAATTACGATTAAAAAGTATTTCCGTTTCAATAAAAATTTAGCTTTATTTAAAGTAATATAAATCAGGTGCAATAATTTACCTTTAGTGTCATTATTGCGCTTTTTCTTTGCCAGCTAATATTTCTTCCGGCTATTTTTACGCTCATCCATGTTATGCTTTTTGGTAACTTCATTATAAAAAGTGAGTTTGCGGTCAATTACTTTTATTAATTTATCCAACATCATCATTTATGCAATAACCTTATTAATTAATGAACCCCATCTCTATCATCAAGTCAATCGTAATAATGTTTCACATGAAAAAAGCAATTTTTTATTTAAGCATATAAAGTTTGTATAATATCTATCCTTGCTATAATTAGGAAAAGGAAGTATATTTTATGCATATTAAAAATAAGTTAGTAAATTGGCCAAAAAGTATGTTACCAACAAAAATGACACAGAAATTATTCAACAAATTCAATCAAAGAATTGCACAGATACCACAATTATGGGAAAGAATTAATTCAAATAATTATTCATGGAATTTATCTGGACTACAACAAATTCAAAATTTATTGCAGATTTGCGCTAAGCATAATAAACATATTGCAGAACAACTAAAACAATTATCCACAGAAGCAAATGAACAATTAGTCTCTGTCTTTAAAAACAGCACCTTTTTAAAAATTCTTGCTCAGAAAATGCAGCTATCACCACAAACAACAAAAAAGATTCAAACTTTATTAGATAAGTTCACAAGTAGTAATGACAAAATTTCTCCAGGTAAACTTTTGATCATAGTTTTGTTTATTGCAATGGGTGCTCAACTACCGCTAATTTTTGAAGACTCGGTTAATTTCAAAGGCATCATATTAGCAGTCTCAACTATTCTTGACTACATCACCACTGCCATTCAACTTGCTCAGCACTTTCAAAAAAATAAATCTAAAAATTAATTTTTTACAACTTAAAACCGGCAAATAAAAAGTCTGTTTCAACAACTAGTATGCAAATATGTAATTAAACTATTCGCCTTATTAGCAAATTAATAATATTGAAAATATGCTGACTCAGCTAATTAATCTGCCATATTTATTACCTTTTGTCTTTGAGTTTCACATGAAACATTAATTTCGTTTATAGCACTAGTTAGCTTTTTATTATTTCTAGTCAAAAAGCGACTATGCTGATTGCCATAGTCGTCTTTTTAACATATTTAAGCGGAATATTGGGTTAGTCCTGTCTTTAATCTTTCTAAGCCATCTTTAACCATTGCTAATGGGCAGGCAAGGTTCATACGTAAAAAGTTGTGACCGTTACCGCGATAAATACTTCCCGGTGATAAAACCAGACCTGTTTTCTTCTCTAAGTATTCTGCTAGTTCTTGCGAGTCGGTACTAATCTGTTCAACATCAAGCCAAATTAAGTATGTTGCTTTGCCTGAGACCACTTTTACCTGGGGAAGATTATTGCCGATAAACTCTTGCGCATATGTAAAATTAACGTTTAGCTGCTTAATCAATGCTTGCAACCAATCATGACCATGTTCATAAGCAGCGATCGTTCCCGGAATAGCCAACAAATTAGGTTCTGCTATTTCGTCACTATTGAGACCGCGATTAACCATAGCGCGCAAGTTATTATTCGGTACGATAGCGGTTGCTGCATGCAAAGCGGCAACGTTAAAGGTTTTACTTGGCGAAACTAAGGAAATGACGTTGTCACGTGCAGGACCATTTACTGAAAAGGCAGGAGTATAATCTGGCCCTTTGCGCACCAGATCACCATGAATCTCATCAGACAAAAGCACCACATGATGTTTAAAACATAAATCAGCAATTTTTTGAACTTCTGCTTGAGTCCATACCTTTCCTACAGGATTATGCGGATTACAAAAAATCATTAGTGTCGTCAGAGGTAATGCTAATTTTTGTTCCAAGTCTTCCCAATTGATCTTATAATTTGAACCATCAAATTGCAGGTCATTACTTAAAACGTGCCGACCGTTATTTTCAATCGAATTATAGAAAACATTATAAACAGGTGCTTGCACTAAAACATTGTCACCAATGTGAGAGATCCGCCGCACTACTGCAGAGATTGCCGGTACTACACCCGTAGTAAAAATCAGCCATTCCTGCTCTGGCCGATGACCGTGCTCTTTTTCATACCAGTCAGCTACAGCATTAAAATAATCATCTTCAGGCCACTCGTAGCCAAAAACACCGAGACTAATTTTTTCTTTCATTGCAGCAATAATTTCCGGTGCAGTTTTAAAGTCCATGTCGGCAATTGACATTGGTAAGTCGCCCTTTTTAACATGCCACTTGACTGAGTCTGTCGTACTTCTATCCGGTGCATTAACAAAATCATATTTATTCATTATATTTAATCCCCTGGTTTCTGATTTTCATCTGAATGAACAATCTTCTCATCAATTTTAGCACAGATAATTTCCGTTTTAGCGGGAGTAATTTTTTTTGGATCTAGAATCAACTTACCAATTGCAGGAGCAACAATACTACCGGAAATTGGATTCTTGACACTATCGATCTTACTCGAAACCGTAGCATCGATATTAGAAACATATTCAAAAGCTAAGTCCGTGTGAATTAAATTGGTATTTTTTAATTCCAAATGGTCAATGTAATTAAGTCCTTGATCACTTTCAATCTGACAATTAATGAACTTAATATTGTGGCCATTCCAGGCCAAATATTCACCATCTATTAGCGAATCATACACACTAACATTTTCACAGTTCCAAAAAGCATCTTTAGAGACAAAAGTAGAATGATGCACTTCAACATTTTGGGCACCATCAAAAACATAGTTGCCAACTACACTGACGTGGTCAAGATAAATATTTTGACTATCTTTGCCAAAATAATCACCGTTAATTTGACTATTGGTAATGCGAATGTCCTTGCATGTCCACATTGTCTCCTCAGCATTTGCAAAATGAACATGGTCCAAATTTATTTTTTCTGCTCTTCTAAATAATTTTGGTGCCTGCAAAGCCGAATTTTTAATCGCAATATTTTTGGTATACCAGATACCACTACGAGCCATAGTTTCAAAAACAGTATTAGTGACAGTGATGTCATTGTCATACCACAACGGATATTTCCACTTAAAAACAGAGTCTTTAATGCTAATTTTGCTGGCTTCCTTTAGTGGGGACTCACCCTCTCCAAAAGTGATTCCTTCCAGTTGTGCATCTTTTAGTCCAAAAAGAATTCTTTCACCTGCAAAAAAATGATTTTTGATAATGCTCATTCTGATCTCTTTTCTTTGATATAATTGGCGGGCTGTAATTTTTATTTAAATAATCAAATTGCCTTATTTTATTATCCACTGAAAACTATTCAACATAAAATACCAATTAATTAGGTCCTACTATTACAAAAAGTTATACTAAATTACTTTTCAATTATATAAATATTTTACCATTCTGCTAAAAACTTACTGTATCTTTTTTAAAAGATTGAAAGGCTTTTTAAATAACTATTTTATTGTAGCTAAAGATAGACCATCTAACATGAAAATCATTAAATACAGTAAAATTGTGTACTTTTTATAAAACGCGGCGTTCTCAAATAGATGCAGGGCATAATAAAGGAACCTGGAATTTTGACAGTTATCTGGGCCCGAAAAAACGTGGTTCTGTTTTCGTAGCAGAATCACGTTTTTAATATGTCATTCATAAATACCTAGCGCGGCACTCTTTCCGGTTGTGGAGCAATAGCTGGTAAATCACTTGCTTTTTCTGCTGAATACCAATAGGCAACTGCAGCAACATCATCTGAACGCTCAAATAATTGAATATCATTATTACCGATTTGCTGGACAGTTACTTTTAAATCATGTTTAAACCGAATTGGATCTAATAAATGAAAACGATATAATCCATGCATTGGCAAAGCATCATTGCCAAATGCGTGTAAAGGCATTAACTCACCATTATTAAATTCATCCCGAGTATGATCTACCTTTGACATAAATGGATATCCCATAAAAGGCCTTTGAAAAGTTTGGGCATATGTCTTACCATTTTTGTCTTTTTGATGAAACGCCCACGCTCCACCAAAATAATCTTCAGTACCTGTAGAAGTAACTGTTGGATAGTTGGTATCACCATCAATATAAAATTTAAATTCTCCTTCACCCCACCAATAACGTTGTAAAGCACAGACTTCAAAATAAACCCCTACAAAATGTCCGGGGCCTTTTACAGAAGGTAAAACTACAAAATCATTTTGTTTTTCAGTATATTCTTGTCTATTCCAAGCAGCGTGAAAGTATGCGGCATCTTCAGGCACATCTTTGATAACATAGTCAATACCATAAAAGAAACCGTCAATATCACCAGGATGTTCGTTTGTGATTGTGATTTTAGCGGATTTTCTAAAAGGCATTGGAAAGTAACTGTTAAAGCCCCCTGTTGGATTAACAGTAATTAAAGCAGAATTAATATCACATCGTTCGCCAAAGCCATTACAGAAAAAATCGCCAATAGGAACTTCGACTGCCGGCTTGTCTGCTCCGTCCCAATACATTCTCAAAACTACATCCCGCAATACAAAACTACCTGCTGGAGTTGCATCAGCAATTGTCATCCAAATATGCCTGATTTCTCCTGCAGAATGAATATCAGCTATGGTTACAGTTTTTCCTTGAGGTAATTTAATGGAACCATTGCCTTTGCGGCTGGGTCCCAAGTCACTGGCACTCATTGCGGCTTTTCCCTTAGCTCCCGTTAAATTTTCAGGTGATATTGTCCGATTTTCTTCATTTAAGTTAATTCGAGTTAAATCAGAAATGTTCATTTTAATTCTCCTTATTAGTCATTTTTATTTGGTTATAAATTTTATCAAGATTATAAAAGTACATTACTACAATTGATAATACAATCATAGCTATCGGTAACAAAATAAAGTTAGCCTTAATGGCAAAGATTGCTTTACCAGATTGAACGTGATGCGGTACATATTGACCCCAACTTAGTAAAAAGCCGGTAACTGCTGAAGTAATAGCCATGGCCAACTTACCAATAAAGCCATTAATGGCTGAAATTAGGCCAGATAAATTGAGTCCAGATTGCCAGCGACTATAATCAACTGGATCGGCTTGCATTGAAAAGTACATGTTTTGCCGAATACCATGACCAAATGCATACAAAATTGAGCCTAAATATATACAAAGCAAGCCTTTATGCCCCAGCAACATTACTATTAAACCTAATGCAGCTATACCACTTCCTAAAATAAAGACATTACGCTTAATTAAATGTTTAACTAAAAACGGCGTTATGATTGTTCCAATCATTGGGACAAAATTTATTAATCCCGCAACTATTGCAGCTTGCGCTGCACTGCCAACAACGTAAGTAAAATAATAAACCAACGAACCCTGTACAAAGAAATTCGATGCCCACATAAATAGTGTACTAAAAGCAAAAACTAACCACGGCTTATTTTTAAACAGTGCCTTGAAACTTTCACTTAATTTAACAGAACTTTTAACGCTCTTCGGATCATCAATTTCATGTAAATTATGAAAAGGAACATATAATATAAAAATTGCTACGACACAATATAAACTCATTACTAAAACAAAACCTTTTTGTTGGTTGCCGCCGCCGAAAAGCTTAACTAAAGGCAGTGTTGCAACGCTAACAAAAGTTGCACCTAAAAACGAAAAAACCATTCTGACCGTTGACATATTAGTTCTTTCAACCGGGTCCTTAGTTAGATTAGGTAAGACTGACGATATTGGAATATTTACTAAGCCATAACAAATGGAAATGCCTAAGTATGTAACATATGCGTAAATCAATTTGCCTGTCATTGATATATTTGGTACACAAAATAATAATATGCCGAAAACAGCTAACGGAAATGCGCCAAAAAAGATATAGGGTAAGCTTTTACCCCAACGTGAATGTGTTTTATCAATAATTACTCCAGTAAACATATCTGCAAAACTATCAAATATTCGAGTTACCATAATCATTGTTCCAATTGCCGCACTAGCAATGCCAGCTACGTCGGTATAAAAAAACATCATATATAACGTCAATACGTTCCACACCAAGTTACAAGCAAAATCTGAAACACCATAGCTTATCCGATTTTTCCATAAATGATATGTGTTTAACTTCTTTGTTTGCTTCACAATATTTTTCTCCCTCTCTTTTTCTGCAAACGTTATCAGTAAACGTTTACTTGAATAATAAAACTTATTTAAAAGGATTTCAAGCAAAATATAATAAAAAACAAGTAAACGTTATCTATGATGTATAATGTAAGTAATAATTAAGAAAAGCGTGATCAGAATGTCTCAACAACCTAGTATCAAAGACGTAGCAGCTAAAGCACAAGTATCTATTGCCACTGTTTCCCGTGTTCTTAACCATAAGGGTGGGTTTTCAAAGATTACCTTTGATAAAGTTCACAAGGCAATGGCAGACTTAGGATATCAGCCGAACCGCCTAGCTCAAGCATTAAAATCTGACTCAATAAAAATGATTGCACTTAGCGTACCTTTTGTTTGGCATCCCTTTTATGCAGAATTTGCTTATTATGTTGAAGCGGAATTACAAAATCGTGGATATGGTATGTTACTTTCAAATAACCAAAGCGATCCTGCGAGCGAAAAAAAATTTTTACAAATGGCACAAGAAAACAAAGTTGATGGCATAATCGGAATTACTTATAACGATATTGATCCTTATCTATCCACCAACATTCCATTTATCAGTATTGACCGTTTTTTTGATACTTCTGCGACTCCAACAGTAGCGACTATTACTTCCGATAATTATCATGGCGGTGAGATTGCTGCAAATGAACTAATCAGACGGGGTGCCAAAAAAATTGCTTTTGTTGGCACCTATGCTAACTATCCCAATGGATCCTTAAATCGTAAAAAAGGGTTTCTTAAAATAGCAAAAGAGCAAAATGTATCTTACCAGGTTTTTGAATGCAGTGAAACTGACCCTGAAGCACCTTTATTGTTGGACAAAGTCATTAACCATCTTAATAACATCGATGGCATATTTACTGTTAATGATGAAACAGCTTATCAGTTACTTTTTAAACTCCAAAATTATTCGGTTAAAATTCCTGAAGAATTACAATTAATTGGGTATGATGGTTTCCAAATGATGCCAAGCATTGCACCCAGTCTTTCTTCAATAGTCCAACCTGTTAAAGAAATTGCACGATTATCAGTCGATAACTTAATTAAATTAATTTTGCATGGCCGTGAAGTTGACAATATTGTTGTTCCCATAGCCTTTCGAGCTGCTCAAACAACTAAAAACATACAGCAAAATAAAATAATTTAAAAAGCACCAGTATTAGTTGAATACTAGTGCTTTTAAAAATTTTACGTAATATTAGCTAAAGCAATGACTTAGCCCCTAATAATATAAGCAAAATACTGATTGTAGGTTTCATGTAACGAGTAATTTTAGTTTTAGCTAAAATCTGGGCTAGTCTTGGTGCAATTATTGCACCTAATATAGCGCCAATCATCAAGGGCAAGCCAGCAGTCCAGTCTACCCGGCCGTCAGCAATATGAAAGATTGCGCCCGTAATGGTCATAAAAACTAAAACGTAAGTTGAAGTTGCAGTAGCTTGAAAATCTTGTAACCCCAGCAAAAATAAACCACCGATAATAACAGCACCACCGCTCATGCCGGCTACGCCAACCATTAAGCCGCCCAAAATACCATAAATTCCAGCTTCCATTCTGGCAAACTGCGTTTTCTTAACTGTTTCTACGGTTTGTGCTTTTTTCTTAAATAACATATTAATGCCAAGCACTACTAAGACAATTCCTATTAGCCACTTATAAATTTTAGCGGGAATATATTTTGAGACCAGTGCCCCGATTATTACAGCTGGAATTGCCGTGAGTAACATTTGATTACCCACTTTAGTATTAATTTGTCTTTGGTGGTAATAACTAATTGCTCCGATAATTAATGAAGGTAAAGCAGTCACTAGTGAAGTTGAAGAAGCTGTTGCCGCATTTAAGCCAAACAAACCGGTCAAAATTGCCAGGTAGATGGCTGCGCCGCCGCCACCAAAAAGAATAACAAAGGTTCCTATTACTAACCCTATTAATCCTAATAAAAAAATTTTCATAATGCTTGACCTCTTAATTTTTGCCATATCTTGTGTTATAGTTACAATATGTAATTATAATTTACAAGTTGTAAAAGTCAAGCAAATAGGAAGTTTAGTATGCCACGTCAAATTTTATCTAAAGAATTAATTATAAAAACCAGTATTAAATTAATTGAAAACAAAAAAGAAAATAATTTTGCGACCATTGCCAGAGAACTTGGTACTCAATCACAGGCTTTATATAACTACTTTCCTAATCAGTTAGCGCTAAATTATGCTATAGTTGCTCGGATAATTAGTTTAATGACTGATCAGCTGCGACGAAACTTATTTGGTAAAGCCGGCATGACAGCAATTATTGATTTTGCAATGGAATTTCGCCAAATAGCGCTTAATCATTTTCATTTAGCACAATTTGTTTTGAAAATGCCGCGTACCAATATGTTTCCTGAAACTAACGCAGCTTTTAATGAACTTAAATCTATCTTTAATCAAATGATAGCAACTGAGTTTACTGATCCTAAAAAGCAATTACTGGCAAGCAGGTGCATTAGAGATTTAGCAATAGGAGATATTGTCAACGTTGGAACTGGTTGGTTTGCGGATAAATCGATACCAGCCGATAAAAGTTTTCGCAAATTGCTGGAGAATAGTCTAAATAAGATTGAAGAATAAAGATTTTCATAATTAAACTTTTACTTCAATACTATAGCAATAAAAAAAGCGAGGCATAAGCCTCGCTTTTGTGTTCCCGATATTTAAACTTATTCTACTGTTTGGACCCAGCCCTCTGGGCCTTTTTTATTACCGTACTGAATATCAACTAATTCATTATAAAGCTTAGTCGTTACCGGTCCAGTTTCTGTTTCACTGTATATAACGTGCTTCTCACCCTTATAGGTAATTGAACCTACGGGTGAAATTACAGCAGCTGTACCCATCGCACCAGCTTCTTTCATGTTGAACGCTTCTTCCAAAGTGATTTGACGTTCAACCGGGTTTAGGCCTTGCCACTTAGCGACTTCCAAAAGTGAGCGCTTAGTAATAGAAACCAAAATCGATTGTGATTTTGGTGTGACAAATTGACCTTCTTGGGTAATGCCGTAGAAGTTAGCACCACCAAATTCATCAATATATTTATGTTCACGTGGATCCAAGTAAAGACAATCGGCAAAGCCGTTCTTGTGTGCTTCAACGGACGGAAGCAAGCTGCTGGCATAGTTACCTGATGTCTTTGCTTGACCAGTACCGGCATATGCGGCACGGTCGTATTCACTAACAATGTAATCTGCAGGGTTCAATCCTTTAATATATGCGCCAACTGGAACCGCAAAAATGCGGAAAGTATATTCGCTGGCTGCTTCAACACCTAAAACTTTTGATGTTCCCACCATAAGTGGCCGTAAATACAGGGTCGCACCACTGTCATATGGTGGTACAAACTCTTCGTTAGCCTTAACAACTTGCTTTACTGCAGCAACAAACCTATCTTCAGGGAAAGGCGGCATGGCTAACCGCTTTGCTGAAAGGGTAAAGCGGTGTGCATTTTGATCAGGTCTAAACAGGTTGATTTTACCGTCTTTTCTACGATAGGCCTTTAAGCCCTCAAAAATCTCCTGACCATAGTGCAGGACTTCTGCACCTTCAGAAAATGTCATGGTTGAATCTTCAGTCAGTTTTCCTTCCTGCCATTCACCATCTTTATATTTTGCCTCATAGCGATAAGGCAGATCTCGATACTTAAATCCCAGATTTTTCCAATCTAGGTCTTCTACTCGTTGTTTCATTTGAACTGTCCCCTATAAAAAACTACATAAGCTAAAAATTTCTTTTTAGCTTTTAATATTAATTTAATTGTTAACTAATTTAAACTAATTTCTTTTTATTGTCAATAGTAAAACTTTTCTATTTTCCAATAAAATAATATGAATTTCTAATAATAAAACAAAAATGTATTTTTGTATGTACATCTGGTTTCACGTGAAACGAATATATCCAAAAAAAGAGTCATCCCTTCATTGTGATATTACTCCCCAAATTTAACTTATTTCAGGGCTTACATCACTTTCATAGGATGACTCTCGTTTTTAAAATTAGTCTTGCTTTGCACTATCTTTAGTTTCAGTATCAGTTTTTGCCGAAATGTCCAAAATTGCGGCATCATTTAGGTATACATGCTTATCATCTGCTGTAAACTTAACTTCTTTAGTGTCAGGCTCCTTCATTAATAATTTGGCAATTGGCGTTTCCAAATCTTGTTCAACGACTCTACGCAAAGGTCTTGCACCAAATTTCTTATCATATCCTTTGTCTGCTAAGTAGGCTTTAGCTTCATCAGAGACTTCAACCTTAACACCTTTTTTGGCCAAAACATGTGCCATTTTATTCAAATAGATATCAATGATCTTATTCATATCATCTTTGGTCAATGAATTAAACGGAACAATAGCATCAAGTCTATTCAAAAATTCTGGTCTGAAGTAGGTCTCAAGAGCTTTAATCAATTTATCATGATCAACTTTGCTGTCTTTTAATAATTGGTCAGAGTAGCCTGCATTAGAAGTCATGATTAAAATTGTGTCCTTAAAGGAAACTGTTCTGCCCTGAGCATCAGTTAAGCGCCCATCGTCCATGATCTGAAGCAAGGCATTGAATACTTGTGGGTTAGCTTTTTCAATTTCATCAAACAAAATCAAACTGTATGGTTGATGACGAACTTTTTCAGTTAATTGGCCACCTTCACCATAACCAACATAGCCCGGTGCCGAACCGATCAATTTATTAACTGCCATCTGATCTTGATATTCAGACATATCCAATCTAATAAGATGATTTTCACCACCAAATAGTTGAATGGCTAATTGTTTAGCTAATTCCGTCTTACCTACGCCAGTAGGTCCTGTTAGCAAGAACGTACCAGTAGGACGATCATTGTCTTTGAAAACTTGTTTACGGGCAATCGCATCTGTAATGACGTCAACAGCATTATCCTGATCAATAACTACTTTCTTTAATTTCTCTGCCAGATCAAGATTCTTTTGTCCTGCACTTGCATGCAACTCACTCATTGGAATCTTAGTCTTAGCTTCGATTAAAGCGTAGATATCTTCGTCAGTAACATATGGAGTGGCAGCGTCATCCACGTGATTAGCCTTATCACGCAAGTCTTCAATTTGCTTTTTCAACTCGCTTGCTCTACTATAATCTTCTTTTTTGGCAGCAGCTTCTTTCTCACTTTCAAGCTTTTTAATCCGTTTCTTTAAAGTTGCTTCATCGCTGGGAATTGTATCAAGACCCTTTTTAGCACCTGCCTCATCCATTAAGTCAATGGCCTTGTCAGGTAAATAACGTCCCTGAATATAACGCTGCGATAATTCAACTGCGAGTTTCAAAGCACTGTCATTATATTTTACGTGATGGAAGGATTCATATTTATCTTTTAGTCCTTCCAAGATTTTAACGGTAACTTCAGCTGATGGTTCAGGAACTTGTACCGGTTGGAATCTACGTGCTAGTGCCGCATCATTTTCAATTCTGCGGTACTCACTTGTAGTCGTTGCACCAATTAAGTTTAAATCGCCACTTGCTAAAGCCGGTTTTAAAATATTAGCGGCATCACCGTTATTATTTTCAGAATCAGTAGAACCCGCACCAACTATATTATGTAATTCATCAATAAATAAAATAATATTCGGATTCTTTTTTGCTTCGTCAATCACTTTCTTAAGGCGCTCTTCAAAACTGCCACGCAAGCTTGATCCTGCAACCATATCATTAATATTAATTGCAATAATATGCTTGTCCTTCATTTTATCAGGAACATCGCCTGCAGCAATCTTTTGTGCCAAGCCCTCTACAATGGCTGTTTTACCAACCCCGGCAGGTCCAATTAATACTGGATTATTCTTCTTGCGCCGACTTAAAATTTCAATTACTTCCTGAATTTGTTCATCACGCCCAATTACAGGATCGTACTTATTCTTCTTAGCTTGTTCAACCAGATCAACACCGATTGGTTTTTGACCTTGTTTTTGTCCCATTTGCCCACCTTGATTCAAATCTTGCGGAGAAATATTCATACTACTGGAGTAATGAATAGGAATAGCACCACCGTTGTCGTTAGTATTGTTAAAGAATGAATTGTTTAGTTCGTTAAATAAATCGTCAAAATCGTTATCAAAATATGCCATATGCAAACACCCCTTTGATAGGTTATAAATTTGTAATTAGCACTCGTTGCATTCGACTGCTAATTACTTACATATAATATTATAGCAGGTTATCCACAGAAAGCAATAATTATGATTAACTTTTCCACAGATTTTCCGTCTTTTCCACAAACAAAAAAAGCCTTAATATAAAAGCTTTTGTACTTCTTTTAAAGACTTTTTGCTGCTATTTTTGATACAATTTAAATTGTTTTCGCAAATATTTGCCAGTTAAACTATTAGATTTTCGAGAGATATCCACAGGCGATCCACTTGCAATAATTTTTCCGCCTTGCAGCCCACCTTTTAGTCCCATATCAATCATATAATCACTGTTTGCCATAATATCCAAATCGTGTGTGATTGTAATAATCGTTCCTTTTTGCTCAAGTAATCTTTGAAAAACATGCAAAAGGGTTCTGACATCTTGTGGATGTAAGCCAACGGTCGGTTCATCAAAAACAAATAGTGTCCCATTTTGTCTTTGATGGATATGACTGGTTAGTTTCAAGCGTTGTGCTTCTCCTCCTGATAAAGCTGGAGTAGATTCTCCCAAGTGCAAATATCCTAGACCCATATCATGCAAAGTTGTAATTGTTTTATTGATTTTTGGTTCATTTTTAAAAAGTTCTTTATCCAGCGCATCATCAACGGAATAATCCAAGACATCCGCAATACTTAAGTTATGCCATTTTACTTGTAAAACTTCTTGGTTAAAACGGTGACCGCCACATACAGAACATGTTTCAACCATGTCTGGTAGATATTGGATGTCAAGTGAAATTACACCGGTTCCGTTGCATGCCGGACAGGCACCCACTTTGTTATTGTAAGAAAAATGTGACGCACGGTATTTTAATTTTTTTGCTAATGGCTGTTTAGCAAAGAGTTTACGCAAATTATCCATAATATCAGTATAAGTTGCAACAGTCGAACGTTGATTTTTACCAACAGGTGTAGAGTCAACACTAATTACATTTTTAATAGCATCATTTTTTAAATTTTTTACCCAATCAGGACCATTTTTAAGATTTTTTTGTGCTTTAAGTGCAGGAATGAGGGAATCGAGAATTAGGGTAGTCTTACCCGCGCCAGAAAAGCCGGTAACGGAAGTTAAGCGATTGAGTGGAATTTGCGCGTGAATATTCTTTAAATTAAAACGTTCAGTAACATCAAATTCAACCTTACCGTGTTTAAAAATTTGGTCAGTTTTTGCCCTGTGACGAACTAGGAGTGGTGCCTTACCAGTTAAGTAAGGACCAATTAGAGACTGTTCACTTTGCTCGATCTCACTAGGTATTCCCTGGGAAATAATCTCACCACCCCGGCTGCCTGAACCAGGACCAATTTCAATTACCCAATCGGCTGCCTTAATGATTGCAGTTTCATGATCAACTACAACTAAAGAGTTTCCTTGATTAACCAGTTCATGAAATATATCAATCAGTCCAGCCACATTATCAGGGTGCAAACCAACAGATGGTTCATCTAAAACGTAAAGCACCCCAGTGGTTTCCGTACGCAAAGTTCTACCAAGCTGAATTCGTTGCAGTTCCCCCGTAGACAGACTGGCAGCCTGTCTATCTAAGCTCAGATAGTCTAAGCCTAATTTTAGCAGGGGCTTGACTTGATGCATCAATTCACCAGTTAAATTTTCCGCCAATTCCTGCATATCTTGCGGCAGGGAAGCTAAAATCTCACTCATATAGTGGCTCAGTTCACCCAAAGTTAATTGTTCAGCTGCAACAATACTTTTTCCAGCAACTAACTGCTGCCAGCGACTTGGATCAATGCGATAGCCTTGGCAGCGGGGACAGGTACTGAATTTATAAAAGGAGTTAATTCTTTGCAGTCCGCGTTCAGACTTAGTAGTTTTGCGCGAATTAGCTACCGCATTATAAGCATTCTCATATAGCGCATCTAGATGATATACGCGACCAGTTGAAGTTGGCAAATCAATCGGGACTTTCCGCTCTTTTCCATGAAGTACAATTTCTTTTTCTTTAGCATTCAGCTCTTTATATGGAATATCTGTCCGTACCCCTAGTTCCCGGGCAATACGCCACATCCAATTTCGTCCGGGAATTTGCCAAGTTGCCACTGCTCCATTTTCAAGAGATAAATTCTCATCTGCAATGATTTTGCTATCATCAATTTCTTCAACTGTTCCCAATCCCTGACATTTTTGACACGCACCATCAGAATTAAACGCAAAGTCTTCTGCACTAAAAGCATAAAATTGTCTCCCGCATGTAGGACAAGTTAATCGTCCCATAGCTGCCCCCGTTAGATCCATTGCTTCAGCTATTTTAATCGTTGCTGGTACTCGGTGACCGTTGGGGCATACAGGTGAACCTAAACGGGAAAAAATCAACCGTAAGATGTTAAAAACTTCTGTAATTGTACCTACCGTGGAACGAACTCCGGGCACAGCTGGCCTTTGTCTTAGAGCTAAAGCTGAAGGAATATGTTTTACTTCGTCAACCTCTGCACGACCAACTTGACTAATACGTCTTCTGGTATAAGCTGCCAAGGAATCAAGATAGCGTCTTGCACCCTCTGAGTACAAGATTCCCATCGCTAAACTTGATTTGCCAGATCCACTTAACCCCGATATCGCCACAAATTTATGCAGGGGAATATCAACGTTGATGTTTTTTAAGTTATTAACTTTACCACCAATTACTTCAATTTTGGTCGGCTGTTTTTGATATTTCATTAATGATTGCCCTTTCTTTTAGCCGGTTTTAATGGCTTTTCTGGCTTCTTTAATAAGTACTGTCTTATGGCCTGAATTACTTGTTTGTTTTGCGGCAAATCAGAGTGATCTGCCTTTTCACCCGTGACTGTTATTGCAGTATAGTTTTTTACTTGATTTTGAAAAATAAATTTACCTGCAGCTACACTTGATTCAGGTACGATGCCATCAGATTCGTAATTTTTACCGCCAGAAAGAGAATAAACTTTTAGATTGGTTGGTAGTGCTGAACGCTTTTTAATAAAATCAGCCAGCATTTGTGTTCTATTATTAATGTTATTTTCAGTAAAATTATATGGCGTACCTAAAGTCATTAATTTCTTAATTTTGATATCATTTGAATACTCAGAATAATAGTGCTCCAGCCAGTAAGTCCAAATTAAACCACCGTTAGAATGACCAAATGCCTTAAAATTATTGAACTTATAATTTTGGATTAACGACTCAAATGCAACATTTAGCCACTTAGCTTGTTTTTTAATATTGGAATAGCCGTCTTTATTGTTATCAAAACCAATAATAATAAAGGGCTCCAAGTCATTTTTTCCTATAGAGCCACTGTAAGTCAATTTTGCTTCACGTGAAACTCTAATTTTTATTACGCTATGCCTATTAAGTGTCGTTTTATTAAGTTCATCAATTAACTGGTTAAAGCGCTCGGTGGTAGCACTTGAACCCGGGACCATAATTACAGGCGAGAGAAGCGATTTACTGAGTTCTGCTCGTGATTTATTATCTTTTTTCATCCAAAAGAAGCTGGGAACAGCAAGCATAATTAAAATAATAATAATCAGGAGCAACCATTTATAGTTAGGATTTTTTTGCATCTGCTATTTCATCTCCTGCTTTTTAATTCTTAATTCAACTTTTTCATTTATCTTAATTACAGGTAGCAATAAAAAGATATCTAATAAAAACAACAATAATGTAAAAATTAGTGTTGCCCAATTGCCGTTAGTGCCAAAAAAGGAAACCAATAGTCCCGGAGTCCCTTTTAAATTCTGGTAAACGCAAACTGGGATAATGTGTAAACTAATAGCTGCCACGGCTATTGTCATATTAATCAGAGGAATTAAAATGCTCGGTAAGATAAAAACAGGATTTAACATTAAAGGTAAGCCAACTGTAAATCCTAGTCTTGAACCAAAAGCAGCAGGCAACAAGTTAATTTTAGCATTTATTTCGTTTTCCCTGTTATCTCTTCTGCTAAGCAGTAACACAATAACAGCCAAAACAACACTGGCACCGCCCATTATGCCGTAACTGTTAATAAGTGAGCTGCCCAGATATTTATATGGCACATTCCAAGAATTACCGTGTTTTAATGTATATGTTAAATTCTCTGCAGTAAAGGCGTTATTTACTATTCCCGCTAAGGAGCGCAACGGATAACCAATTCCAAGCCAATCAAAAAAAGTAATTACGGCTGTCAATAACAGCACTTCGCCAAAATTATTAGTAGTCTGAACCCTGCTAACAATTTCAGTAAAACTGGCGGAATTAAGTAATTTAAGCTGTAGTTCATAAATTAAAATACCTAAAAAGACACCCAATAATAATGAAACAGCGCTTGGTAAAACGGCATCCCCTGCTCTTTTTTGAATTACTTTTGTGCCCTCATATTCAACGTAAGAAAAGTCCTTTCCTAATAAATGAAATATTTGGCCCACACAGTATCCTACAATTAAGGCAATAAAAACAGCATTAATTTGTAATAAACTGGCGGTAAAAGGCATACGAGCATTGCGTCCACTACTGGAAGCATATGAGCAGAAAAGCATTATCAAAACTGCTGTTAGACCTGCCATAGTTGAATCTTTATGGTAAAGGCGTGCGGTGTAACGAGCCATAAAATAACTGGCATAAACGCCAAAAACCCCAAAAGTAATTTCTACCATTCCCCGGCACACAAAAGAACCGCCATACCAAATGTGATCTGATAAAACTTTATCCAAATTGAAAATATTATAGATTAACCCGTTAGGTGTAAAGATCAAATCACCTAAAAGTTTAAAATAGGAGCCAACTACAGCAATTGGCATTAGCATCGCCATTGTCCGTCTTGTGGCTCGAAAAAAAGAAAATTCCTGCAGGCGAGCTATAAAATTGATTGTACATTCTGTCATTATTTCAAACCTTTATTTTAATTATTATATTTAAAATAAAATAATACTCTATTTTTTTAATGCAAGCCATTTTTGTTACCCATTATCTTTTTTATTATTAGTTGTGAATAAAATGGTATAATGAACTTGTATTTTAAGAGGCGAGAACATGAGCAGAAAGAAAATCGAATTAACTGACAGAGTGGCAAAACTGACTGATAAATACTTAGAAACCAATGATACAGATTTTAATGCCCTAATTAATAAGGCATTAAAACTGTACCTATTAGATCATTTAAGTTCCAGCCAAATCAAAGATGCGCTTAAAAAAACAGATGATTTTACTTCTGAATATGCGGGAAAATGGTTTCAGGAAAGTATTGAGGATTTAAATAAATACTAAACTTTCTTAAAGCAAAACAAAAAGAGCAAGACAGTTATTGTCCTGCTCTTTTTGTTTGTTACCAATTTACTTTTTTAAATACCGCTCTCCGGCCAATTGCCGATAAAAATTAGCTTTGGTTGTGCGTTCATAAGGAATCAGCCAAATAAACCCAATACCTAAAGTAATAATACACAATAGGTACCAGCCAATAAAGCTTAAATCAAGCACGAACAATTCCCACTTATGACCAGCCATTAACTGGCGACTTGCAGTAATTGCTGTTGTGGCATGCACCTCTTGTCCACTTTCCACTAAATCATTAACAATATATGGTGTCATAGCATAAGAATAGGATTTGATTATCCCAGGAATGAATAATAATAAAGTCCATAAAAATTGAAAAATATAGCTAAAAAGAAAGTTCAAAAATTCCGGAATAAAGCGACCATCAGTAAAAACAGAAAAAATTCCCTTAAAAAAGCTTAACCTTTCTCCGCGAGCAAAATGTAAAAATGTTATCACCATGCTCAACATGAAAAAGCTGCCAATAAAAGTTAAACCTGTATCAGGTCCTATTTGTCCTGCCCAAAACGCTGGCTTAAACAGTGAATCAATTGAGCCGGTTCCCATAACATCATTTACATTATTCGCAGTCTTAAGTGAACCACTTACTGCTGGTCTAGCAAAAAAGAAGCCGACAAATAGCGTCATTACGATACCAATACTAACTGCCCAGCCCCAGTTATGACGAAGCTGATTTCTAGCTTCTAGTTTCAGTTCTGCTCTGTTCATAACTTATCTCCTTATCTAGTATATACTAATTACATTTTACTCTCATATAATGGTACATCGCAAAGAAAAGACAAAAAAAGCCTAGTTCCACCAACATCGGAACTAAGCTCACACAGTGTTTGTGTCACCACTACTGACCACATATAGAAATTTACATTTTCGCTACCGGAGAAAATGATTACTTCCCTATGGCGACACAACAGAATTTTAGCATGCAATTAACCAAAAAACAAGTTTTAGCCAATTATATTTGCACTGTAAGCCTTACGGCCAAGCAGTTCCAACATAATTTGATTTATTTGCCCTTTTAGTTGGCCAAATCGACCTTCACGCGTTTTATTAGACTGAATAATCAGAATGGTTTTGGCATTATCAGTGCTACGCATGAAAGTATAATAACCTTGTCCGGCTCCATTAGCCGTTTTGGTTTTCAGCTTAATATTGTTATAAAAGCCACCATTATAATAGGCCGGAGGAGCCGCTTGGTAAAGCAATTTGCGACTCCTGCGGGTTAGTAAACTACCAGTCAGCAGATACCGTATTACTTTAGCCAAATCATGATTTGACATTACTACTGACCCTGCGCCTAACTCACTATGAGCATCCCTGAGGGCTGCTTGATGCTTAACTACATCATAGCGGCCTTTGCGATAAATCATGCCTGGTACTAAATGACTGGCAATAATTTTGCCTGGCTTTGACCACAAAAATTCTGTTTGTCTCAACTTTAATGGTCTGACATAGGTATCGCGGAATAACTGCTCATAGCTTTGGCCCGTTATTTTACTCATAATTCCGCACAAGTAAACATAATTTAACGAGCTATAATGCCACTTATTTAACAAGGCGGGCTCAAAAACAGTGTTAGCAGCATCATGTTGGATATTATCTTGATCCGAAACAAAATGTTTTTGTCCCAGTCTTGCCCCTGATTTAAGATCAAGACCAGCGGTCATTGCCAGCAGGTTCTTCAGCCTAACCTTCTTTGCCCCAGCAATTTGCGGATAAAATTTACTTAATTTATCCTGCAGACTTAACTTGCCCTCCTGCACCAGGTGCATGATAATTGCGGCGGTCATTGATTTTTGTACTGAATTAATTAGATAACTAGTGTCAGTGTTATTGCCTAAAGCATAGTTAAGCATTATTTTGTCATTTTTAATGACTAGAATTGAGCCCTTTATTCTGAGAGCATCAATTTGCTGGCGCACTATTTTCCTTTTAAAGATTCTTTTGCAGTGCCATTTACCGGATTTTCATCTGTTAAACTAATCTGGTACGGCTTTTTTTGCCACTTTTTACTATAAAAATAGTTATGAATATTATAGTTATGCGGCACATTTGCTTGCGCCATAAACGGTTTTACTGCCCGGTCGACTGCTACCCAACCGCGCCAACCTAGGTGAATCGTATCTTCCATGAAGTACTGTTCACCGCCGCGCTTAGACAAATCGGTAACGTTATCAAAGCCCTGGCTGGCCAGCTGGTACTTAATCTTGGAAACGGCCTTTTGATACATCGTTTGTGACAAGCCCGTATAATTAGACCACTTTTCATTGATCGGCGGGATAATGAATAGCACATTGGTATGCTGTTTGGCAAACTGGTGCAGCATCAGCTCAAAATCACTGTATTCTACTGATTTAGTGTAGTTAAAGTGGCGCTGACTGCCCTTCAATTTAACCAATAAGCGTTTATTCAAGCGCCGCTTAAAAAAGCGGTTATTAATACCAAAGCTATTCGAATTAGTGTTAAGTTCAGCCTGCTCACTTGCCACTTGGTCTAAGGCCTTGACTGAATAAGTAGCCGGCAAAAGTTTAGCCTGCTTATTGATCCTTTTGATCCGGTCACGTAATTGAAAGGTACTAAAGAACTTGTCTTCATTGTTAAGTATGCGCCGCTGGTTCTCCAAGTAGAAACGCTGAAAACCGGTCAGCTTTTCCCCGCGGGCAACTCTTTTCATTCCCAGCTTAATAACGCCTTTTACTTCTGGCATCTGCAAGAAACGTTTAGCCGCATAGCGGTTAGTTACATTGGTTTTCTTGCTGTTTAAGAGAAAATTGCAGGCTTGCAGCGGTGAATAATACAGTGCGAAGGCATCAGGATTTTGCCCTTTCTTGGTAAACCATTGCGGTGAAACAATCACCACGGCTTTTTTGCCCTTAAGCTGTTTTGATGTGCCCTGCATCTCTAAGAAGTGTGCCAAAGATTGGCTACCTGGCCCACCTAATAAAAACGGCCGGTAATTGCGGTGATATTTTTGCGCAATTACACTGGGGTGCAGCGGGTCAAGCCGTGACAGTTCACTTGAGCCATAAAAAGGCACATAGTCATCTTTAAAGGCATCCTGTTTCATTAAAGAGCCTTTAAAAATGGTCGTAGTCTGGGAATTAGCAGCTTGATAAATAGCACCTTGCGAAAAAGTTCGTTCCCACGGCAGTAAAAAGATGACCAGTAACAAGATGGCGGCGCAGAGCACTGGGCCAAATATCTGCCACAGCCGGCGTTTGTTACTCATTTTCTAAATTTTCCACCTTTGCCACAATTTTATTAGGCGTATCCCATTCGTTTCTATCAAATTCAGAAACTGGTACATCAATTTGGAATTTTTCCTGTAAATTTAACAACATTTGGACACTAGCCATTGAATCCATTAAACCGTTGGCAAAAATATTTTCATCCATTCTGTCTGCTAAATCTTCACCAGTTAAATCTTGTAAAATTGCTAAAACTTCTTTTTTGGTATCCATAATCAAAACTCCTTAGATAAAATTCTTGCTTACTTCCAGCCAAACCATAATTGACTGAGAAAACCTGAGAATATCAGGAAACTAAAACACACTACATTAAAAGTTACAAAAATTGCCAGCCATTTTGTGTATTTATTAGATGGCAATTTGTCTTTGTGCTTCTTCTTAAACCGCAGCCAGCAATCATTGATGATGATGGCCACAGCATGAAACAACCCATAAACAATATAATACCAGGTTAGTCCATGCCAGAAGCCCATCACTAAGAATAATAACAGATAAGCTGCTTGAGATAGTCTGACCGGATTCTTGAACAGCTTTTTCTTCATGGCAAAGAAGGTAAACCGCATATAGATGTAGTCCCGGAACCAAAAGGACAAAGTCATGTGCCAGCGGTTCCAGAATTCTTTAATATTTTGTGAAATAAACGGCTTATTAAAGTTCATTGGGGTGTGAATACCCATAAAGTAGGAAATTGACACGGCAAATAAAGAATAGCCGGCAAAGTCAAAGAACAAATACATGCTGTAGCAGTACATATAAGCCACTACCCACCACGACAGTTTCAAACCGCCATTGGCGGTACCCGCAATTAAGGCATTCCTGGTAATTCGAGGCAGCCAGTAGGTACCAAAGAACCAGCCCAGAACAAATTTATATAAGAATCCTTGAAATAAATAGCGGGTTGCCAGCTCTAAATCGTTTAAATATTGCTCACGCTTTGGCACCGTGTCACATTCTTTGGCAAATCTGCGGTAGCGATCAATTGGTCCGGAAGAAATGGTGGGAAAGAACAAGAGAAAGCGCAAATACGTTCCCAGATTAAGTTCTTTAATAGCGCCATCGCGCACTTCCATCACAACCTGAACGGTCTTGAACGTAAGATAGGAAATACCCAGAAAGGCCAAGACCCCCGGAATTTTAGCTTGCGGGAAAGCAGTCTGCACTTTCACTAAAACCAGGGGCACAATTGCTAAAATCACCGCTAGGTAAAAGACCCAGGTTTTATTCTGACTATTTTTACGCCTGCGATAATAGAGATAGCCATAGGAAACCAGGAGCTGAAACAGAATATAGATGGTCAGGCTAACGCCCTGTTGCCACTTTTCCGCATCAAAAATGAGAAATAAAAAAACTAAAGAGAACACAACTTCATAGATTTTGAAGCGGTGACCCCAATACAGCCCGATAATAATGGGAATTAAACCAATCATCAAATACACAAAGTAATGCGGATTGGAATAAGGCTGTAAGTTAATGAAGTTAAAGTTCACTATTCGTTGACCTCCTTAATGACGGCCTTAATATCAACTTTGCCATTTTGGGAGACTGGTAATGTTTCACGGTAAACATAACGTTGCGGAATCATGTATGGCATCAGATCTTTAGCTAAATCATCCCGAATCATTTTGGTAATTTCTGCTTCGGAATATTGTTCTTTAACGCCATCTTTCAGCTTAATTTCGGCAACAATTTGCTTAACCGTATGATCTTGATTATATTTAGGTGCGGCTACACCATGATCAACCAGTTTATTCATACCGATATAATGGTTGATTTCTTCCAGTTCAATACGGTAGCCGTTAAATTTGATCTGGAAGTCAATCCGCCCGCGATAAAAGAGCATATCCTGGTCAAAGAAGCCTTCGTCGCCTGAACGATGACTGAGATATTGGTCACCCGGTTTTTTAAAGAAAGCCTTAGCAGTCTTCTCTGGATTATTCATATAGCCTTTAGATGTACTTGGGCCAGTAATAATAATTTCACCTTCATCAGGCTGATCTCCCTTAGTTTTGTCAATAGTGATTTTGGTGTCCGCTTTAACCTTGCCAATTGGCAAGCGGTCATATTTCTTTAAAACTGCATCTGTAATTTCTACTTGAGTGACTGCAACTGTTGTTTCGGTAGGTCCATAGGTGTTAAAAATGCGTGCCTGAGGAAATTTCTTTTTTAGCATTACTACTTCATTGTGGGGCAATTCTTCACCACAGAACAAAAAGTGCGACAAGCTTGGGTGATGAGCAGCAGTAAAAGTTTTATCCAAAAAACACATTTGCGCAAATGACGGGGTTGAAACCCAAACATTAAATTGTAATTGAGGCAGAGTCTGAAATAATTGAGCAAAATTTTGTGTTACTTCATGCGGCAAAGCCACTAACTTTCCTGCTCCAACTAAAGCTGGATAAAGACTCATCACTGAAAGATCAAATGAATACGGTGCTTGTGACAAAAATGCGGGATGCTCGGGCAGATCAAAGTCCGTCATTTCCCAGTTAATAAAGCTAAGCAGGTTATTATGACTAATCTGCACGCCTTTAGGTTTCCCACTGGTGCCTGAAGTAAAAATAATGTAAAAGTTATCATCACCTTGGACAAAGTTGGCAGGATCGGGTTCATAATTTCCCTTTTCTACATCTTGAGGATGTACAACCTTAATAGGTGGTAAGTCAATTTCAGGCAGATCATCAATTGCTAAAATTGCTTCAGACTGAGAAACTTCTTGAATCATGACTATCCGTTCTGCATTAGAGTAACTGGCAATGGGGATATATGCATGACCTGATTTAACACAGCCCAAGAAGCTGGCAACCATTTCAAAGTCCTGACCGCCCCAGACCATAACGGGACTTTGCGCTGAAAGTCCTAAACCAGTAATTTTATGAGCCCATTCATCTGAGCGTTTTTTGAGATCACCGTAGGTATTAGTTTGACCTAAATAGTCATAGGCAATGCGCTCAGGTTCTTTTTGGGCAACTTTATCAATTTTTTTAATTACATTTTCAATCATGATTTGTACCAGCTTAAAATTCGTTATAAATAAAGTGAACAGAAGTCAGCCCACTATATTGATATAAATAAATCAACACCATTAAAATGACACAATAGATAACTGTCGTTAAAATGAACTTCCCAATACGTTTTCCACGTGAATCATTTTTCTCTTTTTTAGCCATAATTTCATATCTTTCTCAATATTAATAAAATGTACTATCGAATATAGTACTACTAAAGTTTTGTCACCCAAAAATCCACCTCAAATTTTTACCAAATTTAAATATTTTCCCATTTCAACCGTTTATCGTTCGTCGTTTAGCTTGCGACAATCATTATAAGCAAAACAAAGCGGAATTAAAATTATGAATGAACCAAATAGTATAGTAATTACTAATAAGATAAAAAGATTAGTTGGCTTTAACCAGCGCTCACTCTCTGCTGTAGTTAAAATATAAGCAGCAAATAAAACTGTAAAAATTAGTTCCCCTAAAATCGTGTATGCCAATGCGCCTTGACCAATTAATTGGTATAGTCGCAGCCAGACGCTTGCCGGAAGTAAACAAAGCCACCCAGAAAAGCGTAACCAGAAAGTGATTTTTTTACGATAATCTTGTCTACCCATTTTTCTCCTTAAAATCTCAATTATCCCTTTCAAATAAAGTAAACCTAATTATAACAATGAGTTTTGTAACAAACAATTTTGTAGCAACCAAAATTTGTATTTTGCCATTTTCGTCATACTTTTTTCACATTTTATAGTTATACTATAATTGTGATATAAGAAAGATATAGATCTTTTTTATATCATACTCAACTTTTTGTTTTTCATTCATACTCCTCCAAGTATAATAATGAAAAAACCGAAATGACTTTACAGGTCATTTTCATATCTATCCCTTTCGACTCACGTGCGTTACGTGAGTTTTTCTATACTCTTAAACAGTTCTAAAGAAATTCTTTACTCTTTTATAAGAGATTTTCTACCTTAACTTCATAATTTAGAGATATCATTTTAAATGTAGTAAGCAGTAGCAATGCTTACTACATACTCCCACTTTTTTATTTCATTCATTCTTACTCCTTCAAAGTAGATGAAAACTAACAGGCTCGCACACCTTGCGAGCCTTTTTTCTTTGTTATAGGATTAATTTAGTTATTTATTACTTATTAATATGAGAGGTTTATATTTAATGTTCTCACCCACAATAAAACACTTACTGGAAGAAAAATCAGGTTCATTCATTATCCCTGCTTCCCGTATTGCATTTGTCGAAGACGACAATCCTTTGTACCACGCCTTTATGATCTTGACTCGCGTAAAATACTCAAAAATTCCAGTCCTTGACCGCCAAAGCCGCGTTGTTGGCCTACTGAGCTTAGCAATGATTACAGATAAAATGATGGAAACGGACGACATTTCTCTTGAACCATTAAATCAATTAAAAGTGCGTGATGTCATGCAAACCAAGTTTGACAAAATCAATTTTGTGCAAACTACCCTGGAAACGCAACTTCATTTACTAGTTGACAATGCCTTTTTACCCGTTGTTGATGACTATGGCGTTTTTCAAGGACTATTGACAAGACGCGAATGGATTAAAGCATTTAATTACATAGCGCACAACTTTGAAAAGGAATATAAAGTTACTCCTATTACTAAAAATAAGCAATTATGAGATATACTGTAAATTTATAATTATTTATTACATTTTTAGTGTACTTTATTTCAAATTAAGCTATAATATAATTAGCTAGGGAAATCTAGGTTTTATTTGGTAATCCAGCTATTTAGTTAATACAATGTAAAAATTCGATTTTAATTTTGTGTTATTTTTTAAACATATACGAAATTACAATATTAACATCTTTAATCTTAAAAAAATTAAATAACGCTTTGCTAAATTAGTTATTAAAAATTAATAGATATTTCTTGAATAATTAGAAAAGAAGAGCACTAATATGGCAAGTAAAACAATTTCTGCGCAATTGACATTTTTGATAAGCGCAATTATAAAAAATTGGACTTACCCAAATGATCAAGAGCTATCACTAAAAGACAAAGCTGAGTTGGTTTCTCAACTAAAAAATTTAACAGAGAGTCCAGATAGTATGGACGATGCTGCTAAAATTACTGATGCTTTTTACAAAGATAAAATAAATAAGCGGCTTAAATCAATAGATTCCAATTTTTCGTGGATTTTTATAATTTTGCAGCATGAATTGGTGTCCGCTTCGCGCTTACACGCTCTTCTCCTTGATTTAGCCAAAGAAGAACACTTTTCAGAAAAGGGAATTGCGAAGATTAACCAGTATTTTGCAGAAACTGATGATTATGGTGATAATAATGACTTTATTACAATGTCTTCCTCCGATTTGATTGACTCATTAGGACGGACTAAAATTTTCCACATTCATCCAGCTAAAGATGAATACAAGGCTTTTAAAGTTAAAAAAAACACAACAAAAACTACATCCAAGTCAATTAAAGCGGAAAATCAAGCAAATAAGATCATTAAGTTAAAAAAGCACTAATTAAAAGGAGCAGTCAGATGACTGGTCTTTTTTTTACCTAAAATTTAGCACTAATTTAGAATAAGTCTAAATTAGTGCTAAAATATAATTATATTTCTTTTTGTAGGAGGCATAATGCATGAGTTTTAAACGTCAATGGAAGTTTTTTTGTGTTTTAGCTATCGGAATAATAGCTCTTATTTGTCAGTTTGGCTTAAAAACAAAAAGTCTTTTTCAACTGGGAAGTCTGCAGTTCCCGATCCAAACTATTTTAATGGATTTAGTCGGTATTATAATGGCATATTCCTTGATCACTGAAATAGTTGGCGACTTTAAATCGGGACGTTACGGCGTTGATATTTTAGCTGTAATAGCAGTCGTTTCTACTATTCTAATTGGTGACATTTGGGCTGAATGGATGATTCTAGTGATGATGACTGGCGGGCAAGCTTTAGAAGATTACGCCACTGGTCAAGCGGATAAAGAACTTCGTTCACTTTTAAATAATTCTCCTACTATTGCCAACAAAATCAGTAATCAAAAAATTATATCGGTAAATGTAGAACAATTAACAATTGGCGATCACATTCTAATTAAGCCTGGTGAACAGGTACCTGTAGATGGGAAAGTTATTAAAGGTGAATCCAGTTTTGATCAATCTTCTTTAACCGGTGAGTCGGTGCCAGTTGCCAAAAACCCCGGGGATCAATTAATGTCCGGTTCAATTAATGGCAATGTTGCTGTTGAAATGGCTGTTACTAAAAAAGCCAGTGATTCAGAATATCAAACTATCGTTTCATTAGTTAAATCTTCGCAAGCGCAACCGGCTAAATTTGTCAAAATGGCTGATCGCTATGCTGTTCCTTTCACTATTATTTCCTTGGTAATAGGAATCGCCGCTTGGATTCATTCCGGTAATCCAATTAATTTCGCAGAAGTTATGGTTGTTGCTTCGCCCTGCCCATTATTAATAGCAGCACCTGTGGCATTGGTATCTGGCATGAGTTCCATGTCTAAACACCATATTATTGTCAAATCTGGTCCTACTTTAGAGAAACTAGCATCAGCTAAAACTTTTGCCTTTGATAAAACTGGTACTTTAACGGAAAATCAACTGGTAATTGATGAAATCATTCCCGCTGATAATAGCAGTTATAGTGCGGAAACTCTGCAAAGCTACGCCACTAGTGTCGAACAACAATCAAGCCATATTATTGCCAATTCACTAGTTAGGGTAGCGGATAACAAACTCTTAAAACCCGCTACACAAATTAAAGAATCAACTGGTCAAGGCGTTAGCGGAATCGTTGAAAACCATTTAGTCAAAGTGGGCAAGCTGAGCTACATTAAACCAGAAGATAATTCGCAAAAAGTGCAGGAAACCAATGCTACAGCTATTTATATCTCAATCGATAATAAATACGCTGGCTATATTACATTTAAAGACCAAGTTAGGCCTGAAAGTGCGCAGACTATTAAGCGCTTACGGCGCCAAAGCAATGCTCATATTATGATGTTGACAGGAGATCATAAAGACGTTGCAACTAAAATTGGCGAAGCACTTAATGTAAAAGATATTCGCTATGAATTATTACCAGCAGAAAAAATAGCTGCGATTAAAAATGTAAAGAAAGAAAATCGACCAGTTGTGATGACTGGTGACGGAATTAATGACGCACCTAGTCTATCTGCTGCTGATGTTGGCATTGCAATGGGAGCCAAGGGAGCCTCGGCAGCCAGCGAAAGTGCAGATGCTATTATTATGGTAAATGATTTATCTAAAATTAACGATGCCGTAGCTATTTCTAAGCATACGATGAAAGTCGCTAATATTGATGTATTAACAGCTATCACAATAGTAATTATAATTGAATTAATTGCCTTTACCGGTGCTATTCCCGCTTTTTGGGGTGCCATTTTACAGGAAGTAGTAGATATGATTTCAATTAGTTTGGCGCTTTTAGCTAAAACTACGCCTACAAACCCAGAACAAACAGGAATCAGTAAAACTACTAATTAAGAAATTTTCCTATTTAAAAAAGCCTGATAAATCAGCGTTTTAGACGAGACGTAATTTATCAGGCTTTATTTATAGGAATCCTAAGGAATTAAAAATCATATGGGATAAAATCGAATAGCGTAAATCCTTGCTAGTAGTGTAAACCCATGCTAATACACAACCTAAGGCCCAATAAACGAGCAAATATTTGGTTAGTCCGGGATCATGAGCATAACCAAAAATAAGTCCACTTAAAAGTATGCCCAACCATTTGTTACTACTTGTGTTTTTATTGAAAAAAGTATTAAAGAATAGTCCGCGAAAAATAATTTCCTCAAATATTGGTCCCACAATTATAACCATTACGGGGAAAAAATAACCTGCCTGATAAGAAATTTGGTCAAGAAGATTTTGATTAGTAGAAGTTTGCTCCGTATTAAAGCCTAGAGCCAATTGAATAGTTGCACTGACAAAAATGAGCATTATTGCCCCTAAAAGAGAGAGCAATACTTTTCTAATCTGCCAGTGTGGTTTACTATTATAATTTTGCTCGTTACTACGCCTTAACTGCAGGCAATAAAAGTAAAATACTAATAGCAAAGCTATGATTGTAATTATGGCAGTCAGCACCACAAAAGGAATATTTCCTAAGCCCAATGATTTTCTTAACTTGTAAGGATAAAAATAAAACTGTTGTACAATCGTATAAAGTATAAAAGCAAGCACTATTGTAATTAGATTTCCTAGAAAATAGAAAAACTTTTTCATTCACTAAGCTCCTTTCTGACCAAAATAAAAGCAAAGCCATAACTAATTTATCTAGTATCTCAGTATCAATATAACCAGTCTTTATTTGATGTTATGGCTCAGATATCATAATAAGGCCGGTAATTATTTCCTGGGAAATAACTTTCTTATTTTAGCATACTTTAATTTACTAGGACTTTTTAAACATATTTATTATAATAGACTTATCTCTAGAGCAAAGGCAGGTTATTATGATTAGATTTTTTGAGATTCTAAACCAGAACCGATCTTTTATAATTCTTTCACTTATTATGTTGGCAACACTCACTGTTTTTTTGGTTTCCTGGTTAAAAGAACCTCGGAGATTACTTAATGGTATTCTTTTCACAGTTTTTTTGTTAACCTTCGGTGTTTGGCTTACAGTAATGATTCTATCTACGAGCTTAAGGCCGCTCATTTTAACTTATGAAATTCTAGTAGTTTTATTTGTAGCCGCAATTACTCTGATGGCTGCCTTTTCCTGGCTGTTTTTCTTGTGGAATGCATATATTGTCTGGAAACGCGAAAGTCACACACTATCAAACTTATTAACACTCTTTATTGGTATCGGGATAATTGTCGTGTGGTTAATTGCACTAATTGGTCCGTTTAAAAATATGCCGTCTTGGATCAGAATACTATTATATGCGCCAACAGCTGTTTTCGATTATCTGCTTTTTGTTGCCTATAACTTTTTAGTAAATTTGACTTTTTATCAAATTGTCCCCAGACAGTATAACCAAGACTACTTAATTGTTTTGGGCGCTGGGCTGTCACAGGGTGAAACAGTTACACCACTTTTAGCTAGTCGCATCAATCGTGCAATTGAGTATGCTCAAAAGCAGGTCACTAAGGGAAGAAAAAAGCCTAAGTTTATCATGTCCGGTGGTAAAGGTGGAGACGAAAAAGTTGCTGAAGCACAGGCAATGACTGAATACGCAATCGCTCGTGGAATCGAGCCTAATGATATATTACTAGAAGATAATTCCAAGAACACCTACCAAAACATGAAATTTTCAGCTGAAGTGGCCGCAAAAGATTTTTGCAGTAAAAATTACAGAGCAAAATTTTTCAGTAATAATTATCACATTTTTAGGGCTTCCCTTTATGCTAAAGCCGCTGGGCTTAATGCCAATGGTGTAGGCTGTTATACTCGTTTTTACTTTCTGCCCAATGCAATCGTGCGTGAATTTGCTGCAGTTTTACTTTTAAACAAGAAACGGCATATTATTGCCATTCTATTAATTGTATTATTCTTCATTATTTATGCTTTATTTGATTTAACTGGACTTATTCATTAAAATAGTCATCTTCTTTTGGCTTTGCTCTTTCATTAATGTTAAACTATCTGTTATTAATTAATTATTAAAAAGAAAGAGAAAAAGACATGTTACAATTAAAAGATTTACGCAAGTCATATCATGTCGGTGATACGGTTACGCATGCACTTGATGGTGTTTCCATATCATTTCGTAACCAAGAATTTGTGGCAATTTTGGGTCCTAGTGGATCTGGTAAAACCACGTTATTAAATGTCATTGGTGGACTTGATCGTTATGATAGTGGAGACTTAATTATTAACGGTAAATCCACTAAAAATTTTAAGGAAACAGACTGGGACGCCTACAGAAATAATTCTGTCGGCTTTGTTTTCCAAAACTATAACTTAATTTCGCATTTATCAATTATTGCTAATGTCGAATTGGGCATGAATTTATCCGGAGTTTCTGCTTCTGAGCGTCATAAGCGAGCAGTAGACGCTTTAACCCAAGTTGGCTTAAAGGACCATATTTCTAAAAACCCCAATCAACTATCTGGTGGTCAAATGCAGCGTGTCGCAATTGCACGCGCTTTAGCCAATGATCCTGATATCTTACTGTGCGACGAACCGACCGGTGCTCTTGACACTGAAACATCTGAGCAAATCATGAAGCTGATTAAAAAGCTGTCAAAAGACCGCTTAGTAGTTATGGTTACACATAATCCTAATTTAGCTCAGGAATATGCCACCCGAATCGTCAACTTTCAGGATGGTAAAATTTTAAATGATTCCAATCCTTTTAATCCGGAAAAAGAAAAAGATACTTTTAAGCTGAAACGGACAAAAATGTCGTATTGGAACGCCATCAAGTTAAGTTTTACCAATATTATGACTAAAAAAGGCAGAACAACTTTGACAGCCTTTGCGTCAAGTATCGGAATTATATCTATCGCAGTTGTTTTAGCCTTATCCAACGGCTTTCAAAAGCAGATTGATACAACGATGAGTAAGGCACTAGCCAAATATCCCGTTACCATCAATCAAACCGCCACCGATGCTTCAAGTATTGAAGACCGTAACGAATCTGATAAGAATGTCAAAAATCGGGGCTATTTAACTGTTGAAAAAGATAGACTGCAAGAATCGACTCATCAAAATAAAATTAGTCAAAAGTATGTTAATTACATTAAAAAAATAAATCCTGATTATGCTAACAATATTTCCTATCAGCGTGGAATTAACTTAAATTTACTAACACGTAACGATAATAAAATTAAGCGAGTCCAATTCTCCCCCATTTCTGCTAGTTCAGACAGTTCTCAAGCTGCTGCCCAGATGCGGATGCAAGCAATTAGTGCTACTGGGTTAGGCTCATCAGTATTTCCTACTACACTTAATTCTGGTAAAAGTAATTTCCTGAAAGAAAATTATCAACTTTTGTCTGGAGCGTGGCCGCATAAAGCTACCGATTTAGTCTTAGTAACAGATAATGAAAACAAACTAAATATTAATATTATTAAAAACCTAGGTTTCAAAGTTAAAGCTGGTCAAAAAATAAAGTATCCCAAATTTGTTGGTAAAACCTTCAAAATTGTCGCCAACAACGACTATTATCAGAAATTACCGACAGGTATGTTTATTCCGCAAAAAATCAGTAATTCTATGTACGATAATAGCAAAACCAAACTGCGGATTGTAGGCGTCATCAGGCCAAAAGACCAAAATTCTATGGCACTTTTGTCAGCAGGAATTGCCTACAGTGACCAGTTAACACAAAATATTATCAATAAAAATAAAGCTTCAGAGATAGTAAAAGCACAAAAAAAGACTACTCAAAATGTCATGACTGGTCAAAGTATGAATTCCCAGGAAAAGAAACAAATGATACAGTCAATTGGTGGTTCCACCATACCGACTAGTATGATGATTTATCCCAATGACTTTGATGCCAAAGATAAAGTGCTTGATTACTTAGATAACTGGAATCGTGGTAAAAAGAAAAAAGATAAGATTATCTATACTGATATGTCAAGCGCTGTTACTTCGATGACCGGCGGCTTGCTTAATGGTATTACTACGGTCTTAGTTGCCTTTGCCGCAATCTCTTTAGTCACATCAATGATTATGATTGGTATTTTAACTTATACTTCTGTTTTAGAAAGAACTAAAGAAATAGGAATCTTAAAGGCACTGGGTGCCCGTAAAAAAGATATCACCAGGGTATTCGATGCCGAAACATTTATTTTGGGTGTTTTTTCCGGCGTTTTAGGTGTATTTATTGCTTGGTTGCTGGTCTTCCCTATTAATAGTCTTCTTTACTCCATTACTGACTTAAGCAATGTAGCACAGCTTAACCCTACTCATGCCCTGATATTAATCATTATTTCAACCATTTTAACTATGATTGGCGGTCACTTGCCAGCGCGGATGGCAGCTAAGAAAGATGCAGCAATTGCACTAAGAAGTGAATAGAAACAGCATTTTAGAGTTTACCTAATATTTGTTACATGTGAAACAAATATAGGTAAGCTCTTTTTTGCATAATTTTAAAGTAATATCTATTGTCGCATCCTGTTGACAAATTGGAATATACCAATTTATAATTAACTTAACTAATATGGAGGCGTAAATAAAAATGAAAATTATTATCACAGAAGATAAAGCCAGTGGCAGTAAGAAGGCTTTTGACTTATTTAAAGGCAGTATTGCTAATGGCACTAAGGTAATCGGTTTGGCAACCGGCTCAACTCCCGTTACTTTATACCAGCAATGGACCGAAAGTGATTTGGATAACAGCAATTTAATTAGTATTAACCTTGATGAATATGTTGGCTTAAATCCCGATAATGACCAAAGTTATCATTATTTTATGCAAAAAAACTTGTTTGATAAAAAGCCTTTTAAACACTCTTATGTTCCTGATGGAATCAAAGCCATTAAGGATCCCGAAGGTGCTTCAGCTGACTACAACAGAATAATTGCAGAAAATCCAATTGATCTTCAATTATTAGGATTAGGACAAAACGGTCACATTGCTTTTAATGAGCCTGGAACCTCATTTGATTCTGTTACCCACGAAGTACAACTAACTGAGAATACCATCAAAGCTAATTCTCGCTTCTTCAACAACATTGACGATGTTCCTAAATCAGCTATCTGCATGGGCATTGCAAATATAATGTCTGCTAAAGAAATAGTAATTATGGCTTTTGGCGATAATAAGGCTGATGCTGTACAAAAGATGGTTGAAGGTCCAGTAACAGAAGACGTACCTGCTTCAGTTTTGCAACAACATCAAAATGTCACTCTTATTGTTGACCAGGCTGCAGCAAGTAAATTAAGTTCAACATACAATAAGTAATTAACTGATATTAAGCTAAAAAGGGCGGTGCATTAAAACACCGCTCTTTTTGTGTGCAATTTTACGAACTGTTATTGTATACATATGGTGCATATTATTAGTCTGTTAAAATAATCAGTATTATTATTAAGATGAACCCTGAGAGGATGGTGATAAGTTGAAGAGAAGTAAAAAGTGGCTATTGGTATTAGGCATGTTATTACTATTACCTGTGCCTTGTTACTTAATATGGGAAACCAGTAGTTTTTGGCAAAAGTATTTAAAGATTAAATTACCTCATTTAGGTACTCTTAACCCGATATTTGCCTGGTATTTAATTGGTATTAGTATAATTGTTTTTATAATACTAATTGTTAGTTTAATTGTCATCCTATTTTGGCCAGTCCAAAGAAACTTTAATTTAATTCATAAAAGTGATGGTCAAGTTAAGGTTACTTCCAAGGCCATTAATGGCTATGTAATGAATTCGCTTGCCGATTTACCTTATTTAAATAATGCAAAGGTTAGTTCCAAGTTAACAAAACGCCGAATTAAAATTAAAATCGGCGGTGACTTGGGCCCTGGTGAAAACATTGCTGCCCTGCTTAACGACTATCTTGAAGAATTAAAAAAGAATCTGAAGCAATTGCTAGGAATTGAGCAAAAACCAAAAATTAACATCAAGTTTATCAATTATCACAAAGCAGATAAACCTGAAAGGCGCGTTCAATAAAGGAGGTCAAAATGAAAGAAGAATATAAAAAATACCTCCCAGAAATAAGCGGTGCCGTAATTGGCGTGTTACTGGCATTTTGCTTTTTGATACTGGGATTTTTCAAAACTATTTTCGTCATCGTAATGTTAGTCTGCGGCTTTTTAGTTGGTCATTACTGGCCGGTATTCAAAAAAATGTTGCAGAATAAATAATTTATATAAGGAGTATATACAATATGGTACAATCAAGTTCAAATCAAAGTAGTTCAAAGCCTGAAGTTAAAGGCGATTTAAAATATGATTCAAAGGTAATTCAAAAAATCGTGGGTATTGCCTTATCTGACATTAAAGGTCTTTTAACAGTTAACGGTGGCTTTTTCTCAAATATTGCCGATAAAATTGTTAACAGTGATGATGTCACTTCAGGCGTAAATGTTGAAGTAGGCAAAAAGCAGGTAGCTGTTGATATTGAGATCGTTGCAGAATATGGCGTAGACATTACCAAGCTATATGATCAAATTAAAGAAAAGATCCAAGAAAAAGTTAAAGAAATGACCGGTCTTGATACAGTTGAAGTCAATGTTACAGTAGTTGACATTAAGACTAAAGAGCAACACGAAAAAGATTCTGTCAGCTTACAGGACCGTATCACCGGTGCTGCTAATGACACTAAGGATAAAATCAGCGATCAAAAAGACAAGGCTCAAGATAAAGTTGAAGAAAAGAAAAAGGAATCTAAAGAATCTAGAGTTAAATAATAAGCATAGTTTTTGATGTTAACCGTAAAATTTGGACACTTTTTTAGTTGTTATTTAAGGACTAATTGCCGATATTCAATCGGAGTTAGTCCTTTTAGTTTGATTTTAATTTTATCTTGTTTAGATAATTTAGTCATAAAAATAGCCTCCAAATTTGTCCTAAATTTGGGGGTCATTTCATAACTCTACTACCTTTTATGAATTAATGAAATTAACCGTAATATTGATCCTGGTCTAAAGCAGTTTCATCGAAATTAACTATCATAAATTCATAGTTTGAAAAACACTCCATCCAATTGTTAAAATAGTCGTTCTCTTTTTTTAGCGACTTACTATTTTCTTCTCCTTCTATTATAAAAGGCTTTGAACGTATATTAAAATTTGCATGTATTGCACCCAGCAAATTCAATAAACACAAGAAATCTTTTGCTGAATCCACACTTACATGAAAAGATTTAAACGAGTTATTATTTTCGCCAAGATATCTTTTTGCTCTATTATACTCATCAGCAGATTCTGCCTTATAATTTTCAACGCTATTTACATTCTCTTCAATAATAGCTGTCGGAGCTTGATTTTTAAAAAGATCTAGTATCTTTCTTAATTTAAAAAATTGTTCATCATTCATTTTTATCATTCCATTTAAAAGGCGGTGCGTGGAAACATTATATCTCCTAAGAAGCCATCAATTTTGCCGCTTATTTCTGCAGAATATTAGGTAATAGCTGCATTTGCATTTAAGAGTATCTTCATTGACTGTATCTGCATAAAACACTATGCCCATAATCTAAAAAACTAGAGTTTCACAGCTTATTTAATTGTTCAATAAAAGACTCAGCATTCTATTTTCCTAATTCAATTACTTGATCAAACTGCTTTTTAATTTCAGGTCGCAAGTGGTGGGAAATGTAGACTAGAGTGATATCGTTCAAATTGAGCAAGCTCTGTTCGATTTTTTGTCCGTCCTTTTCATCAATTGCGGAAGTAATTTCATCGGCCAGAATAACCTGCGGGTTACTCAGCAGCTGCCTTGCCAGTGCAATTCGCTGCTTTTGCCCACCCGAAATGTTGTTACCGGCGTGTTTTAAAACAGTGTCAAGCCCGCTGACACTATCAATGACAAATTTTTCCAAACCTGCACGCTTAATCGCAGTCTTCAGCTCTTCTTCAGTTGTCTCTCGGCCTAAAGTGATGTTATAACGCAGGCTGCCATCAAAAATATAGGCTGACTGATCAATATAAGCGATCTGCTTATGTAGCGACCGCAGACTAAGCTCGCGGTATTCATTGTCATCCCAAGTAAGTGATCCTTGATAGCCTGTTAACAAACCACCAATTAATTTTACCAGGGTCGACTTACCGCAGCCTGACGGACCAACAATAGCTACCCGTTCGCCTCGCTTAATGCTGCCGGCAACATTCGTTAAAATAGGTCTGTCATTATTAGGATAGCTGAACGAAAGGTCGCTAAATGCAATTTGCTGAGTCAAAGGAGCAACATTCTTGTCCCCTGTTTTTTCCTGCGTATTAGCTAATTTATTATATTTGTCAAAAATAGGTTGAACTGCCCGAATTGAAGTTAGATCAATACTGATTTCTGTCAAGCTGCCAAAAACATTACCGGACATTGAACCAACAATTAAAATAGCTCCAATTGGAATCTGATTGTGAAAGGCCAGATATCCGGATTCAACAGTTAAAATAGTTTGAGCAGATATACTTATCAGATTAATCAATGAATTAGAGAATGACATTTCCGTAATGTAATTAACCCGAGCCTGTCCAGTCTTATCTGATGCCGCAAGAACTATTTTATTGAGCAATTTTTGCTGACCAAGCGTGAGCAGGTTGACAAAGCCCTCAAGAACATCGGTTATTTTTGACGTTAATACCTCATTTTGCTTGCTTTGTTTTTGCGATAATTCCTCCAACTTTTTCTTAAAAAGACGGGGAAATAAAATCATAATAACAGCAAAAACCAAAGTGGTTACAAATAAGAGTGGATGGTAAGAAAACAGGATGACACTGGCAATAATTCCTAGGAGTGCGCTGCTAAATGTTTGCTCTAAACTGAAAAAGCCATCTTGATTAATTTGGTTAATATCGTTAGTAAACCAGGAAACATAATCAGCTTCCGTGTGCTTGTTGAAATCTTCATACTCTTGACGACCAATTATATGGGCTAATGCGTTCCTAATGGAATTATCGACGGCCTTGATGATTACAGCGGAATACCGTGAACTACAAAAAAAGAAAATCAGAAAAAAGCCCCAGCTAAGCAAGTTTAAACCTGTATCAACAATAAAGCCCTTTAAACTGTGCTGAGTCAAAGCAGTAAGTGCATTACCTTTAAAAATGCTGGCAGCAGTTTGTGCTAAATTCCGCCCAAAATAGAGGATGGCTAAAATTACATACATGCCTGAATTACGTTTAATGTAGGTCCAAAGCGAAAATTTTGTTATAGTATCGTCCATGATTTACTTCCTGTCTAAATCCCTATTTTTAGAGTTAATACTAAAATGATTTTGGTTTAATAGAATAATATGGTTTTTGCATTACTTCTTCAAAAGACTCTTAACTGGTACTTACAGCAGGAGTTGTACTATCTAAAGATAAAAATCTTTTCAAGATATCAGTTATGCCCTCTTACTTCCATCATTTACTAATAATTTTATAATTTACTTACTATCTTATATCTTTTTTAACATTAAAACAATTTCTTTTTAATTTTCATTCTTAGAATTTTCCCATAGCAGCAGTATATAAATATCAACTGCAACTTTTTCGAGCTTTTAAAAAATAATTCGTTCTATAATTGCAAAATCACTTATATACTTAATGCAATCAAAACGAGCAATTATTGACTACTTTATTTATCACAGAATCGAAAGAATCAAAGTACAGAATAAAAGGGCTTAACACCGAATGATATCGGCATCAATCCTCAGTAAAATAATTAATTAAGATTTATCAGCCAGATTTTTTGGTTTCACGTGTAACATCTAATTTTGTAATAAATTATTTACTTGAATACTTAATTTTTTATTCTGTATTATACAAAATTACTTGACTTTTTGATTAAAATTTTAATTTACTTTTTGCTTGTATACCACTATATCTCGTATTAAACTAAATAAGAATCTATATATTGTATTTATGAAAGAACGTGATCCAAGTTATTGTTTTAAGTGGGCCAATTGGAGCCGGTAAATCCAGTTTAACTAGTATTTTAGCTGAGCACTTAGGTACACAAGCCTTTTATGAGGGAGTTGATAATAATCCTGTTCTTCCTTTATATTACCAAGACATGAAACGCTATACTTTTTTGCTTAATATCTATCTGCTTAACCATCGTTTAGCACAAATCAACCAGGCAATTCGTGAAAAAAATAGTGTATCAGACCGTTCAATTTATGAAGATGCACTCTTTTTCAAAATGAACGCGGACAGTAAAGTAGCTGACCCTACTGAATTTAAGATATACGACAGTTTACTCGAAAACATGATGGAAGATACCCCAGGTAATCCTAGCAAAAAGCCAGATTTACTAATTTACATTCATGTTTCCCTGGATACAATGCTTAAACGCATTAAAAAGCGGGGTCGTTCATTTGAGCAAATCAGTACCGATCCTAGTTTAAAAGACTATTACGCTAGGCTAATTAAGTACTATGAACCATGGTATGAGAAATATGATGCATCTCCTAAGATTAAGATCGACGGGGATAAATACGATTTTATCTGCGATGAAGATGCTAAAAAAGAAGTTTTAAATCAGATTGATGACAAATTGCACGCAATAGGCAATTTAGAATAGAGAAGGAACGTGATGACAGTTATTGTTTTAAGCGGGCCAATTGGAGCCGGTAAATCCAGTTTAACCAGTATTTTAGCTAAGTATTTAGGAACCAAACCATTTTATGAGAGTGTCGATAACAATCCTGTATTGCCACTTTTTTATGCTGATCCTAAAAAATACGCATTCTTACTTCAGGTATTTTTCCTAAACACTCGTTTTCGTAGTATCAAGGATGCATTGACTGATGATAATAATGTTCTTGATCGTTCAATCTATGAGGATGCCCTTTTCTTCCAAATGAATGCGGACATTGGTCGTGCAACGAAAGAAGAAGTAGCTACCTATTACGAACTGCTTAATAATATGATGAGTGAGCTCAAACATATGCCTAAGAAAAATCCAGACTTGCTGGTTCATATTAAAGTTTCATACGACACCATGATTAAAAGAATTCAAAAACGTGGTCGACCTTATGAACAATTGAGCTATGATGCAACACTGGAAGATTATTATAAGCGGCTTTTACGCTACTATAAACCTTGGTATGAAAAGTATGACTACTCACCCAAAATGGAGATAGATGGTGACAAACTAGACTTTATGACTGATAAGCAGGCTAGAGAAGTTGTACTTGATCAAATCGTTGCCAAACTAAAAGAAATGGGTAAATTACCCGAATCATGGAATAAATCCACAAATATTCAAATAGATTAACAATAAATAAATTATTATCAAAAGGTCATTAGAACTATGTGCTAATGGCCTTTTTATGTTGCCTATTACGATTTTAAAGTGCTGTTTAATTTATAGGAAAAGCTCTAAAAGTGAGGAGTAGCAATTAGATAGCTGGATGACAATTTAAATATTTTGTTACTTACTCAAATAAAAAATCAGAAAACTATGTTATTATTGAATCATATATTTTTCACATATTTTTTTAATTAATTTATCCAGCTTTAATTAGCTCGACTAGGCTAATCATTTACCCGCCCTATTAAATTAATTTTGTAAGAAGGAGAAAAAATGAATTATATCCTTTCAATTATGCCCTCTCTCTTTGCAGGCGCAAAAATGACATTAATTTTATTCTTTTGGACTTTAATTACTGCTATTCCCTTAGGAGTCATAGTTAGCTTAGGCTTACTGTCACATTTTAAGCCTCTACGGTTAATTCTAAAATTTTATATCTGGATTATGCGGGGTACCCCACTCTTGTTACAATTAATTTTTATTTTTTATGGCTTACCCATAGTCGGAATAATTTTTCAACGCTACGATGCAGCGCTTTTTGCTTTTATCTTAAACTACACAGCTTATTTCGCAGAAATTTTCCGTGGGGGCTTTCAGTCAATTCCAATAGGACAATATGAAAGTGCTCGGGTTTTGAGGCTAAATTACTGGCAAACTTTGACACATATTATAATTCCGCAAGTTAGTAAAATTGTCATACCCTCAATCGGAAACGAAGTTATCAACCTGGTTAAGGATACTTCGCTTGTTTATGTCATCGGTCTAGGTGAACTTTTACGTGCCGGCAATGTTGCTACTGCCAGAGACGTAACACTGATTCCTTTAATGATAGTCGGGATAATCTATTTACTAATGACTGGTATAGCATCATTTTTGCTAAAGAAAATTGAACGCAATTTTGCAAAGTGGAAGTAAATTAAAGGAAACAATATGCTAGAACTTAAAAACATTACCAAAAAATTTGGCTCACGCACTATCTTAAACAAATTAAACCTCACTATTCCTGACAGAGAGATTTTGGCCATTGTAGGACCTTCGGGAGCGGGAAAAACCACTCTATTGCGCTGCTTAAGTGGTTTGGAAAGAATTGATTCAGGTGAATTCTTATGGGATGGGCAAAAATTCGACCCGACTGCTCCTGATAGCAAAAGTCATATTATCGGAGTCGTTTTTCAAAGCTATGAGCTTTTTCCTAATTTAACTGTAATTGAAAACATTACTTTGGCACCAACCCTAGTTTTAAAAGAAACTGCAGAGCAGGCGCAAACTCACGCACAAAAGTTATTGCAACAACTGGATTTAACTGGTAAAGAGGATCTTTATCCCTATCAGCTTTCTGGAGGTCAGCAACAAAGAGTAGCTATTGTACGTGCGCTAGCAATGGAGCCTCATATCTTATGTTATGATGAGCCTACCTCTGCTTTGGACCCAGATTTAAGAACAAAAGTCGGAGAAATAATTTTAAAACTTAAAAATAATAACAAAATGACACAAATTATTGTGACTCATGACATGGAATTCGCCAGTCAAGTTGCTGATCAAGTATTCAAAGTTAAAGCATTAGATGATAAGAAGGTAATATAAGTGAAAACTAAGCGCCTCTTAACCCTCATAATAACGCTCATCTGTACTTTATTTATTTCTGCCTGTAGTGGCATATCAGTTAATAGAAAAGCTAACGAAGTTGATAATTGGTCCCATATCAAGCAGCGTGGGTATGTTACAGTTGGTGTAGATGATACTTTTGTGCCCATGGATTTTAGGCAAAAAAATGGTCAGTTAATTGGTTACGACGTTGACCTTGCAAATGCTGTATTTAAACAATACGGTATTAACGTTAGTTTTCAAACAATTGACTGGTCTATGAATACTACAGAGCTTAAAAACGGCACAATCGATCTGATATGGAATGGTTTTAGCAAGAATCCAGAACGTAAGGCCAAAGTTAATTTTAGTAAAACTTATTTGTATACTTCACAAGTATTAGTAAGCCTCAAGAAGAATAAAATTAATACTATTGCTGCAATGAAAAATAAGACTTTAGGAGTTCAAACCGGCTCTTCTGGCTATAACGATGTAATGAAATACCCTAAAGTTTTTAAAAACCATATTAAAAATCATGATCCTATTCTCTATGATTCCTTTACCAATGCTTTTATAGATTTAACTGCTGGCAGGATTGACGGACTATTAATCGACAGTTCTTATGCAGACTATTACATTTCTAAGCAAAAGCATCCGGAAAATTTTACCGAAATCGATAGTCCTTTCCCTAAAGAAGAATTTGGTGTCGGCATGAGAAAAAGTGACGTTACCATGAAGCGCAAAGTCAATCAAGCACTAGAAAAACTAGCACGAAACGGTACTCTCACAAGAATTAATCACAAATGGTTCGGTAATAAAGCACGATCTCCCTTGCTTGAAACGAACTAAGCTCTATTAATTTATTTTGTCAAGGACTGCTGCTATGCCATCATGATTGTTGTCTAAAGTAGTTGTAAATTTTCTCTTTAGGTCCTCCGGTGCATTCCCCATTACTACAGGGTGACCCACTGATTGCAGCATTTTTTCATCATTATAATTGTCGCCAAATGCCCAGCATTCTTTTAAGTCTGCGCCCAAGGCCTGAGCTATTACTTTTACACCCTGACCCTTAGAAACGCCCTTAACAACAACTTCTAATAAATTTGCAGCTGATTTTACGATGTAAAATTCGGGATAAAGTTGTTGTAAGTCTTTTTGCGTAGCATCTAATAAATCGGGCGTGCCCATCAGCAAAATTTTATGAACATTTTCAAGTTGGCTGATTTCAGCAATTGAACTTGGCTGTGCCTTGAATTTAACTATTTTTTCCTCGTTCTTAACTAATTCATCATTATTACCTGGGAAATAATACCAGTTGTTACCGCTGTAGACATTCCAAACCACACCATTATTTTTATGTTCAATATAGGTGCATATTTCTGCAGCTTTTGCAGAAGGCATGGAACGTGAATCAAGCGTGTGACCCATTTCATCCAAAACCAAAGCTCCATTATATGCAACCATTGGACATGCTTTAGTAATTTCACCGACAACTGACATAATTGCCTTGGGCATGCGGGCAGAAACTGGCACAAAAACATTACTCTTAATAATTTGCTTCCGAATAGCCATTTTAGTTTTAGGTGTAACTTCTTGTTTTGAGTTAATTAAAGTACCATCTATATCTGAAAAAATTAAATTTCCCATTTTTTCTCCTATCGAGTTTCATAAATTAATACAGTTTTACCCTCATTTTACCGATTAAAGTATTAACAGGTCAATTTGTTCATAAATGTAACTATTAATAAATTATGCTTATTTTGCCTAATTATAGCTAGTATTATTCGTGTTTGCATTATTTTAAATGAATGGTAAACTAGAATAGTCGTTAGTTTGATTTAAAACACGAACAATATATTTGGGAGAGGTTAGATGAATTTTATAAAGAGTTATTTTCAACTCGATAAATACAAAACCAATGTTAAAATTGAATTTCTTGCTGGGTTAACAACTTTTATCAGCATGTCATACATTTTATTTGTTAACCCAAGTGTCTTGGGAGCCAGTGGCATGGATAAAGGGGCAGTTTTTACAGCCACTGCTTTAGCCAGTGCTTTAGGTACTGCTATTATGGGGATCGTTGCTAACTATCCTATTGGAGAAGCTCCTGCCCTTGGTATTAATGCGTTTTTTGCTTATACCGTTTGTGTAGGTATGCATGTTTCATGGGAAACAGCCTTAGCCGCTGTCTTTGTGGCCTCTATTATCTTCATTTTAATTACTATGTTTAAGTTAAGGGAAAAGATTATCAATGCTATCCCTGCTGACTTAAAATTCGCTATTTCTTCCGGAATCGGCCTGTTCATCGCATTTTTGGGAATGCAAGATGGTGGTTTAATTGTAGCAAACAAATCAACACTGGTCGGCTTGGGTTCACTTCATGATCCGGCTGTCTGGATTACCATTTTCGGCCTTATTGTTACTGTTGTTTTAATGATTTTAAATGTACCGGGAGCTATTTTTATTGGTATGATCCTGGCAGCTATTTTTGGTGTAGTTACAGGACAAATCCCTTTACCAACTAAAATAGTTTCAGTAGCACCAAGTATTGCTCCATCATTCGGCCAAGCGATTTTCCATGTTAAAGACATTAATACTCTGCAAATGTGGGTTGTGGTACTTACCTTCCTTTTAGTAACTTTCTTTGACACTGCCGGTACTTTAATTGGCTTAGCTCAACAAGCTGGCTTTATGAAAGACAACAAAATGCCCCGCGTAGGTAAAGCTCTGGCATCAGATTCAACTGCTATGATGGTTGGCTCCGTTTTAGGAACTTCACCAGTTGGTGCTTTTGTTGAATCAAGTGCCGGTATTGCAGTTGGTGGCAGAACTGGTTTAACTGCTGTCTTTGTGGCTATTTTCTTCTTAATATCAATGATATTTAGTCCCCTGTTAGGCTTGTTTACTACACATGTTACAGCGCCAGCCTTAATCATTGTTGGTGTTCTGATGGCACAAAACACAGCACATATTCAATGGGACAAGATGGAAATTGCAGTTCCTGCTTTTCTAATTTTAATTGGTATGCCTTTAACCTATTCAATATCCGATGGTTTGGCTTTAGGCTTAATAACCTACCCTATATGCATGGTTGCTGCCAAGAGAGTTAAAGAAATTACACCAATGATGTGGATTCTTTTCTTCGTCTTTATTGTCTTCTTATGGGTACTAAATTTCTAAGACTTACTAATTGTTAAAAAAATATAATATGATAAACTAAGCAAATATATTGATGTAAATCGTACTCATATATTTGCTTTTTATTTTGAAAGAGGTTTTTATGAAAACAATAGATTACAAAAAATTTATATTGCCAATATTGTTTGGCCTTATATTCTGGTTGACGACGCCAATTCGTCCAGCCGGAGTATCAGTTCAAGCTTGGCATATGCTGGCAATATTTATTGGAACAATTTTCGGCTGTATCACATTGCCAATAGCAATCAGCGGCGTCACTTTAATTGGCTTTACTTTAACCATTTGTCTTGGACTTGCACCACTTGCAGACAAAATTGTTAACGGAAAAGTAATCGAAAAAGGAGCCATTAATGCATTTGCTAACTCATCTGCCTGGCTTATCGTTATGGCTTTTATGATTTCGCGAGGTATCGTAAAAACCGGCTTAGGGCAAAGAATTGCTTTGTATTTTGTTAAGTGGTTTGGTCATAAGTCCCTAGGTTTAGGTTACGCAATAGGAGCTATCGATTTAATAGTATCCCCTGCAACTCCTTCAAATGGTGCAAGAGCAGGTGGTGTGGTATATCCATTAATTCAATCTTTAGCCAATACTTTTGGATCAAAACCTAATGATCCTTCACGTAAAAAGATGGGAGCTTACCTAACTTTTACGGAATTTCAAGTTAATATCATAACTTCGTCATTATTTATGACCGCATGTGCGCCTAACTTAATCGCCGTTGCACTAGCCGGTAAGGCCGGCGTAACTCTTAGCTGGATGCCGTGGCTTATGGCCAGCATTGTACCTGCAGCAATTTGTCTAATTGTGGTGCCATATTTTGTTTACAAACTTTATCCACCGGAAATTAAAGAAACTCCTAACGCCAAAGAATGGGCCGACGGGGAATTAGCAAAAATGGGAAAGCTTACGTTATCTGAAAAATTAATGGCGGCCATTTTCGCAATCACTTTAGTGCTCTGGATGCTTTCCAGCACTTTAGGAATTGATGCTACATTAATTGCCTTCATTTCCGTTTCCCTTTTGTTACTTACTGGTGTATTAACGCCTAAAGACTTGCTAAGTGAAACTGGCGCCTGGAATATTTTGATTTGGCTGTCAATTTTAGTATTCATGGCTGAAAAACTTACTCAGTTTGGCTTGATTGGCTGGATATCAAGTAGCATTTCTAGTGCAATGAAAGGCCTCAACTGGTTAATAGTTTTGGTAGTTCTAGCATTGGTCTTGTTCTATACCCACTACTTATTTGCCAGTGCTACAGCTCATAATTCAGCAATGTATCTGCCATTATTAACTGTAGCAATTTCTGCCGGTGCACCTAAATTACTGGCAGCCCAATTTTTAGCTCTATTTTCTGCAATCATGGGCTCTACTACCCATTATTCCAGTCCTGCTGCATCAGTCTTAGCTTCTTCTGGTTATGTAAAACAAGATGAGTGGTGGAAATTAAGTTTTATATTTGGTATTTTTTATATCTTAGTTTACGGCATTATCGGATTAGCTTGGATGAAACTAATCGGTATGTGGTAATTATGCAAAGCAAATCTTGATAGGTTTGCTTTTTTATTTCCTGGGAAATAATTTTGCATTACATGGTCCATTTACCCCCAATAAGTTATATACTAGATATATTGGTTCTTTATAATTTTAATATTTTTAGGAGGAAAAATGACGACACTAGATAAAGTCTTTCATTTAAACGATGCTCATACCACTGTTAAACGTGAATTAATAGCTGCATTAACCACGTTTGTCAGTCTCTCCTACATCCTTTTTGTTAACCCAAACATTTTGCACGCAGCCGGTATTGATAAAGGGGCAGCATTTACAGTTACTGCAATTTCGATTGCAATTGGCTGCTTCATTATGGGTCTAGTAGCTAATTACCCCGTTGCTCTAGCCCCAACATTAGGTAGCGCAGCCTTTTTCGCTTACAATGTCTGCGGAGGAATGCATATTAACTGGCAAACTGCCTTAGCTGCTGTTTTAGTTGCATCTATTTTATTTATTTTAATAACAGTTTTGAAGCTGCGTGAAATAGTAGTTGATGCTATTCCACAAGATCTGAAATATGCTATTTCTGCTGGTATCGGCTTATTTATCGCCTTTATCGGCCTGCAAAATGGTAAGTTAATTGTCAATAGTGATTCCAATTTAGTTACTTTAGGCAAGTTTAATTCACCAGCTGTCTGGATTACTCTTTTTGGCTTGACCCTCACCGTAATCTTAATGGCAATGAATGTACCCGGATCAATTTTTATTGGTATGGTCATTACAGCTGTCTTTGGGGTTATTATTGGCCAAGTTGCTGTGCCAAAGGGTATTATTGCGAGTGCTCCAAGTATTGCTCCGACATTTGGTCAAGCTGTATTTCACTTAAAAGATATTAATACCCCACAACTATTCATGGTAGTTTTAACGTTCCTACTTGTTACGTTCTTTGATACAGCAGGTACATTGATTGGAATGACTGAACAAGCAGGCATGGTAGATCAAAATGGTAAGATTCCACGAATTGGAAAAGCTTTCGTTTCCGACTCTTTAGCAATGGTCGAAGGGGCCGTCTTAGGTACTGCGCCACTGGGAACTTCTGTCGAATCAAGTGCAGGAATTGCCATGGGCGGACGTACTGGTTTAACGGCAATTTTCGTAGGAATTTTCTTCCTAATATCAATGATTTTCAGTCCACTTCTGGCGGTTATTCCCACCACTGTTACTGCACCAGCACTAATTATCGTTGGCGTACTCATGGCCGGAAATCTGAAAAAAATCAATTGGGACAAATTTGAGATTGCTTTCCCAGCATTTTTAACAGTAGTTGGTATGCCATTGACTTACAGCATTTCTGACGGCTTGGCACTCGGCATGATAGCCTACCCAATTACCATGATTGCTTCTAAGCAAGCTAAAAAAGTTTCACCAATGATGTATATCCTATTAGTAATATTTGTTATCTTTTTCTTGATTACAAATATGTAAAGATATTAGTTTAATTACAAAAGATCACTTCAGTTTGAAGTGATTTTTTGTTTGTAATCATTCATAAATCTCACTTTACTTTTTAGTTATTTAATACTAAAATTCAGAAATAAAATTTTAAATTACCACTAATGGGAGGGAATTATTTTGCATAATACTAAAGAAAAATCAATCAATCATTACACTGGTACTATTACTTTCTTTTTTATTGCTTTACTAACCAGCTTTAATTCTGGCTTTTTCCCTTATTCCATTACTGGCAGGCTCTGCGCCATTTTGTGGCTAGTCACATTTAGTCTCTTAATTTTTGCCTTTGAATATTTGATCAATCATATTAATGTCGAAAATAAAGGCATAGCAAAAGCAGCAGTAAATTCCAGTATCTGGCTTTTAGCAGCCTTGGTTCTGGTACTATTCAGCGTGTTTACGGCCGCAGTTTAAGCGCCTTATCTGGTAACGTCTTTGCGCTGCTTGCGCATCGTAGCGTACCTTTGCCGTGATACCAAGAAATCTGGCCGCGTTCAAGCTCATATTTCACGTTTGTGGGTGAACAGTTGAGGGTACGAGCGATTTGGCGCAAGGAACTGACCTTGGCTGCGTAAAACCTGGAGCGTCACCCGATCAGTTAAGGCAAGATGTTGGCCCTTTTGGTGAGTAGATATGGTAGAATTAAGCGAGTTCATTGGTAACTTCTTTCTAGAATTGATTGGGTTAATTACATTCTATCAGAGAAGTCCAATGGACTTTTTTTATTTTTTAATCAGGGCAAGTGTTCAACTTCATTTTACAATTTACCAAAATAAAATATTATCGATTTTTCTGAAACTAAAGCTCACATTATTCTTTATCAAAATTACTTTTTATTCCCTTATTTATAAAAGCCCTTCCAAATTGTAAGTGCAGTGTTAAACTGTACATGCACAATATTATAAAGTGCTTACATAATTTAAGAAAGGTGTAATTACAATGAAAAGTTTCATGAACGACAAAGTCTTGCCTAAAATAATGAAATTTATTAATACTCGTCCAATTAAAGCGATTAAAGATGGAATGATCTATCCTATTCCATTTATAATTGTTGGTGCTATTTTTTTAATTTTAGGGCAATTTCCTATACAATCTGTTCAAGATTATTTAAACAAAATTGGTATCGGTCCTGTTTTAATGCAAGCAAGTAATGCCTCATTTGGAATTATGGCACTTTTTGCTGTTTTCGGAATTGCATACTGCTGGGTTAAGGATGCTGGCTTTGATGCTGCACCAGCAGGACTCTTGGCTGTTACTGTCGATATTATATTGCAGCCTGATACAATAAAAACCGTAACTAATATTGCGAATCCTAGTAAGACCTCAACTTCTTGGCAAGCCACTAACCTAATAGATAAAAATTGGTTAGGTGGCAAGGGAATGGTAATAGCCCTAATAGTTGGCTTATTTGTTGGTTGGCTTTATTCATGGTTTATGAAACATCAGTTAGTTATTAAAATGCCAGAACAGGTTCCAGCTAACGTTGCTGCTTCTTTTACTGCTTTAGTGCCAGCTGCCGCAATTATTACTATTGCTGCAATTGTTTGCGGAATCTTTAGTCTTGGTTTTCATACCACATTGGCAGAGTGGATTTATAAAGTAATTCAAATTCCACTACAACATGCAACTGATGGCATTGGTGGAATGTTAATTATTTCTATTTTACCGGTTTTCTTGTGGTTCTTTGGTGTTCATGGCTCAACTATTGTTGGTGGCATTATGACCCCACTTTTAATGTCTAATAATGCTGACAATTCAGCATTGTATAAAGCAGGAAAGCTTACTTTAGCTAATGGCGCACACATTATAACGCAATCTTTTATGGATCAATGCTTAACCGTTACTGGAGCCGGAATGACAATTGGATTAGTTGTATTTATGTGTTTAAATGCTAAATCAGTTCAAATGAAAACTTTAGGTAAGTTGGAAATAGTACCTGCTATTTTTAATATTAACGAACCAATTCTTTTTGGTCTTCCAATCGTTTTAAATCCATTAATGTTAGTGCCGTTTGTCTTAACACCTTTTCTTTCAGGTAGTGCAACTTATGCTGCAATTGCTCTAGGCATTATCCCACCATTTAATGGCGTTTATGTACCTTGGACAACCCCCGCAGTACTTTCTGGACTAATAGTTGGCGGGTGGAAAACTGCATTGTGGCAACTTTTAATGTTAGTAATGAGTTTCTTTATATATTATCCATTTGCCAAAAATTATGACAAAATCTTAATTGCCCAAGAAAAAGCGAAAGTAGAAAAATAAGTCAAGGAAAATTATGCTAAAGTATGAACAAGTTGCTAAAAGTCTTGTTAAAATAATAAAAAATAACAGTTTAAAACAAGGCGAAAAACTACCAAGTTTAAACGAGTTAGGTATCCAATTTAAAGCAAGTAAAACAACACTATTAAAAGCATTGTCAGAATTAGAAAGCGAAGGATTAATTTATCAAGTTCAAGGTAGCGGAATATATGTAAGAAAGCTACCAAAAGATGATTATATTAATTTTAGTAAGACTAATCACGGCTGGACTATTGAGCTTATGAACGAGCAAGTAGAAAGTGCTAACGCTTCTTTGGAGCTGGTCACACCAAACTTAGACATAGCTCAGAAATTAAAATGCACAACTACCACTAAAGTATTTAGGGTACACAGGAAAAAAATGCTACACAAAAAAACCTTGTGTATTGAAACTTCTTATTACAATTCCCAACTCGTACCCTTTTTGAATCAGTCTATTATTGAGGGGTCAATTTTTAACTTCTTAGCTCAAGCATATAAAATTCATGTTGGTTTTTCTGATAAATACTTTTACATTCGCAAACTAACAGATCAAGAAGCTTCTGAACTCGACCTAGAAGCTAATAGTTTTGGCTTAATAGTTGACGAAGTCTTTTATTCTACCAGTGGCACTATATTTGACTACTCACAAAATATTTTCAATTATCAAAATTCAAAATTCTATTTATAAATTTCCAGATGTTGACAACTGCTATGACAAGGCAATTCAATCAAAATATGGAACAATGCAGGATTTTAATTCATTACTAGATACCATTCCCAAAACGAGATGGTTTTAACAGTTCCTCTTCATTTACCCAATATTGGCACCAGAAGCTGCGCCTAAATTTATACAAAAACAAGTTGAATAAAAAAGTTATCATAAAAAGCTAATAGGTCAGAATAAGCTCTGATTTATTAGCTTTTTTAAATTATAAGTAATACAGAATACGGTTAAAACAACTTGCTAGCCATCATATCGGACTCTTTGCATTTGCTTGATTTGACTAAATACCTGACCGCGACGGCCTGCATCAAGAGTTAGAACCAGAGAATCACCGGCTTTAATTACCGATTGACCGTTAGGAACTACATACTTACCATCACGATATATTGCTTTAACTAAAGTATGCTTAGGCCACTTGATCTGCATGATTTCTTTTCCTGCAAGCTGACTGTCTTCATAAATGGGCACAGTTAGCTGATCAGTTTTACCGGAAACTACAGCTGAATGTTTTTTATTTTTTACAGACATTGCGCGAGCAAGCGTACCGTAAATGGGATCACCATTGAGCAGTTCATCAACCAGCAGTGCAACAAAGGCTACCACGGCTAGCGGCATTAAATGAAGCAAAGACCCAACCATTTCCGTAATAAGTATGATGGCAGTAAAAGGAGCCCTAATTACGGCGGCGAAATAGCCAGCCATTGCGAAAATAACCAGATTGATTACAAATTTTGCTGGCAATAAATGTAATTGCACCAAAACAAGACCGTAGCTGGCACCAATTACTGCACCCATTGTCAATATCGGTAAGAAAATACCACTTGGTAGTCCTGAATCGTAAGAGATAATAGAAAACACAATTCTAACAACAAAGAAAAATAAGAGTAAGCCTACTATTTTCCAACTGCTTTGTTTAATAATCTGCGGTAACGCTAATATTAAGCGGTTACCCGGACCAGTAATTAAAGGGTAAAAATAAGCGATTGGTATTAATAAAGTGAGAGGTATTAGTCCGTATAACCAACTTGGTAAAAAAGTAATTTTCGCATATAACTTTTTCACTTTAAATAAGCCAGTTTTATAAAAATGACCTAGTAAGCCCAAAATTAAGCCCAAGATGAGCAGATAGCCATACAGCCTAACGGGAAAAGTATGACGATAAACCAGAGATAGTGCTGGCTTTTGACCAAAAATATTTGAAACTACAAAATCTGAAACTAGAGCACCTGCAAGTGCATTTAACCACACCCGTGGCGAAAAGTTATGAAATACTTCTTCAAGCACAAATAATGCACCACTTAATGGCGCACCAAAAGCTGCAGCTAAACCGCTAGCCGCTCCAGTAGCTAGTAGTACTCTAGCATTCGTTTTTGACTCTTTAGTGCCCTCGCCAACACCTTGACCGATAGTTGAACCGATCTGCAAAGAAGGCCCCTCAGGCCCTAAAAATAAGCCTGTACTGATAACTAAAATACCACCAATAACTTTGCGCCATAATGTGGGCCACCACTGTAGAGTTAAATTTCCTTCCAGTTGTAGTTTCACTTCCGGTATACCAGAGCCGCCAACGTGAGGATATTGCTTAACAAAATAACCAGCAATTAAGCCAACTAAAATGAGTCCCAAAATGATTGGAATAAACCATAAGGCATTTTGATGTGCCACGTGAAACAGTCTAAGCCACAATTCTGTCATTTTTTGAATACCAAAGCGAAAAAAGCCTACTATTATCCCACTTGCAAGGCCTACTAGCATTGCTTCCAACAACAGCTTTATTTGTACTTTTTTATCCCTCATAATACCTCTACTTTTTCAATATAATTAGCACTACTAAAAAACCAGTTAAGTTTTAACTTTAACTGGTTTTTAGTGTTACACGTGTAACAACTTATTTTTCCTCATACCATTCAGTGTGATAAACGCCTTCACGGTCATTTCTAAAGTAAGTATGAGCCCCAAAGTAATCACGTTGTCCTTGAATTAAGTTTGCTGGTAAACTTGGATTAAAAATTGATTCCAAGTAATTCAGTGATGCGCTCAATGTCGGAGTAGGAATACCTGCTCTAGTGGCGAGTTCAATCACTGCACGCAAAGCAGCGATATTCTTATTCATTAAGTCCTTGAAATATGGATCTTGGAACATGTTATCAAGTTTTTTACCTTCAGAAAATGCCTTTTCAATATCTTTTAACATTGATGAGCGAATGATACAACCTGCTTCCCACGATTGAGCAATTGCCGGATAGCGCAAGTCCCAGTTATAGGCATCCGCAGCCATTTTCAGTTGTTGGAAACCTTGAGCATAAGCTACAGCTTGACATAATTGCAAAGCCTGACCAAGATTATCAATTAAATCTGCTGGTACAGCACCATTCCATGTTATTTCTTTACCCTCGCGCGTAGTAGCTTTAGACATAAAACGGCTAATTACAGCTTCGGCAATAACGCTGATTGGAGCTCCCAGATGAACACCATCTTCAAGCATCCAGTTACCAGTACCTTTATAAGAAGCAACGTTTAAGATATGATCAATTACATGGTCAGGGGTTAAATTATCCTTTTGCTTTAGCACTTCAGCAGTAATTTCACTTAAATAGGCTTGAACCAATCCTTCATTCCAGTGCGCAAAAATGGCTGACATCTCATCATTTGTTTTACCCGCAACCTTACGCAAAATATCGTAAACTTCGGAAAATTCCTGCATAATGCCGTATTCAATACCATTGTGGACCATCTTAACGTAATGACCACTGCCTTCAGGTCCAATGAAACTGACACATGGATGGCCTGCGGAATTCTTAGCTGCAATTGCTTCTAATATAGGTGCAACCTTTTTATAGGCATCTTCATCACCGCCTGGCATCAATGCGGGACCTTTTAAAGCACCCTCTTCTCCGCCAGAAACACCCATACCAATAAAATGAATACCGTGTTGTTCCATTTCATGATAGCGCCGATTAGTGTCATGAAAGTTCGAATTACCACCATCAAGCAAAATATCGCCTTTATCTAGTAGTGGCAGTAATTTTTGTAAAGTTTCATCAACCGGTTTACCAGCTGCAATTTGAATTAAAATCTTTCGTGGCTTCTCTAAAGAATCAACAAATTCTTCCCAAGAATATGTTGGCTTTAATTTATCATCTTCATATTTAGCAAAAGCATCTACTTCCGGCTTATCAATTGAAAAACCGGAAACGGAAAAGCCATTATTTCTCACATTCAAAGCAAGGTTCTTACCCATTACTGATAAGCCTATAACACCGAACTGTTGCATTTATAGTCCTCCATCATTTAATTTTTTTCTTAATTACTAGTATACCTGTTTTAGCGCGTTTGCGCACAACTTGCTTCATTTACCAGACCTAATATCATCTTTTACCAAAAACTGTAAATTAATGGTTATTCAACCGCTAACCATTCTTCTGTCATCAATTGCCTTACTTTGTTCCACTTCTTTTCTAAGGCCACATAAATGCCATGATTATGGGAATTAACGTGAAAAACTTTTGCTATTTTCAATTCTTTTTGAATCATTAATGGTGAAGCAATTATTTTCAAGCTTATCATCGCCAAAATGGCAGCCCCTAAAGCAGATGCCTCAACTGATTCGGGCACATAAACTTTGTATCCCGTTATGTCAGCCAATAATTGATCAAAAAATTGGTTTTTAGCCATCCCTCCGACTAATATTAAAGCTTCAGGCCTTTGTCCATTAAATTGATTGAGTTCCTTTATGATCAAATTTATATTATAAAGCTCCCCTTCCAATACTGCTCTGGCTAAATCTTTATTTGTATGAATTGCAGTTAATCCCATAAAGCCACCAGAAGCATCAGGATTCCAAATTGGTGCACGTTCACCAAAAATATAAGGCACAAAGAATAGCCCTTTAGCGCCCACAGGGCTTTTCTTGGCTAAATCATTTAGTTCCTCAAAGGTAGCTAAATTGAAAATCTTGTCTTTTAACCACTGCCACACATCACCAGCATTATTAGTAGGTGCACCAACCACCCAATTATTTTGATACTGATAATATGTAAATAATTTACGATTTTGACATAGTCTTAAAGTGTCAATATTTGTTCTGACGGCCGCAGAAGTCCCACAGCTAACCGTATAAAATCGTTCATCAATTTGCGGATTGCTTAAATTTGCCAGAGTCCCATCAGAGCCGCCAATTATAAGGGGTACTTTAATGCTACTTTCAAAATTTGGCACTTGAAAAGTTGTGTCTACTAACTGAGGGAGCTGTTCCTTTTTTATATTCAAATATTGCAAGATATTATCATCCCAGTTTTTGGTATAAGTATTAAACAGGCCTGAAGCATTCGCAGTTGCAAAGTCAACATAGTAGTGCTGAGAAAACTGATACAAAATATAGCTTTTAATATCAACAATAAAAGCAGTCTTCTCCCATAACTTTTTATTCTTTTCTTTAAGCCATAACAATTTACCTAAAGGGAGCATGGGATGTAATGGTGCACCGGTATTTTTTGTCAGGTCAAACAAGTCATCTTTAATAATATCTTTTTTAAATGTATCCGTTGCTCTATTATCAGCCCAAGTATAGACATTAGTCAGAGGATGATTATTTTTGTCAATTAATATTAAAGTATGCATAGCAGAGGAAAAGCCTATCCCTTTAAGTTCAGCAATAGCAATTTTATTTTGTACCTCTGTTAAGCCTAACTGCACTGCTCTTAAAATATCCTGAGGTCTTTCCTCCGCCTGACCTGTTTCTTCAGTAATCAATGGATAATCATAGCTAGTTTGATAAATTATATGACCCAGTTCATCAAAAGCGATGGTTTTTGTACTTGTTGTCCCAATATCTACACCTATTACAATGGACATTTGTTACTTACTCTTCTTGATCCCTTCTATTAATCCATATAAATATTCTTCAGCTAATGCTCGGTCAAATAAGCCGTAACCTGGCATAGCTTTCTCATCCCAGATTGCTCGCCCATGATCTGGCCTGATGTAGCCGGTAAAATTATTATCAACTAATATTTTCATCAACTCATACATATCTAAGTCACCATCTTCTGATAAATGAGATGTTTCATGAAAATCGTACTTAGAAGTAAACTTAATATTGCGAGCATGAACAAAAGCTACTCTATTTTTTCTAACAAATTTTTCTAAAATATGTGGTACGTTATTTTGAGGATTAGAAGCCAAACTGCCACAACAAATAGTTAAAGCATTCGCCGGACTATCGACCATTGAAACAATTCGCTCCAAATCCTTTTCGCTTTTACAAATTCTAGGTAAACCAAAAATATCTTGAGCAGGATCATCTGGATGAATTGCCATTTTTATTCCTACTTCTTCACACACCGGAATAATTTGCTGCAAAAAATACTTTAGATTATCTGCTAAGTCAGAGCTTGTTTTGCCAGCATATGCAGAAAATAATTCTTTTATTTTTGCCAGCCTTTCTGGCTCCCATCCTGGCATCACAAAGCCGTTATTATTGGACTCCACTTTTTTAATCAGTTCCTGTGGATTTTCTTGAACTAATTCTCTTTGAAAAGCTAAAGCAGTCGATCCATCTGGCAGTTTATAATCTAAAGAAGTCCTTGTCCAGTCAAATATTGGCATAAAGTTGTAGCAAATAACTTTAACATCAGCTTTTGCCAGATTACGAATTGTTTCTTGATAATTTTTGATATATTTTGCTCTTGAAGGTAATCCAAGTTTTATGTCTTCATGTACATTAACTGACTCGATCACGTCCATTTTTAATCCCGCAGCAGTTATTTCTTTTTTTAAATTTAAAATTTTTGATAGAGGCCAAGTTTCTCCAACAGGAATATCATAAAGCGTGGCAACCACTTGGTGAACTCCTGGAATTTGTCGTATTTGCTTTAGTCTTACTGAATCAGCGTTTGTACCAAACCATCTAAAGCTTAATTTCATTGTTTATTCTCCTCAAAGGTTGATTTATACGAATATGCGCTATCATCAGGTAACGTCCTCTTTGAGATAAGATCTGCATACCAATATCCCGACTTTTTCATTCTTCTTTTTAGATTATTTTCTAGGTCAATTTCTACTAAACCATACCTGTTTTTAAACGCATTCATAGGCGATACATTATCTGTAAATGCCCACAACATATATCCTTGACAGTTTGCGCCATCATTAACCGCTTTTATTAGCCAATAAAGATTTTCCCGTATGTAATTAATTCTATAGTCATCTTGAATTACCCCATCAGAGTTTTTATATTTTTGCTCATTTTCTATCCCCATTCCATTTTCACTAATAAACCATGGAAAATTGTGGTAATCCGTTTTCATGATCATTGCAAGATCGTACATCATCGGAGGATAGACTTCCCATCCCCGAGAAGCGTTATATTTTCTACCCGGTAGATCGAAATCACTGTAATATTTTTTAATACTAAATGGTGAATTATTATTCCACTCGTATTCGCGCTGCTTGACCCTGGCTGGTTTATACAGATTTAAACCAATATAGTCAATAGTATTATTTTTAATGAGTTGCTGATCCTCTGAATGATATCTAAACATAATATTATTTTCTTTTAAAAGTGCTATTAATTCTTGAGAATAACTACCCTTAACTAATGGATCTACAAAAATTCTGTTATTAAGCAAATCAAACCTGTGTGCTGCTAAAACATCTGGATCATATGTTTTTGATCTTGGGTATGCAAATTCCCAATTATGAATAACACCGATCTTGCCACCTTGGTTCATTTGATGATAAATTGCTACTGTTTTCGCCGTAGCAAGCACCTTATGATAATTCCACTGCATCCATTGCTGAGGATCAACTATATGTGGGTATCTCACAGCATCTAAATAAATCCTGGTTTGGGGTACTATCGGCTCGTTGAAAGTAAACCAGTCTTTTACTCGATCACCATATCGTTCAAACAAAATTTTGGCATATTTTACATATAGATCTACGACTTTTCGTGAATTCCAGCCACCGTACTTATTCTGTAAATATTGGGGTACATCATAGTGCTCAATAGCTATCATCGGCCTAACGTTAGCTTTTATCAAAGCATTTATTACATCGTCAATATGTTTAGCATATTCTTCATCAACAGTAAGATTGTCATAATCTGTAAAGAACCTTGACCAATTAACCGAAGTTCTGTATGAATTTAAGCCGATTTTTTTCATTAAATCTATGTCTTCTTGATAACGATTCATAAAATCAGTTGCTACATCCGGTCCTTTGCCATCATGCCAAACGAAGTATTCGTTTTTAAACCAATCATCAAGGTATGAGTCCTGGCCATCTTTTTTTCCACTCCATCCTTCTGTTTGCCAAGCAGACGAGGCTGCACCTAAATTAAAATTTTCAGGTATTTTCATTTTTATACTCCTTTAATACAAAAAAGGCTGAATAATTATTCAACCTTTCAACAAATTAATTTTCTTCTACTGAAGGTTTTTGGGTTTCAGAAATTTTAACAAATGGTAAGTAAATTAAAACTGCAACAACAATACATACAGCTTGGGTAATCACTGCGCCCCAATTACCACCAGTCGCCAAAAACCCGCTAATTAATGGTGGTGTTGGCCATGGAGTATAAACATATGCTCTAGCAGCAAAGCCCGTTGCCGTTGCAAAATAGCCAATTGTACCTGTTACTAACGGAGTAACAATAAATGGAATAGCAAGGATAGGATTTAGTACAATCGGCAAGCCAAAGATAACTGGTTCATTAATATTAAAAATTCCAGGTGCTAATGACAATTTCGCAATAGCTTTAATATCAGCCCTTTTCTTTGTGACTAAAAATATGGCTATCAATAAACCAATTGTGACACCTGAGCCACCCATGCTCATGTACATATCCCAAAATGGCATAGTAATAATATTAGGCAATGGTTTACCAGCTGCATGTGCTTCTGTATTAGCTGCAATTGCGGCAATTAATAGCGGTTCACGAATCGGTTTAATCATTTGATTACCATGAATACCTATTATCCAGAATAACTGTGCCACTAGCATTAACAGTAGGATACCGGGTAGTCCCTGAACTACATTTTGCAATGGCTTTTGTACCAAACTGTAAATAATATCAAACAAAGACATATGTGTGATTAGGGTAATTATTACTCCAACAGCAGAAATTATAGCTACTGTAATCATTGTTGGGAATAAAGCAGAAAAGCTTCTGGAAACATTAGATGGTACACTATCCGGCATTTTCAATTGCAGTGCTTTTTGCTTACTCAACCAAGCATAAAGTTGTACAGAAAGGATTGCAATTAACATTCCTAAAAACAATCCTTTTGTATCAGTATACTGTTTCGCAAAAACATCTGTTACCTGAATCGTCTGTTTCTTAGCCGTAATAAAATTATAAACACTAGGATTAACTGAAACATAGCTCATTAAAGCAATGATCCCCGGGAAATAGCCCTTTAAATTGTTTTTCTTACCCATTTCAATACCGATAATGAATACAGCATAAATGGTAAAGAAACTTAATGTGGCATAATTAATACCATTCGCAATGGGTTGCAAATTAACCAGCCAGTGCAGTCCATTTATTTGAGCCAAGCCTTGTTTATCATCAAAGACCATACTGGAAAATAAAGTTGCAAACGCGCCAGTAATAATAATCGGAATCAATGAATAGAATGCATCTTTTATGGATGATATATATTTGTTGCCATTTATGACAGCAGCAAATTTATTCATTGCTGAGACAAATTTTTGTCCTTTTTTCATTTTACTCCCTCCAACTGATATATTAGTATATTTGATTACGCTTTCATTATAGTATGCAGCTTTCGTAAAAGTCAACAGAAGTTGTATACTAATATATATGCTTTAAGGAGAAAAATATGTTGCCAGATATTAGAAACATGCAAACAATCGCATATGATAAATTAAAAGAAATGATTGTCACATTGGAATTAAAGCCGGGAGAAAAAATAACTTTAAATAAGATTATTGATACTTTAGGTATTGGTAGGACTCCCATTCGTGAAGCAATTATCAAGTTTAAAGATCAAAATTTAGTTAAAGTTATACCTCAGAGTGGAACTTATATCTCTAAAATAGATCTGAAACAAGCTGAAGATGCAATGTTTGTTAGAAAACTTATTGAAAAGAAAATAGTCGCTATGGCAATTAATAAAGACGATGACGATCTTAAAAATAAACTAGCTAAAATATTGGATTTCGCTAAAGTAAAAGAAAATCAGCAAGACAAAAGAAATTTTTTTCATTTTGATAATGAATTTCATAAATCTTTTTATACTGCCGTTGATAAAGAAGACATTTGGAATTGGATGCAAACTCTAAATGTTCAACTAGAAAGATTCAGATATTTACGTTTATCAGTTGAGGATCTACAATGGTCTACTATAATTGAGCAACATGAATCAATTTTTAATACAGTTATTAATAAAGATATTCCTTTAGGTACTCATGAAATTGAAAACCATCTTAGTATGATGTTTAAAGAAGAAAATGAGCTTATTAGTGCTTATCCTGATTATTTTACAAATTTGATCAAATAAAAAGAACGCCCTATTGGACGTTCTTTTTTAAGGTTTTACACTTAATTAGTGAGCTGAAGCACCTGAAGTTGTGTCAGGTTCTGGTTCAGGCTCTGGCTCAGGTTCTTCTTCAGCTTCTGAAGCACCTGAAGCAGCATCTTCTACTAAGCCATACTTGTCAGCAAAGTAACTAAATGGTTTCAAGCCTTCAGCTTGATACTTCTTAACAAATTCTGGGTCATCAAGAGTATTCAATTCAGTTGAGTAAGGCATATCATGAGTGAACTTAATGTCAACTAACATTGGTCCATCCATTTCCTTGAATTCTTTAACTGCGTCTTCGAATTCTTTCTTAGTACGTACAGTTACACCTTTTACATTCATACCTTCAGCAACTTTAGCCCAGTCGTTGTTTGGCAGAATAACACCTGATAATGGTTGGTGTGATTCATCAACTTGTTCAGCTTCAATGTAGCCTAAAGTATCATTAGTGAAGACAACGTTCATAATGTGCATATTGTAACGAGCTTGAGTCAACAACTCTTGGTTCATCATGGCAAAGCCACCATCACCACTTAAGTTCCAAACTTCACGCTCTGGGTGAGCAGTTGCTGCTGCAAGTGCAGCTGGTGAACCAAAGCCCATAGTTGCGTACAAGCCTGAAGTTGCCCAAGTTTGGTCATCATGCAAGTTTACTAAACGTTGGAAGTCAATGTTAATGTTACCAACATCAATAGCAAATTGTGCGTCATCATCAGCATATTTATTGATAATGTCAAAGATTGGTTCACGGCGAATTGGCATTTCGTCTGAATCATCAAAGCTGTGTTCCCATTCTTCCCAGTTTTGACGGTCAGCAATAGCAGCCTTGTAAAGTGGTGATTCTTCACGAGCTTGACCTGCGTCAATCATAGCTTGTAAAGTCTTAGCACCATCAGCCAAGATTGGAACATCAACAGCGTGACGCTTGCCTAATTTTTCTGAGTCAACATCAATTTGGACAACTTTAGCCTTAGGATCAAAGAAGAATAATGAGAATGGTGAGTCATTACCAACCCAGATAACTGCATCAGCATGAGTTTGGATATCATCACTTGGCTTAGGTGCAACACGACCAATTGAACCCATGTAAGCTGGGCATTTATCTTCAACAACACCTTTAGCCATAACTGAGGACATCAATGGGGTCTTGAATTTTTCAGCAAATTTTTCTAAGACATCGCCATGACCCTTCATACCTAGACCAAAGTAAACAACCGGGTTCTTTGCTTCTTCAAGAAGCTTAACAGCTGCTTCAACTTCATCTTTCTTAGGAGCTGCATAGTTTGGAACAGCCTGCATTGCATTGTAATTTACACGGTAATTGTCATCAATCTTGTCCCAGCCAAAATCCTTAGGAAGAATTAAGACAGCTGGACCCTTCTTAGCATAAGCTTGACGAATTGCTTCATCCATCATTGAAGGGATTTGCTCTGCACGCTTAATTTGGTGGTTCCAAACAGCAACCGGATCAAACCAAGGCTTTTCGTCAAAGGCTTGGAAGAAGTCCATATCCTGACGACCAGTTGGAACGTTAGCTACAATAGCTACCATAGGAACTTTGTCGTATTTTGCATCGTACAAGCCGTTCATCAAGTGAACAGCACCAGGGCCGGCTGAACCGAAGCATACACCGACCTTGCCAGTATATTTATATTCAGCTGAAGCAGCCAAAGCACCAGCCTCTTCGTGCCGAACTTCAATATACTTCAACTTACCCTTAAAGTCGTGGATAGCGTTCATTGTTGAGTCAAATGAGCCACCCGGAAAACCATAAATATGATCAATATGCCAGTCCAACAAAACTTGGAGCATGGCATTTGCGCCATTAATTTTTGCCATTTTAAAGTGCATCTCCTTAAATACATGTTTACTTACATATTGTATTAAAACATATAATTTCACAATTTCAAGTAAGCAAAATTAGTTATTAGCACAACATGTAAGCGCTTTGTAAAAATATTATCTTCACAAAGTTAAGCGCTATACTAATGACATTCAGATAACAGCAATAATTTCATTTGTGATTAGCTGATCATAACGACCAAATTTGTGCATTTTTTGGTGTATTTAATCCTCAGAAAATATTTTTTATAAAGTTTAAATTTTTACTAAATTTAATGTTGAATTTTCTGATAACGACCATTTTGCACGTAAACGCTTAAAATGGCCATATCTGCTGGATTTACTCCTGAAATACGTTCAGCCTGTGCTATTGTCTCAGGTCTGATTTTGGCAAATTTCTCTCGTGCTTCTGTTGCTAAGCCATCTATTGCACTGTAATCAATGTCCACAGGAATTTTCTTTGCTTCCTGCCGGTGCAGTTTATCAATTTGTTGCTGTTCCTTTTTAATATAACCGGCATACTTAACGTTAATTTCAATCTGCTCTCTGACATAGCGCTCATTTGAAATATGCATCCCTGTCAAACGCTCAATATCAGTCACCTTAACCTTAGGCCTTCTTAAGAAAACATCAGCCTTCACGCCGGCTTTTAACTTTTCTTCACCAATACTTGCAAGATACTCCTGGACCTCTTTTGTAGGATGAACCGTGATCTTTTTAACAGCTTGGGCAGCTTGAGCAATTTGTTCTTTCTTTGCTAAGAACTTAGAATAACGTTCTTCAGAAATCAAACCAAGTTTAAAGCCATAATCCGTCAAACGTAAATCAGCATTATCATGACGTAAAATCAAACGATATTCTGCTCGTGAGGTCAATAAACGATATGGTTCTTCTGTTCCTTTAGTAACTAAGTCGTCAATTAAAACGCCAATATAAGCTTCATCGCGGCCTAGGGTAAATCCGGGCTGACCAGCAGCCCGCAAAGCTGCATTAATGCCAGCAATCAGTCCCTGTCCTGCTGCTTCTTCATAGCCGGAAGTTCCGTTCATCTGCCCCGCAGTAAACAAGTTTTTAATATTTTTGGTTTCTAAAGTATGTTTTAACTGCCAGGGATCAATCACATCATACTCAATAGCGTATCCGGGGCGCATTAGTTCCGCATTTTCAAGGCCAGCTACCGAGTGCAGCATTTTTAACTGAATTTCTTCAGGCATTGAGGTTGAAAAATCGCCAACATATATTTCTTTAGTATTTTTACCCTCCGGCTCCAAGAAAATCTGATGACGCGGTTTATCCGCAAAACGAACTACCTTAGTTTCAATTGACGGACAATAGCGCGGTCCTACACCTTTGATTTCTCCCGAAAACATAGGCGAACGGTTTAGATTTTGGTTAATTATTTTATGCGTGGTTTTATTTGTATATGTCATCCAACATGAAACCTGATTCTTGAGGTAATCTTCATCTTTAGTTTCATAGGAAAAATGACGCGGAATTTTATCGCCAGGTTCTTCCTCAGTTTTAGAATAGTCAATCGTATTACTGTTAACGCGCGGTGGTGTGCCCGTTTTAAAACGGCGTAATTTAAAGCCCAGTTTTTCCAAATTTTCTGAAAGCTTAATTGCCGGTACAGTGTTGTTGGGACCGGATGAGTAATTCAATTCGCCAATAAAAATACGCCCGCGAGCTGATGTTCCTGTTGTGAGTACAACGCTTTTAGCATGGTACCTGGCTCCTGTGTTGGTAATTAACCCTCTGCAAACTCCATCTTCAACAATTAATTCATCAACTGTCGCCTGTCTCAAAGTCAAATTAGGCGTATCCTCAATCACTTTTTTCATCTGTTCGTGATACTGCCACTTATCGGCTTGTGCGCGTAATGCCCGTACAGCTGGCCCTTTACCTGTATTTAGCATCCGCATTTGAATATAGGTAGCGTCAATATTTTTACCCATTTGACCGCCCAAGGCATCAATCTCGCGCACCACTGTTCCTTTAGCCGGACCTCCTACTGACGGATTGCACGGCATAAAAGCTACCATATCAAGGCTAATCGTCAAAAGCAACGTCTTTTGGCCCATTCTGGCACTCGCCAGGGCTGCTTCACTGCCCGCGTGACCAGCACCAACAACAATGACATCATAATCATTTGAGTCATAACTTTTAATCATTAATTTTCACACCTATTTCCCTAAACAAAATTGACTAAACAATTCATTAACTAACTCATCAGGACTGCTTTCACCCGTAATTTGACCTAGAGTGTCCCAGGCGCCGTTGAAATCAATTTGGGCAATGTCTATAGGAACTTCTTCATCTTTCAAGGCCTGAACAACGTCTTGCAGCTGCTTTTTGGCCTTTTCCAGTAAGCCAACCTGCCTTTGATTAGTTACCATGACCTGGTCATTTGAGTTCTCAATCCCCTTGAAAAACAGTTCTTTGATTGTTTTTTCTAATTGCTCAAGATTTTGTTTTTGCAAAATTGAAATGGCAATAACCGGACTCTTGGTTAAATTTGTTATTTCGGCAGTAGAAATTTTTTGTCCCAAGTCGGTCTTATTTAAAATAACAATGCGCTTTTTCTCAGCAGTAGCTTCAATCAAGGCATAGTCTTCAGGAGTTAATTCCTTACTTGAATCAAACAAGAGCAAAACTAAATCTGCCTTTGCCAGTGCTTTTTTGGAACGCTCAACCCCAATTTTTTCCACCTTATTATCAGTGTGCCTGATACCTGCAGTATCAATTAATTCTAAAGGTACACCTTCAACAGAAACATATTCTTCCAAAGTATCACGGGTCGTACCGGCAACATCGGTAACGATCGCCGTATCGCTTTGAGTCAGATAATTAAGTAAAGATGATTTCCCGACATTAGGTTGACCAATAATCGCAGTAGCTAAGCCGTTACGTAACGCCGTTCCTTCACTTGCCGTTTTGAGCAATTTATCTATTTTAGCAATAACAGACTGAGAAACACTCACCATTTGCTTAGCCGTAACAGTATCAGCATCATATTCTGGATAATCAATGTTGACTTCAACGTTAGCTAGCGTATCCAAAATTTCCTGTCTCATTGCCCTAATTTTTTCCAGCAGACCGCCTTCCAGCTGCTTTTCTGCCACTTGCCGGGCCTTATCAGTTTTAGCGCGCACAATATCCATCACACTTTCCGCCTGAGTCAAGTCAATGCGGCCGTTAACAAATGCCCTTTTAGTAAATTCACCAGGATCTGCCATGCGCGCACCGGTTTTTAATAATAATTGCAAAATATGGTTAGTGACGACAATGCCACCATGACAATTAATTTCAACAATGTCTTCTCTGGTAAAAGTCTTAGGAGCCAGCATTACAGATACCATAACTTCATCGACTACTTGTTGATTTTCAGGATCAACTATATGTCCATAATGAATAGTATGAGTCGGTACCTTAGTTAAATTTGCACCCTTAAAAACCTGATTGGCAATTTTAACAGCTTCTTCACCAGACATTCTGACAATAGAAATGCCACCTTCACCAATTGGCGTTGAAATCGCTGCAATCGTATCAAACTCCGTTAAAGTTTGTGCCATGATTTTCTCCTTTTTCAATAAAAAAAGCGCATTATTCCACCATGAATAATCATGATGGATAAAGCACTTTGACTACTTTAACTAAATCATTAATTTAGATTAAAAATTATTTTCTACGTTTTAATCGTTTATACGTTCTTCTTAGTTGCCGCTTACGTTCGCGCTCTTGGCGCTCTCTTTCTTCCTGTTCACGCCGATATTTAATAGGGTTTTGCAGAATGAAAGTTTGAACCACCTGGAACAGGTTGGAAATTACCCAGTAAACTACAATAGCTGACTGGAAATATATACCCATTACACCAACCATAATTGCCATACCGTAAGTCATAATCTTAGTTGACAAGGTTTGTGATTCTTTTGGCGTAGATAATTGACTGATATAAGTTGATATAAAAGTCAAGACCATAGACAAAATTGGCATAATAAGGTATGGGTCCGGCTTACCTAAATCCATCCACATAAAGTGGCCAGTTTGCAGTTGTGGCGTTTGCCAAATCGCACCATACAAAGCATACATAACCGGTAACTGAATAATTAAAGGCAAACAACCAGCATAAGGATTAATTCCTGCCTCTTTATAGAGCTTATTTGTTTCTTGCGAAAGCAAAGTTCGCGATTCTGTATCACTACCAGGATACTTTTTACGTAAAGCGTCTATTTCCGGCTGAATTTTCTGCATCTTGGTAGTACTCTTAATCTGAATAGCACTAAGCGGATACAAAATAAGACGTACTATAATAGTAAAGATAATAATTGCCCAACCATAGTTGTTGCCTACCAGCTTCGACAGCCACAACAAAAACGTGGACATGTAATAAATGACCCAGCGATTCCACCAGCTGCCGCTTGTATGTGAAACAGGTTCTGGCTTGCCGTTTGATGCACATCCTGTTAAGACAACCGCTAATGCAACTACTGTCAGCAGCACAAGTAGACGCTTGACATTCTTTTTAGTTAAAATGTCTTTCACTCTAATCTTCCTCAACTTTATTCGGTATCTCTTCAATTATATTGGCTAAAAAGAGTGCATGCAATAGGTTCTTATGAACATCATCCCATTTAAAATCGCGCGCATATGGTCTAGCAATGACTAAAAAATCAATATGTGGTTTAATTAAAGGTTTATTTTCAGTAAGAACAGCGCGAATATAACGTTTGAGGCGATTACGCACTACAGCGGTGTGTCCGACCTTTTTACCAACAGAAATGCCAACACGAAAATGCTTGTTTTCCGGTTTGTCCATTTGATAAATCACAAAAGCACGATTTGCTACTGAATTGCCTGACTTAAAAACTGTCTGAAAATCATTTTCTGTTTTAACACGATAAGACTTTCTCAAAACGTTTCATTCCACTCTTAAAAATTAAAAAAACCACTGGGATTTCAGTGGTTTAAGCAGATAAGACTTTTCTACCCTTTGCGCGGCGTCTAGCCAAAACCTTACGGCCATTTGATGTACTCATCCGTTTCATAAAGCCGTGAACTCTTGAACGGTGACGCTTTTTAGGTTGGTAAGTTCTTTTAGTTGTCATTAAACTACACCTCCAATTTTTGTATGCAGACTGCACAATTTAATATCTAGGATACCATGATTAAAGTAAAAAACCAAGTAAAAAGAGAAAAAACATCAGGATTAATTACCAATTTAGGAATAATTTGTGACCTGGCTTAAACTGGCCGTAAAAAATTCTTACAGTTTTCTATAACAAATCAGCCTTGGCAATTTCAATTGACGGGTAATGTCCAAGTGCTGGCAAATCGGTATCAGGCGGGCAAGAATAAACCATATAATAATCGCCTTCGGCCTGCTTGGCTGTCAATTCTTTCAACTTTTGTCTGGCGCGTTCAACATTCTGCGTAATATAAACTACACTAACAACGCCCACCTTTTCTGTTGCATGTGCACTGATTTCAACACTGCCTTTTAGTATCACCTTTAAATTGCCGTCGTTTTTTAGCCCCAACTCAACATAATCTTGATAATCCATATTGGTACCTCACAATAAATAAATATTTTTATTTGCTGTTAACCAGCCTATTCAGCACTTGGAGTAGTATCAAATAAAAAGCATACTTATAACGTTACTCCTTCAATTATAATGGCGCTTTCTTTACAGTCAAGTTGGTTTATAGGTCTTGTCTGGAACTTCACAAATTATTTTAAATAATGAGTATTAAATTATTGTATCGATTCTGAGACTATTTTTAAGAGTGCCTTTACGCCGCTGCAATGACACCCTATTAAACAAGTTGGTTTACACAGTACTTCACATTCTTTACTCTTTTTTAATCATTCTATTACTTATTGATGATAAAATTATCTTTGGAGGCAAGCGCTTTCCATAGCGCTTAATACAATTTTGTTATAATAAAGGAGATTTTTATGGTAAGTGGTGTTTTTAAAGGTGCTGCTCAAGGCTTTCACAGCTTATTAACCAGTAATGTTACATTAAAGGACGGTAAAATAATCAAAGTTGCTGTTGACGGTGTTCAGCCATATACGGTTGGTTCCTATGCAATACCAACAATGATTAACAGAATTGAAAAAGCCGGCAATACTGATGTGGATGTTGTTACATCCGCTTCAGTAAGTACCTCGGCAGTTGTTAATGGCGTAAATAAAGCTTTAGAAGTTGCCCAAGGAAAATTAACTGCAGACGATGCCGTTAATCCAAAAGTAAAACCAAGTAAAAAACCTAACTATCCGGTTTATGCCAAAGTAAACAATAACAAGTATATCGAATCTCAAGTGCAATTTGACGATACTTATGACGTGATTGTTGTTGGTTCAGGTATCTCTGGATTATCAGCTGCTATTGAAGCAAAAAAGCATGGTAACAGCGTAGTTATTTTTGAAAAAACAGGTATGGTCGGTGGTACCAGTAATTATTCCGCTGGCGTTATTCAGGGTTCTGGCGATAAATATCAAAAAGAATTTACAAGCTATCAAAATGACAATCCTGAACTACATGCTCAAGAGTTAATTCAAGCCGGTGAAGGCAGAGTAAATCCTCAAATGATAAAAGAATTAGCCGAGGATTCTGCTAATAACATTGAATGGCTGGCAAGTTTAGGAATAAAATGGACCTCTGTTTATGGCCACAGAGTTATTCCTTATGAAAACAAGGATTACTTTGCGCAAAGAATTCACGTTTATGAACATGGTGGCGGTTTAGGTACAGGCTGCGTAATGATTGACGCAGTCAGAAAAGAAGCTGACCGTTTGGGAATAAAGATTTTCTTTGATACTCCTGTAATTAATTTAGTAACCACCAGCTATACTGACAAATCAGTTGTTGGCGTAGTAACTAATTGCAAAGGCAAAACTAGTTATTATCGCGCTAATAAAGGTGTAGTCCTTGCTACTGCTGGTATTGACTATAATGAAAAACTAGCTAAAGAATTTGCGCCGCAACAATATCGTGATATTAAAAATCATGCCTTGACTAATTCTAAATACGATACCGGTGACGGTATTTTGATGGGATTAGCACTTAACGCCGCAACTGAAGGCTTAGGCGGCTCTATGGATGTTGATTTCAAGAGCAACGTAGGTGCAGCAGATAATTTGCCAACACCACCAATGTTTTACGTAAATGGCAACGGTAAACGTTACGTCAATGAAGATACTACTTACGGTTATCTAACCCGTGCCACTTACCAACAAGAATTAATTTGGAATAAGCCGACTTGGCAAATCTTCGATTCATCAACCTTCTCTGCCCCATTTTCACCTTGGAGATCTGCTGCAGACACGGGCAAAGATATTAATTCCGGTCAAATGTTTAAAGCAGATTCAATTGCAGAATTAGCTGCTAAAATCAATGTACCAGCTGAAAACTTAAAGCGGCAACTAGAGACCTGGAATGAAAACGCCGCAAATGGTGCAGATAAAGAGTTTGGTCGTAAAGAAGGCCTGCAAGAATTACATGCGCCATTCTATGCTTATGCTCACAAGGACAGCAATTTTGGTGCAATTGGCGGCTTGAAAGTAACTACTAATTATGAAGTAGTTGATCAAGATGATCAAAAGATTGCTCACCTGTATGCTATCGGCTGCAACTCTGGTGGCTGGAATGCAAATTATTACCCATCATCAGGTACTGCCTTAGCCGAGGGAATGCATTCAGGCCGCAGAGTCGGCAGAGTCCTCTCCGGTTTAGTAGAAGAAGTTAATGTTACGCCTGCAGAAACTGATGTAACAACCGGTTCATCAGAATATTAAAAAACTAATTTTTAGACAAACAAGAAAAGCGTTCTTACTAAATTTTATTTAGTAAGGCGCTTTTTCTGTGCTCAAGTTAAAAACAACTTCTGTTTATAAAATTAAGCCAGTTCGACGCAAAAGAATTATAAGTTATTTATTATTAGTAGCAAGAGATTTTAAAGCAATAAGCGCTGTCATGTATTAGCGCTAATTACTTCTTATTATGTTAAGACAAAAGTAAAATTTCCTACACCGGTTCAAGATTAAGTTTCGTCGTATTTGTTTAAAATTAATATCCTAAAATTATCCACAAGTGCAAATTCACATCATTTTACACAAACTTATCCACAATCTACAACCTGTTTATAAAATTATACACAGCATGTGGATAGCATGATTAATATAACTTGCAATATACTGCTATTTCAGTAAAAGATTTCCACAAGCAATAATGTAAATAAGATAAATATTACTCAAATTTTTTAATCTAAAGTGAATTTTCTTCTAAAAACTATCCACAGCTTGTTAATTCTGAATTCTTTTTGTGCACCTGTGGAAAACATTTTTATTAGATGGTAAAATAAGTTTTGCGTAACGTAAGCGGAGGGAAATATTTTGTTTGACATTAATAAATTTTGGCAGCATTTTAATACAGAAATGCGTGAACATTTTAATGAAGTTGCATATAATGCCTGGTTTAAAAATACCAGACCAGTTTCTTACAATAAAGAAACTCACGAATTAAAAATTGCCGTACAAAATCCTGTAACCAAAGGATATTGGGAAAAGAATTTAGCTTCACAATTAATTCAATCTGCATATGGCTACGCTAATATTGAGGTTATGCCCATCTTTCAAATTGAGGGCGATCAAAGTACTGAGCGCATTGTAACGCCTAAACCAAAAAGTGAGACAATGTCCGTAAATTCACGGCCGCAAATGGAAAATGCCTTTGTTCGTAACCTTAAGCTTAATGAAAAATATACTTTTGATAATTTTGTTCAAGGCGAAGGCAATAAGCTGGCAGCCGGTGCAGCTTTAGCTGTGGCTGACAGTCCCGGTAGTTTTTACAACCCCCTTTTTATTTTTGGCGGTGTAGGTTTAGGTAAAACACACTTGATGCAGGCTATCGGCCATCAAATGTTGGCAGAACGACCTAATGCTAAGGTTGTCTACATTCAAAGTGAAACTTTCGTTAATGATTTTATAAATTCAATCAAAAACAAAACGCAAGATCAATTTCGTGCAAAATATCGAACCTGCGACTTATTACTAGTTGATGATATTCAATTTTTTGCTAAAAAAGAAGGTATTCAAGAGGAGTTCTTCCATACTTTTGAGACTCTTTATAATGACCAAAAACAAATAGTCATGACGAGTGACCGGCTGCCTACCGAAATTCCTGATTTGTCAGAACGACTGGTATCACGATTTACTTGGGGGCTGCAAGTAGAAATTACCCCACCAGACCTGGAAACACGAATCGCAATCTTACGTAAAAAAGCCGAAGCCGAAAATTTAATAATTGATGATAATACACTCGATTATATTGCTTCTCAAGTTGACACTAATATCCGTGAACTTGAAGGGGCTCTGGTGAAAGTACAGGCACACGCAACAATTGAGCACGAAGATATCAATGTCAATCTGGCTCGTGAAGCATTGGCTGATCTCAAATTAGTCCAAAAAAACCAAGGTCTGCAAATTTCTAAAATTCAAGAAGTCGTTGCCAATTATTTCCAAACTTCAACTTATGAATTAAAAGGAAAAAAGCGGGTTAGACAGATTGTCGTTCCAAGACAAATTGCTATGTATTTATCCCGTGAATTAACTGACTCCAGCCTTCCTAAAATCGGACAGGAGTTTGGCGGTAAGGATCACACAACTGTGATGCATGCTTACGAAAAGATTAGTCGGGAAATTAAGACCAATTCCGACATCAAGACCGCTGTTTTTGATTTAAAACAAATGCTTGACCGCTAAAAAGTTATCAACTGTGGATAAATAACGGACTTGTACACATCTTTTTAACCGCAATAATTACGTTATTTTAAGGCTAATGTATCTTTTCAACAGAAATCACAGGACCTACTAATACTACTAATTAAATATATAATTAATATAAAGGAAATAGACAAAATAACAGGAGGCACCAAATGAAATTTACAGTTAACAGGAATCTTTTTTTAGATAATTTAAACAATGTAATGCATGCCATTTCATCCAGAGCAACTATACCGATTCTTAGTGGTATCAAGCTTAATTTAACGGAAACGGAATTACTTCTCACTGGAAGTGATACTGATATTTCAATTGAAATCAAAATACCAGTTAGTGAAGATCTGACCGTTGATTCAACCGGATCAGTCGTTTTACCGGCAAGATTTTTTAGCGAGATTATCAGACGGTTACCGGGAAAAGAATTTTCTTTGGAAGTTAAAGAAAGTTTCCAAACACAAATTATTTCTGAAAACAGTGAGTTCACTATTAATGGTTTAGATGCTAATAACTACCCAAGATTACCGGAAATTCCAGACGAGTCCTCTTTTGTTATTTCGGGAAAAACTTTTCGGGAAATTATCAATGAAACTCAATTTGCGGTTGCAACTCAAGAAAGTCGCTTAGTTCTGACTGGTGTCCACTTCACCTTTAGTCCTGATAAAATTCATGCGGTAGCCACAGATTCACATAGACTGTCCAGTCGTGCGTTGACTTTAGAAAATGGACCACAAACAAAAACAGACTTAATCATTCCGGGAAAGAGTTTGATGGAACTTGCACGTATTATCGGAGAAACTGATCCGGAGATTAAAGTTTGTCCGGGTGAAAATCAGGTACTTTTTGAAATTGGCAACATTCTGTTTTATTCACGTCTACTTGAAGGCAGCTATCCTGATACTGAACGCTTGATACCCACTGACAGCACAACAACTGTAGAATTTGACTTAATGGAGCTTTCAAGTGCACTTGATCGGGCAAGTTTACTGACACATGCAGGACGCAATAACGTAGTTGATTTGACACTGGATACTAAAAAACAAAGTGCCAAATTATCTGGTGAATCAGCAGAAATTGGGAATGTTGAAGAAGATGTTAGTTTTAAGAAACTTGAAGGTGAGAATTTAAAGATTTCCTTTAATCCTGATTATTTGCGTGATGCGTTAAAAGCTTCGGTGACTGATTCCGTTATTATGGATTTCACGCAACCATTGCGGCCGTTTACTGTAAATCCAGATAAAGCCGACATTAATTTTGTTCAGTTAATTACACCGGTGAGAACTTTTTAAGTTATCATTTTTAATAAAAAGAAAAAGTCATCAACTGATGGCTTTTTTTCTGACCAAATTTTTATAATCGAACAAAAAAGCATGCTGGTTTATTTTTAGTGTCATTCACTATGAAATGTTTATTTTAAAAAAATCCGTTTATATGGCTTTATATGGGCTTTTAGTTGTTTTTTGCTTGTGAAACGAATATACTTATTATAGGTAGTTAATGGTGTGAAGGTGGTTATGATCAAAGAATTTAAAGTAACAAGCGAATATATTACTCTGGGTCAGTTTTTAAAAGAAGAAAGTATTATTTCTTCAGGTGGACAGGCTAAATGGTATCTGCGAGAAAACCCAGTTTTACTGAATGGGATCAAAGAAAATCGGCGTGGTAAAAAATTACACCCTGGCGATACGCTAGAAATTGCTGACGAAACTTATGAATTGCGGTAGCTGTGGATGTATCTCAAGCACTTTATTGCACAAAATTACCGCAATTTACAGCAATTTGAAGTTGACTTTGATCCCAATGTCAATATTTTTATAGGTCAGAACGCGCAAGGCAAAACTAATTTACTTGAAGCGATCTATTTTTTGGCCCTAACTCGTTCTCATAGAACCAGTAATGATAAAGAACTAATCGCTTTTGGTAAAGACTATGCCAATGTTTCTGGTCACATTTATAAAAGTCAAATTGATCTATCTTTGCGGGTTTTAATTACCACTAAAGGCAAGAAAGTTTGGGTTAATCGGGTCGAACAAGCGAAATTATCCAAATATGTGGGACAATTAAACGCTATTTTATTTTCTCCGGAAGATTTAGACCTGATTAAAGGGGCACCCAACTTAAGGCGGCGATTCATGGATCAGGAGTTTGGTCAAATTAGTGCCGAATACCTTTATTTTGCAGGCAAGTATAAGCAGGTATTGCAGCAAAAGAATAATTATTTGAAACAATTGGCCAAGGGTGAAGCGCATGACACCATGTTTTTGGAAGTTTTGTCGGATCAACTAGCCGGTGTTGCGGCAGAAGTAATAGTCCGCCGCTTTCAATTTTTAAATTATTTAGATCAATATGCTCAAGATGCTTACGCTCACATCAGTACCAGCGCTGAAAAGCTGGAAGTAACTTATCGGCCATCGGTAAAAGAAATAACTGCAAGAGATAGCGTCGAAGAAGTTTATCATAAAGTGTTAGACAATTTTCAAAAAAATCAAAGAATTGAAATTCTCAAAGGCACGACCTTAAGCGGTCCTCACAGGGATGACATTGAGTTTGAACTTGATGGTAAAAACGCACATTTGTATGGCTCTCAAGGACAGCAGAGGACAATCGCGCTTAGTATTAAACTGGCTGAGATTCAGCTTGTGCACCAGTTAACTGATGAATATCCGTTATTATTACTTGATGATGTCATGAGTGAGCTTGACCATAACCGCCAAAGTGCCTTACTCAATTACATTCACGGTAAAACACAAACATTTATTACGACGACAGATCTTGAGGGTATTTCCTGGGAAATAATTAAGAAGCCGAAAATATACCGCATTAAATCTGGACAAATTTATTTAGAAGAGGGGAAATTGCATGGCAGATAGTAACAATGAAAATCTTAAGCAAATTAAGCAATATGAAAAAGAAGCCGATAAATATAATGCCAGTCAGATTCAGGTCTTAGGCGGACTTGAAGCAGTTCGTAAGCGTCCAGGAATGTATATTGGTTCTACCAGTTCTCAGGGTTTGCACCACTTAGTGTGGGAAATAATTGATAATGGTATCGACGAAAGCTTAGCCGGTTTTGCCAGCAAGATTGAAGTCACAATTAATGAGGATGGCAGTGTAACTGTTCAAGACGATGGGCGTGGTATTCCGGTCGATATTGAAAAAAAGACGGGTAGGCCTGCTCTTGAAACTGTTTTTACTGTCTTACACGCTGGTGGTAAATTTGGTGGTGGTGGCTATAAGGTTTCAGGCGGTTTGCACGGAGTCGGTGCTTCTGTCGTGAATGCTTTATCAACCAAGCTAGATGTCACAACAATGCGCGATGGTAAAAAGTACTTTATCGACTTTAGTCGTGGTCGCGTAGTTGATGAAATGAAAGTAACGGGGACTGTGCCTTTATCTGAGCATGGTACTATCGTCCATTTTTTCCCAGATCCAGATATCTTTACTGAAACCACTTCTTTTGATGACAAGATCCTCAAAAATCGTATCCGTGAACTTGCCTTTTTAAATAAGGGCTTGAAATTAACATTTACTGATAAACGCAAAGACAGCGCGGAAACAGATGTTTATCACTATGAAGGTGGTATTCAGGAATATGTTTCGTTCTTAAACCGCGATACAGAAGTATTGTTTGATGAGCCGATCTATGTAGAAGGTAATGACAACGATATTAACGTTGAAGTATCTTTGCAATATACAAAAGGCTATAAAACAACATTAATGACTTTTGCTAACAATATCCATACCTATGAAGGTGGGATGCACGAAGCAGGGTTCAAGACAGCCTTAACACGGGTAGTTAATGATTATGCTCATAAGACTAAGCTGTTAAAAGATAGTGATGATAATCTTTCCGGAGAAGATATTCGGGAAGGGATGACAGCTGTCGTATCAGTTAAGCACCCTAACCCGCAATTTGAAGGTCAGACTAAGACTAAATTAGGCAACTCTGATGCGCGGACAGCTGTAGATCGTGCTTTTTCTGAAACCTTCAACCGTTTTTTAATGGAAAATCCGCAAGTTGGTCGCAAAATTGTCGAAAAGGCTCAGTTAGCTGAACGTGCTCGGACAGCTGCTAAACGTGCGCGTGAGGTAACTCGTAAAAAATCAGGTCTGGAAATTGCTAACTTGCCGGGTAAATTAGCTGACAACACCAGTAATGACCCCAGCATTTCTGAATTATTCATAGTTGAGGGTAATTCTGCTGGCGGCTCTGCCAAGCAGGGACGCTCAAGGCTGACTCAAGCTATCTTGCCAATTCGTGGTAAAATTCTGAACGTTGAAAAAGCGTCAATGGATCGTATTTTGGCTAACCAAGAAATTCGTTCACTTTTTACGGCTTTGGGAACCGGCTTTGGTGCAGATTTTGATGTTTCTAAGGCTCGCTACCACAAATTAATCATTATGACAGATGCCGATGTCGATGGCGCCCACATTCGGACACTGCTTTTAACCCTCTTTTACAATTACATGCGTCCGATGATTGAAAAAGGCTACGTTTATATTGCACGTCCACCTCTATACCAAGTACGCCAGGGCAAAGTTGTCAGATATTTAGATACCGACGAAGAATTGCATGATTATCTGGGTAGTTTACAACCGAGTCCCAAACCGTTGGTACAACGCTATAAGGGATTGGGCGAAATGGACCCAGAACAATTATGGGATACAACCATGAATCCTGAAAATAGGAGACTCGACCGTGTCAGTCCGGAATATGCTAAAAATGCCGATGAGGTCTTTGAATTACTGATGGGTAATGAAGTAGGTCCGCGGCGTAATTTTATCGAGACTAACGCTAAATACGTTGAAAATTTGGATGCATAGGAGGTTTAAATGGATAACGACAATCAAGGTCAGGATCACAGAATAAGAAACGTTGATTTGACCAGCGTAATGAATAGTTCATTCTTGGATTATGCCATGTCCGTTATCGTCGCGCGGGCTTTACCCGATGTGCGCGATGGCTTGAAGCCGGTTCAGCGCCGGATTCTTTATGGCATGAGTGAACTAGGTGTTACACCAGATAAACCATATAAGAAATCAGCCAGAATCGTGGGGGAAGTTATGGGTAAGTTCCACCCTCACGGTGATTCCTCAATTTATTTAGCGATGGCCCATATGGCACAGGATTTCAGTTATCGCTATATGTTAGTTGACGGTCACGGTAATTTCGGATCTGTTGATGGCGATGAGCCGGCCGCAATGCGTTATACTGAGGCGCGCATGAGCAAAATTGCCGTTGAAATGTTGCGCGATATCAATAAAAATACTGTTGATTGGCAGCGTAATTACGATGATTCTGAAAATGAGCCAGTAGTATTGCCTGCCAGAATACCTAACTTATTAGTTAATGGTACCAGTGGTATTGCCGTTGGTATGACGACCAACATACCGCCTCATAACTTGTCAGAGGTGATTAAGGGTCTGCACATGTTGATGAACAACCCTGATGTCACTACTAAAGAATTGATGAAGGCAATTCCGGGTCCAGATTTTCCTACAGGTGGTACTATCATGGGTCGCAGTGGCATTTATCGGGCCTATGAAACTGGGCGCGGCAATATTGTTGTTCGCGCTAATACTAATATTGAAACCGAAAAAAGCGGTCGTGAAAGAATAGTCGTTACTGAGCTGCCATACTTGGTTAATAAAGCTGAGTTGGTTAAGAAAATTGCAGACCTAGCGCGAGCTAAGACTATTGATGGTATTACCGGTGTGCGTGATGAATCCGATCAAACAGGGATGAGAGTCACAATTGATATTCGCCGTGATGCTAGTGCCAGTGTTGTGTTAAATAATTTATTTAAATTGACGCAGATGCAGGCCAACTTTGGTATGAATATGGTGGCAATTGTTGATGGCGCACCGCATTTTCTCAGTCTCAAGCAGATGCTGCAATATTACTTGGAACACCAAGAAGATGTTGTTACCCGGAGAACTAAATTTGAATTAGCCAAAGCCGAAGCTAGAGCACACATTCTCGAAGGTCTGCAAATCGCCCTTGACCACATTGATGAGATTGTCCATATCATTCGTCAGAGTCAGTCAAGTGATATTGCTAAGGCTGCTTTAATCAGTCGTTTTGGTCTTGATGATAAGCAATCACAAGCGATCTTAGACATGCGGCTGGTACGGTTAACCGGTCTTGAGCGTGACAAAGTTGAAGCCGAATATAAAGAGTTACAAGCCAAGATTGCTGATTATAAAGACATTTTGGCAAAACCAGAGCGCATTAATGAAATAATCTATAATGAGCTGCTGGATATTCAAAAACGTTTTGGCGATGCTCGCCGAACTAAGATTGGCGCTAGCGAAGTTGTCTCAATTGAAGATGAAGATTTAATTGAAAAGCAAGACGTTTTACTGACATTAACTCACAGCGGCTACATTAAGAGGATGCCTATTACCGAATTTAAGACTCAAAATCGTGGTGGTAAAGGTATCAAAGGCATGGGCGTTAAAGAAGGCGACTTTATTGCCAACCTGATTTATTCAAGTACTCATGATATGTTGCTGTTCTTTACCAACAAGGGCAAGGTTTATTCAAAGAAAGCCTATGAAATTCCAGAATTTGGTCGTACTGCTAAGGGTCTCCCAATAGTCAACTTACTGCAACTGGAAAAAGGCGAGAAGATTCAGACTATCGTTAATATTCCTGAAGATGCGGATGACCAGTACTTATTCTTCATTACGAAAATGGGGACCGTTAAACGTACTCATGTCAGTGAATTTGGCAATATCCGCAACAGTGGCTTAATCGCATTAACCCTGCGCGATGGTGATGAGCTGAATAATGTCTTGGCTACAGACGGCAAGCAAGATATCCTGATCGGTACCCACTTAGGTTATGCCGTGCGCTTTAATGAGCAAACTGTTCGGTCAATGGGACGGACAGCTGCCGGTGTTCGGGGAATTAATTTACGTGAAAATGACTATGTTGTTGGTTCTGGTGTCGTTAAAAATAATGATGAAGTCTTAGTGATTTCCGAAAAGGGCTACGGTAAGAGAACAGCAGCTGCTGAATATCCGACAAAGGGCCGCGGCGGTAAAGGGATTAAAACCGCAAACATTACCAAGAAAAATGGTCCACTTTCAGGCGTGACTGTGATCGATGGCAGTCAGGATATCATGGTTATCACAGATGATGGTATCATGATCCGCTTTAAGACAAAGGATGTTTCTCAAACTGGGCGCAGCACTCTCGGTGTGCGCTTGATCAAGATTAATGACAACAATAAAGTTGCCAGTCTGGCAATTGTTCCGGCTGAAGAGGACCAGGAAGTAGCTGCTTCTACAGAAAATGCAGAAGAGCAAGACTAATTAAGAAACAAAAATATTTAAAAATTATCAGATTATTTTACGTATATATTAAGTAAGGAATGAAAATTTCTTATTGGATCACGTAAAGATAGTTTGGTAATTTTTTGTTTATGTGCTAGAATTAGAGATTGCGAGTAATAAACTTCATTACTCCTTGTTCTTGATTTTTAGCAAGAACCATTTAGTCCAGAAGGAGGTGCACTAGTATGACAACTACTAAGTATGAAATAACTTATATTATCAAGCCTGATATTGATGAAGAATCAAAGAAAGCATTGGTTGAAAGCTATGATAAGGTTATTACCGATAACGGTGGTACGATGGTTGAGTCAAAAGACTGGGAAAAGCGTCATTTCGCATATGAAATTAATAAATATCGTGAGGGTTTATATCACGTTATGACTTTCACTGCTGATAACGCTGATGCAGTTAACGAATTTGACCGTTTGTCCAAGATTGATACTGCCGTTCTACGTTCAATGACCGTCAAAGTTGGATAATTAAGAACAAAAACATTATCGTTTTCGTGATTTAGGAAAGGGAGGACCTAAAGTATGATTAATCGAGTTGTACTTGTTGGCCGTTTAACACGTGATCCTGAATTACGTACTACTGGGAGTGGAATCTCGGTTGCTACGTTTACTCTTGCTGTAGATCGTCAATATACAAACGCTCAAGGCGAGAGAGGTGCAGATTTTATCAGTTGTGTTATTTGGCGCAAATCTGCAGAAAATTTCTGTAATTTTACGTCTAAAGGCTCACTTGTTGGTATAGATGGCCGAATTCAAACCAGAAGTTACGATAATAAAGACGGGCAAAGAGTATATGTAACAGAAGTTGTCGTTGACAACTTTGCATTGCTTGAATCACGTAAAGATCGTGAAGCCCGTGGTCAAAATGGTGGTTACACACCAAATAACAATGGCAATTTTGGTAATCAGAATACCAATAATACTCCTAATATGGGGGCTTCAAATCAGAATAACACTGCTAATAATGGTCCGGATAATACTCAAGATCCATTTGCAGGTTCAGGCGATACCATTGATATTTCTGATGATGATTTACCATTCTAAATTAACAGAAAGGACCTAGGATATGGCTCAACAAAGAAGAAGCGGCGGCGCTCATCGTCGTCGTAAGGTTGACTACATTGCTGCCAACCACATTGATTACGTTGACTATAAGGACGTTGATTTGTTGAAACGTTTTATCTCTGAGAGAGGTAAAATCTTACCACGTCGTGTCACTGGCACCAGCGCTAAGAATCAACGTAAGGTAGCTAAGGCAATTGAAAGAGCTCGCATTATGGGCTTGTTGCCATTTGTTACTGAAGACTAATAAATAAAAACTCTGCTAATGCTTGAAAAGCACTGAGCAGAATTATTGATAAGAACCTTGAAATTACGATAATTTTGAGGTTTTTTATTATGCATAAATTATCTAAGCAAGAATAAAAGTGACTGGTTAAATTTTGACAGTTAAAGAGAGTAAAAAGAACCAAAAAAGTAATGATAGTTCAAACCTGAACCTTGTGGAGTTTCTTATCTAGTGAATACAATGTATAATAATAATGATGTATTATACATTATTTTAGGAAGGACCTTACATGAAAGATTTTTTACGTAAGCTTGAATTTCCTGCTTTTATTAAAGATTCTAGGCTGACGGCTTCAGTCATTATTATCTTAGCGCTATCGCTTTTGGGCAGCATCGTTGCGATGATCATGAACCCATTATTTGGCTTGGCTATGGTCTTGATCTTTATTTTAACTGTGGCATGCGTCGGTTATGGTGCATATATCTTAGCTGGTAATGCAAACAATTTTGCTGTTAGTTTATCTTATCGGATTAAGCGTAGCGAGCAAGAAGCAATGATTAAGATGCCCCTGGGCATTTTACTTTACGATAAGGATCATCAAATTCAATGGGCCAATCCGTACCTGCAGCTTTATTTAAAAAATGAAGACCTGATTGGACATACAATTGCGTCCGTTGATCCTGAACTGGATAAGTTAATTAATGAATCCTTAAAGGCTAAAACTGCTGAAAACCATGTAGTTAATTGGGATGGTCATCAATTTGAGATGGTTATCCAAGACAACCTGGGCGTGGTTTATTTACTGGATATTACGCGTTACGCCAAAATAGAAAAACGATATAAAAACGAATTATTAGCTATTGGGCAGATTTTTATTGATAATTACGATGAGTTGAGTGAAACCATGCATGACCAGGAATTGACTGCTACTAGTGCATATGTCCAGAATACTCTGAGTGATTATGCTAAAAACTTTAACGCTTACCTTAAACGCATTGATGAAGATCACTTTTTATTATTACTCCATATGCAAGATTTAGCTAAAATGGAAAAAGATAAGTTTTCTGTTTTGGATAAAATGCGTTTAGAAACAAGTCGTAACAATACACCGTTAACTTTGTCAATTGGAATTGCTTTTGGCAGCAGCTTAATTACTGAATTAGCTGACCAAGCGCAGTCTAACCTTGACTTGGCGTTAGGCAGAGGCGGGGACCAAGTTGTTCTTAGTCAACCCGGTAAAGCAGCTCGTTTCTATGGTGGTAAATCGAATCCGATGGAAAAGAGAACCAGAGTTAGAGCAAGGATGGTTTCACAGGCGATTAGTGAGCTGTTCAAAGAAGCAGACCGCGTTTTTGTAGTTGGTCATGCCAGCCCTGACATGGATTCGGTCGGTAGCGGTATTGGCGTTGTTAAAATTGCCCGTTTGCATCATGTAAAGGCAAATTTTGTCTTAGATGTCAATAAGACCAATTATGATGTCAGCCGCTTAGTTGCTAAAATGGAAAAAGTAAAGGGAGATAATGATATTTTTATCGCACCTGGGGATGCGTTAGAAGCATTGACTGACAAGTCTATGTTGGTTATGGTTGACCATTCAAAATATTCTATTACTTATTCCAAAGAATTATATGAGCAATTAAGAAATAGAATTATTGTCATCGATCATCACCGTCGTGGTGAAGAATTCCCTGAGAATCCAATGCTGACATACGTTGAACCTTATGCCTCATCTGCCTGTGAGTTGGTGACTGAAATGGTAGAGTACCAACAGCCAAGTTCAGGTAAGCGGGTTTTAACCGACCTTGACGCTACAGCGATGCTAGCGGGAATTACAGTTGATTCCAAAGAATTTTCGCTGCGTACCGGCACTCGGACATTTGATGCCGCCAGTTACTTGCGGTCAATTGGTGCAAGTACAATGGGTGTCAGCGAGTTGCTAAAAGAAGATATTGCTAGTTTCTTGCAGCGCACCCGGCTGGTCAGCAGCTTGAAGATGATCAGACCCAAAATGGCGGTCTTATGTGGACCCGATGATAAGGAAATTGACCCTATTATTACTGCCCAAGCTGCAGATACGGCGCTTGATTTAGAAAATGTCGAAGCCAGTTTTGCAATTACCAGACGGAATAAGGATACAATTGGTATATCTGCTCGTTCAATGGGTGATATCAACGTTCAGCTTATTATGGAAAAACTTGGCGGCGGCGGACATTTGTCTAATGCGGCTACCCAAATTAAAGGGATATCTGTTAAGGAGGCACTTGCTAAATTGATGGATGCAGTGGATACTTATGAACAAGAAAATGAATAAAAGGAGAGCACAATGAAAGTTATTTTTACTAAAGATGTTAAAGGCCGTGGCAAACGCGGTGATGTTAAAAACGTTCCTGATGGTTATGCCCAAAACTTTTTATTTAAAAGAGGTCTAGCCAAAGCTGCAACTAAAGCAAATATGCATACTTTGGCAAGAGTGGCTGCTAACGAAAAGGCGGCATATGAAACTGAAAAGGCTGAAGCGGAAAAGATTAAGTCTGAACTGGAAAAGGATGAAACAGTAGTTAACTTCAAGTCTAAAGCCGGTTCAGATTCTAGACTGTTTGGTTCAATTTCTGGTAAAAAGATCGTTGAAGGCTTAGAAAAACAGTTTGGTATTAAGATAGATAAGCGCAAATTAAACCTGCCTGAACCAATTAAATCCTTAGGATACACAAATGTGCCGGTTAAGTTATTTAAGGGCGTAGAAGGTAAAATTCGCGTTCATGTTACCGAACAGGATTAAACTGTAGTTGAATTCTGAAAAAAGTGGGCGTAAGTAATGGATAATATTGTCTCACAGCAGATACCGCATGATGATGAAGCGGAAAAAGCCGTTCTAGGTGCAATTTTTATTGATCCTGCTGCCATAGCTGATGCCAGCGCAGAGGTTCAGCCAGAAGATTTTTATAAAAGAGCAAATCAGTTGGTTTTCCAGGCTATGCTTGATTTATCTGACCGTGAGGATGCAATTGATCCGTTAACGCTGCAGGATGAACTGACTAAGAAAAATCAGCTTGATGATATTGGTGGTATAGCTTATGTTTCTGAACTGGCTATGGCCACGCCGACGGCTGCTCACGTTACTTATTATGCTAAAATTGTTCACCGTAAAGCTTTATTGCGGCGGCTGATTTCTGCCAGTCAAAAAATTATTACGAATGCAATGCAGGATTCCGATGATGTCACCGACATTTTAGATAATGCCGAAAGTGAGATCATGAATGTTTCGTCGGAAAATAATGCCAATGGTTTTCGTAATATCAAGGATATCGTTAACTCCACTATTGATGAGATTAACAATATTCCTGAAGATGGTAATATGGTTACGGGTCTACCAACCGGATTTGTGGAACTCGATAAGATGACCACCGGTTTTCATGATGATGAACTAATAATTGTGGCAGCACGTCCCGGAGTAGGAAAGACTTCCTTTGCACTTAATGTTGCCCAGTATGTCGGCTTGCATACTGATAAAACTGTCGCAATGTTTTCCTTGGAAATGAGTGGGGAGCAGTTAGTGCAGAGAATGCTGGCTTCTGAAGGCTTAATCAATTCGCAACACTTGCGTACTGGTCAACTGGATGAAGACGAGTGGCCTAAATTAGTCACTGCATCCGGATCCTTGGCAACAGCCAATATTTATATCGATGACACACCGGGAATTAAGATGAGTCAGATTAGGGCACAGTCTCGCCGTTTGGCTAAAGAGAAAGGCAATTTAGGCCTAATTGTAATTGATTACCTGCAGTTAATTGAAGGTCCGCACAGTGAATCACGCCAGCAGGAGGTTTCAGCTATTTCACGGCAATTGAAGAAATTAGCCAAGGAGCTTCATGTACCTGTTATTGCTTTGTCGCAATTGTCGCGGTCAGTTGAGCAAAGGCAGGACAAGAGACCTGTCTTATCTGATATTCGTGAATCCGGCTCAATTGAGCAAGATGCCGACATTGTCTCTTTTCTTTACCGTGATGATTATTATCGCGATGAAGAAGAAGGCGAGGAAAATAAGGAAGTATCGGCTGAAGATGATAATGGCGAAGTTGAGGTTATTATTGAAAAGAACCGTTCAGGTAGCAGGGGAACAGTAAAATTAATGTTTTCTAAACCTTATAATCGCTTTTCTAATCTCGATTATAGTCATGATCAGCCTAACGAATAAGAAAGAATAAAAGCCATGGTGATTTATAGTAAAAAGCTATGGCTTTTTGCTTTTCTACATCTTTTAACAAAAAATAGGGCGTTTTTAATGACAATAATTATACAAAATTGTACTATTAAGGTGTGAATAGAAATTTTTCGCTAATTTTTTGGGAAAGGATCGATTAAGATGGCTGATAAAGGTTTTAAAGATAAAGTAGCTGGCAAAGCTAAAGAAGTCAAAGGCAAAGTTCAACAAGCTGCTGGCGACGTTAAAGATAAGGCACAAGAAGCTACTGAAAATGTCAAAGACAAAGTCGATGACGTTAAGGATAAAATGAAGAATTAATTTTTTAATTAATAAATAAAAAGGAGATTGAGAAGACCAACGGTTTGCTCAATCTCTTTTTTGGGTTACACATGAAACAATTTATCGCAATTTACGGCGAATACTCTCTGGTAATTTTAGATTCGGCCGATCAGGATCATAAAATTCATAGAACACTGGATCCTTATTAGAATCATTACTTTTAGGATAAAGGTCGTAGTTGCTGGCCATTAAGGGTAAAGTCATATTCTTTTTGTAGGAATTCCAGATATTGCTTAACACTTGAGTTAACAGCTTTCGTTCCTGAGGTTCAAGGGATAAAAAGGCGCGACCAAAGCGGTAGGTTCCTACTATTTTATTACTAGTTAGTTGGTTTAATTCATCAATGTCATAATTCTCAAAAGCCTCGAAAAGATCAGAAAAGGCATCGTTTCTTTCTTGATCGGGAATCGAATTATTGAAATTAATTAGAGCATGTCTGATCACGCGGCTACTGGAAGAAAGACCATCGGCTAGAGTAAAACTGTCGCGACCTACTGACCAGCGGCGAGGGTCATGCTGGTTGCGCATTGGTACGGTACTTTTGACAACCAGAGTTTGTTCCGGATGGTCAAGCATTGCACCAAAGATTGAATTCTGGGGAATGTAGGTTTTCATTTTAGACATAGAAGAAGTGAAACCAGGACTCGTGTATACCTTATGGAAAAAGCCCGGTCCGTCAAAACTAATCGCCTTGATTATCCGCTTTTGAATTTCAGGCTCAACTGCACATAAAGCAAACTGAGCAAAGTTCCCTCCTTTTGAATGGCCTAAAAGGTAAATTTGTTGATCACTAAATTTATGTGCTATTTCTGTTAAATATTTAGCTGCCACTTCCTGACCATAAATCTCAGGCAGGTAATTCATACCCATATCTTCATTTAAGCCAATCATAGTGCCGTCAGTTCCGCGAAAGACGACAGCAATGGTTTTTGTGTCAATAAGAAAGGTGGCAGCAGTAAATTGTAACGGGTGAGGTTCTTTTTCCAGTCTGTCTGTCCAATCTAGAATCTTGATGTTGCCGATTCTAGGACTTTCCGGTAACAACATAACTTCAGTTGCAGTCTCGGCATACATTTGATGTTGAAAAGAAGACAAGTTCCGCAATTTTTCCGCTACTTCTCCTAGAGTATGGTTGGTAGCAGAACTATCGGCCGGCAAATAGGCAATAGATGACAGCAGTGAAGCATCAACACTATTAAATGGCTTTTCTTTAAAGCTTAAGTCGCCGCGCCAGCGTAAATAATCCAAGGGTCCGGCCATATAAATTCTCCTTTCGTAATAAAAGTTGATATTAATATTGTAGTAAGTTTGTGCAATTTAGATAAAAATAATGCAAAAAAAACAATAGAATTAACTATTGCTTAAAAAATATAACTTTATTTATCTATACTAGCAATACTGATCCGCTTGATGTCAGGATATTTGCGCAGAGCCATGATAATATCATTTTCATTAATATTATTATTGATGATGCCGTCTACAAAAAAGATAATTCTTTCATCACTGACAAAAAGAATCTTGACAGAAACATTTTCAACATGATTTGTTTGCAGTTCCTGTTCGATGATATGCAAGATATTAGGTTTATTTACAGCTTCTATTTGAATATTAAACCTGATATGCATGATGATTTTGTCAATGATAGTATCATCGTGAAACATCATCTGAATGACGAAAAGGAAGGCAGTAGCTAAAATTCCGATAAAATAAAGGCCAGAACCAATTGCCATTCCGATGGCTGCCGTAGCCCAGATACCCGCAGCTGTGGTTAAGCCGGAGATCTGTTGCTTTTTGATTAAAATTGTGCCGGCACCGATAAATGAAATACCTGAAACTATCTGCGCAGCAATTCTGGAAGGGTCCAGAGCAACATCAGACATTTTTAGTAAATCGCCAAAGCCATATTTTGAAACTATCATAAATAGCGCAGACGAGAAGGCAACTACAATATGTGTCCGCACTCCAGCACTTTTTCTTTGAATTGCGCGTTCATAACCGATCAGTGCGCCACACAAGGAGGCAACTAAAATTCGTAGTACCCAGGGGAATTCGGCGCTAATCGAGGCTAAATTTGCCATTACATCCACTCCATTCTGAATCTATCTTTATATTATACTCTTAAAAAGTTTACCAAAGCTTAGTTATAACAAAAACTGAGAAAAAGTCAAAAAATGCTTGCGTAAACTAGTAGAATATGTTTTAATTAATATCGTTGTCGAGATATGACAATGCTGACTTAGCTCAGTTGGCAGAGCACGTCATTAGTAATGATGAGGTCGGAGGTTCGAATCCTCTAGTCAGCATTCAGAAGGATAAAATTAGTAAAATGACCTTGATATATCAATGTTTTCTGTTGGTAAGTTAAGGTTATTTTTTGTTTATTAAAGATAATTATGCACACAATACGGAACAAGTTTTTAGCTGTGTTCCGCGCAAAAACTTTTAGGTAGGCTTTTAGGTTGACATAGCAGGCTTTTTGCCCGCTTTTTTGTGCACTAAGTTTAATCAAAATTATAAAAATGTTATTGAAATATTAAATTATGATAGTATAATTAAATAGTAAATTTTAAAGAACTAATAATTCTTAAGATTTTAAAATATTTGTTTATGAGTTAAAACTAGAAGATCATAGGTAAAGATAGGATCTGCTTTGTTAGATTTAAAGGTTGAAGAAAGTTAAGCTATTTCATAGATTAAAAAGGCTATGTCAAAAATTATTAGCATATGTACTCGGTCATGTTTTAGTCCATTGTAACATACTGCAACCTTAGATAAATCTACAAATTTAATCAAAGCTCTTGGGAATAATAGCTAAGGGATTTTTTACAAATCGGAAAGTAAATTATATTAACTCAATTCTAAATATAATGACTCATAAAATAAAATGGCAAACAGGTTAATTGTTTTTATACTAAAAGGTGGTTATTATGAATCGATACTATTTTAAAGCTAATTTTAAAATTGCAATAAAATCGAAAAAGAACTTTCTTTTAGTCTGTTTATTAATAATTTCTATGACTTTCTTCCTCTTTGTAGTTGAAACTCAAAAAATTGGCGATGGCTATCGTCAATGGCGGGACTACTATGAATCTGTACAAGTAAATGAAGATTATTTTGATGGTAGTTCTCTTCGTCAAAAAAATTATAAACAAACTTATGCAAATTTATGCAAACAATCAGCTTATATTGCTGTTTTGCAAAATGGTGAAGTGTTTTCCGATCCACAGACTTATTTAAGAGGATCGGAAAATCTAATTGAGACAATGCTTGACGGTTATAAGAATAATTATAAAGGTGCTAAAACTCTTAATGTGCCGCCCAAATATGAGCTTTACCAAAAATTGGCTACATATAAATACCTTTATCAACATCACATTCCAGTTGTGATGAACTCTAAAGCATCTTCAACATATTTAGTTTATATTTTGTCCATGTTAGGAAGCCTTATTTTCCTTTATATTCTTTTTATTTCAAATGATGTTTGGATATTGAAATTACGACATAGCAGTCTTTTGAAAAATATTCCTTATAGAAATAAAGATGAAATTTCTGGGAAAACTACAATCAATATTGTCTTAACTATCATCCCTGTGTTAATAGGAATTATAGCTGCATATATTTTTGCGGGTGTGCGTAATGGTTTTGTTACGTTAAATTATCCTAATGTATTTTACTTTAATAAAATTTTCGCAATACCATTATGGGCTTATTGTTTATTATTTTTGGTATATGTTGTTCTGCTTGTATTATTTACTACATCATTGACTTTATTTCTTAATCAACTAACTAAGAATGTTTATTTAACAACTTTAATAGGGATGTTAGTTTATGCTATTTCTTATCTTCCTGGCACCATTAGCAAATATCTTTTTTGGCTACCATCATCATATCTAAATATTACTAATGTTTTTAATGGAACGGTAGCTAATACAACCGAATTGAATTTCTTAAATTGTTGTACTGGTGCACTAATATTAATGATTTGGTCACTAATATTTATGAGTTGTTTTAGTTATTTGGTCAATAAAGGGAGGAGAGTAAGATGAGATGGCATTATTTTATTTCTCAATTAAAAGCCTTTTTTGTTAATCCTAAAAATATCGGATTATATATTGCCACTGCTTTGTTATCTCTATATTTTGGCCTGGTAAGTGTACCTAATCATCATGTCATTAATCGTGTTGATCCATACTCTATTCAAAAAGAATATAAGAATGATACTGCCTTTCTTAAAAGTGCTAAAAAACAATATGAACAAGCAAGAAAGCCGTGGCTTACGATAGATCCAAGCGCAGGAGCAAAAGATGCGATTGCAACATATCCTACAATACTTAAATATGATAAAAAAAGATTAGCAGCATTAAAAGCAAATGACTGGAAAGAGTATGCTTTATATTCTAGTAAGTGGTACAAGTATGTTGATAATTTGATCTTCGTTGAAGAAAATCAAAATTATATGTATCCAGTTGAGTATGGACATAATGGAATTTATAAAGAAAATGGACATTATGGCTATCAACAAACTTATCACCTTTATAATGCACTTTTAGCTAGTAAAGCAAAATTAAATAAGAACGTGTTGGAAGAAAGAACAGCACTGCAGCGAATTCAAAACTCTTTATCTGGTTGGACAACTTTAATTTTAATAATAATTGTTATCTTTTTTGCAGCTGATATTCTTACTAATGATTATAAATATCGTACGGTAGTAAAAAATATTCCCCTAAGCAAAAGTACTATCTTGTGGCTAAAAACCGCAGTAGTTGAGATTGGCGTCCTGCTTGATTTCTTGATGGCATTTATTATAGCAGTAGTATGTATTGCTCCCAAATATGGACTGGGATCATTTAATTTAAGGACTACTTTTTATATGGGAAGACTATATTTTAAAGTGCCATTTACTTATTTAACGTTAGGAAAGTATTATTTGCAGCTGAGTATTTTTGCAATACTGATTGTGTTTATATTTATCCGTTTAACACTCTTGATATCTTTATTAAGCAGAAATGAATACGTTGCAGAAATTCTTTCCAGTTTATTTGCGGTAGCTGGGAAGGTACTGTATTTCTCATCGGGAATGGGTTTTGTTTATCCATTTTTACAATATTTGCCAACCACGTATTTTACAATTGGTGATAGCCTATCTGGTAACTTATCTTATTTAATGGATACTCCAGGATGGGGCTTCAATGCCGGAATTGTGCCTTTAGTACTAACAGTTTTAGCTATTGAACTAGTTATGTTGTTAATTTATAGGATAAAGAAAATACCTTTAATTAAATGAGGTGAAATGCAATGTTAAAAATTAATCATTTAACTCTAAATTTTGGTGAAAAAAAGATTTTTACTGATTTATCTCTTGCCTTTGAAAAGGGACAAATCATTGGATTAGTTGCACCCAATGGTACAGGTAAATCTACTTTAATTAATATTATTTTGCATAACCTTACACCTCAAAAAGGTTTTGTTGAATATAATGGGATGCGCTATAAAAATGAGCATGATATTGTTAAATTACATAAACAGATATGTGCTTTTCCCGATCAAAGTGAATTATTTCCATTTATGACTGGACGAGATCATTTAAAACTTTATGCGGACTTATGGAATAAGCCTGAAAAATCCGTTAATGGAATTATCGACGAACTGAATATGAGTAGTTATGTTGATCATAAAGTTGAGACCTATTCATTAGGAATGAAGCAACGTTTATGTTTTGCAATGGTTGTGGCTGCTGATACTCCTGTTATGTTATTAGATGAGGTAATGAATGGACTAGATCCCCAAAACGTAGCATTAATTTCAAAAGTGCTTGTTAATTTAAAAGAGAAACAAAAGCTAATTATTATGGCTTCACATTTATTATCGAATTTACAAACTTATGCGGATCGAGTCCTGTTTCTAAAAGATGGTGCTATAAATAAAGATTTTGATAATAAAAAGCCAGATAAACAATACTTGAAAGTTGAAAAAACTGAAGAGCTTTTGGGATTTCTAAGTAATTTAAAGTATGAAGAATTACCCGATAACTTAATCTTGATACCTATTTCTGAAAATAATCAAGATGACCTAAAAGCATTATTTTTAGAGCTATTACAACACCATATTCAATGCTCAATAGGAAGAATAAGTATTGAAGAATTATTCGACAAAATTTATGATTAAAATAAAAGGTCTAAAAAATATATTGACATTTAATTATCAATAAAGATTACACCTTGAGTAATTCAATTATTGTTTTAGCCGTAACAAGACTGTGAGATGTACATCTTCAAAACAGTGTTTTGGTCTTTAATAGCGAGAACAAATTAATATATTTACTAAAAGAGGACATCTTCAAACCTTATAAAAATATTGAGTAGAGTTAGTATTTATTATAAGGAGCAAGAGTAAGATGTTCTCTTTTTTATGCAGTAAAAAGCCTACTAGCAGCTTATCACAGGGATAAGTCATTGATAGGATAAATTATAAAGCCATAATTATGCACATGCTACAGAATACGTTTTTAATCGTGTTCCACGAGTTCAGAATGGAGATTGCTAGAGCCATATTCTTTAGGCGCCCGGTTGTGCTAGCAGATGAAGCAACAGCTTTGCTCGATCATGTAATTTCTAGGAAGATTTATAATACTATTTTGGTAGATAGTTATTTACTAACGTTTTTACAAGTCAATATTAAATAAGTATGTTAGTCAAAATATACTATTAATTTTATTTTGTTGATTTAAGATTTGTTTGATGCTATTATTAAGCAACTAAAAATTTATAAAATAATAGTCTGTACAATTTTATTAGAAACATTTTATAACTAGTAACTTGTTTTATGACTTAATGCTGCTACTGGACTTTTAATGTATTAATCTTAGGGGGTTTTTATGAAAGAGTAAGGTAGTATGATGAAAGTATATTTTTTAGCTTATAGCAAGTGTGATAGTTCTTCTGACATTGCTTATAGCAAAAATCAGATTACTGTACATAAACAGTCTTTTTGTTAATTATTTTAATCTTTGTTTTAAAAAAGGGATGTGAAAAATCATGAATTATTATAAAGCCTTTGATGCTGGAAGTAGTATATATCTGGTTGCATTTATGATTGATTATATTATAGAGCTGTTTAGTATTAACAGTTCAGGTATCAAGACTACCGCATTAGGACTGAAAATAATTACGAATATGAATGAGCATTCCTTAAACATTAATTTTTCATTAACATGGGGAATATTAATTTCGTATTTGGTATTTATCTTATTTTTTATGTCTGCCTTTCATTTCTTTAAAAAGATAAAAACCAGATGACTATATGGCAATGTGAGCTTGAATAATAGTCTTATTCAGAAGAATCATTTGATCTGATTAGCCTTGACTTATTAGCATTTTACGCAGATAAGTTAAGGCTGATTTTTTATGTAGTAATAAATATTTTTCGGTGTAATAAACAAATTTACGGTGTAAAATAATTGAATTTTGCACCGGTAATCTTTTAAATGCACTGATACTTGGTATAATATGTAAGAAGAAACTAGTTTATAAAGGAGACGTAATACTTTGAAAGTTTTTGATTACCAAACTTTAAATGGTTTGAAATTAACTACGAAGATGATTGAAAAACTCAATCTGATCTGTGAGCTAAAAGGTAAAACGGATCATATCTCCTTAAGTGCGAAAGACATAATGGATAAGCTGTTGGTAGTCGCAAAGATTGAGAGTACAGACTCATCCAATCGAATTGAAGGAATTACAACAAGTGATGCACGACTTAAGAAATTAATGGATCAAAAAACGACTCCGAAAAATCGCAGTGAAGAAGAAATTTCTGGCTATCGTGATGTTTTAGCTATAATCCATGACAATTATAAATATGTCAAGATCTCTCCTAATAATATATTAATATTGCATAAACAATTGTTCGATTTTACTGAAAGCAACTGGGGTGGTCAATTTAAGGACATTGATAATGAAATTATTACTACCTTTGCAGATGGTCATAAAGAAACTCGCTTTACTCCACCACCAGCATATATCACACCTGAATTAGTCCAAAGTTTATGTGAAACCTATAATAATGCAATTTGTGATAATTCCCTCCCACCATTAATACTAGCGGCAGCATTTATGTTGGATTTTGTATCAATTCACCCATTTAGAGATGGTAATGGCAGAATGTCACGCTTGTTAATGTTACTTGAATTACAACAATTAGGTTTCGGAGTTGGTAAGTATATTAGTTTGGAACGTTTAATTGAAAAAACTAAGGCGCAATATTACCGGACTTTGTTAGAAAGTTCAGGTAAAGCATGGATTAATAATGAAAACGATTATGAACCATATGTTGACTACTTTTTGAGTATCGTATTGCAAGCTTACCGTGAATTAGATTCACGAATTGACATCACTAGTGATACGGAAAAGAATCCGGAATCATTGCTATTGAGTAAAATTACTAATAGTTTAAAACCGCTATCTAGACAAGAACTAATGAATTTGGTACCGCAATATGGTGAAAGTACTATTAAACATGCTTTAGCTAGGTTGCGCAAAGAAGGAAAAATAGGTTTAGTAGGCAAAGGAAAAGCAAGTCGCTATATTGCTAATGACTAAAGCAGGGCAGTAAATAAATTATCGGTGCAAAATTTAATTATTTTGCACCGATAACTATAGCAACGGGCGAATTAAGAGAGTTCATTGGTAACTTCTTTCTAGAATTTTGTGGTTAATTACATTCTATCAAAGAAGTCCAATGGACTTTTTTGTTTTCTAATCAGGGCAAGTGCTCAACTTCATTTTACAATTTACCATTTTATTATTTTGTTAGCGCGTATTATCTGAACATGGAAGGAATTAAGCGCAGATGCCCGGACACCCCCAGGGTATCTGCGCATGGACCGATGTCAGGACAGAAGTTTTAGTTTCCTATAGGAAAAATAGGCAAACATAATATGAGTTTATGCTAAAATTAAAATTAAATAATAACGCTGAATAGATAAGGCAAAGCTATGAAAATTAACGATATAATAATAAAAGGTATAAAAAATAGTGAAAAAATTGATACACCGTCAGTTATTTATTTAAAAGATGCTATTAGATTTAATATAGATGAAGCGTTAAAACAATTATCGGAAGTAAAAACTAATGAGACAAAATTACTTTATTCTATAAAAACTTGTTATAACTCAAAAGTAATTTCGCTTTTATCAAGATTTGTGGCCGTTTTAGTGTTTCCTCTGTACAAGAATATAAAAAAATAGCTCGGTTTAATAATAAAACTGTTTCGGCTACCGGATTTGACGGTATTGATATTAGTATAAAAAAGGTATGACAGTTTATTATTTGATTATAACTCGTATAAATTAAATAATGGTTCTACGAATTTTTTAAAAAATTTGAAGATTTTGCAATCAAATGGATTTATAGTTACAGATTCATTTGGTAGAACAAAAATACCAGGTTTGTTTGCTATAGGAAGTGTAACAATGCCAATATCTGGAGTCCCAGAAGCTATTTATTCTGCACAGATTACTGGATTCTATGTAGGACATCTCTTAGAAAAGACAACTATTGCTGATCCTAGTGGTAGATTTCCTTTCTTTCCTAGAGAAAGGAACTGGTCATATAGCTATCAACATAAAATAGAGCTTGATGAAGAATAACCATAAAAGGTAGATTAGTTATGACAATTGGTGAAGCCTTGAAAGAAATGCAGAAAGAGCTTGGACTAACCGGAAAAGAAATGGCTGCTGGCATTATTACAACTGGTACGTATTCACGTGTGATCCATGGTACTAGAAGAATAAGCAGTGATTTATTAATAAAATTACTACTAAAACACAATATAGACTTATCTTATTTCTTTGATAAAGTATCTGATACTTACATGCCTCCCTCCAATAGGTTAGAACAAAAATTATCCTCTCAATTTGGACTTGCATTTAATAATCATGATATTGTAGCAGCAGTTACAACATTCGAGCAGATTAAAAAGGCTAATGTTAGTATTCATTTTAAAAAAAGAGTACAGATAGCTGTTGCTTTTTTGACAAAAACTACAGATGATTTAGATAATAAGTTTAAAAAATCCATTATAGATGATTTAAATAAAGAGAGTAACTGGATTTTTAATATTCAAGCTTTACTTTTGTTTGCTACATCATTTGAAATTTTACCAATTGAATTTGTTGAAAAAAAGATGGTCTTTTTCTTTAATAAAATATCACGATCTAAAAACATTTCAGAAATTATGAAAGAAAGATTTGCCATCGTTTGTGTTAACTATTTACATTGGAAATATTCTCAAACAATAAGATTGAATGGAAAAATAGGGATAATTGGAGCTAATGTAGTGAATGCTATAAATTATCTTCAAAGCTTAGAGTCAAACACTCATTTTATCATTTATATAATATCAGCTAAATATTATTCGGCATTGTTTTCTGGTAATTTAACTCGTGCTAAGCAGATTAAAGAGAATCTGCTTGATATGGGGTGTACATTAGTTGTTAAAAATTGGCCACTGTGAAATTTTTGTTTATTTAAAAATGGAAATTTATTATGGATTTATGACCAACCGATTATGAGTATTATTAAAAATAAGAAAAGGATTATAATTAAAAAAGTGTATTATGTTATGTAAAAAATATGCAAACGTTTATAAGCTGCTAGTTGGCCGAGTTACGACCAACATCGCCGACAGCCTGTTCTACATGGCGGTACTCTGGTATTTCAAGGAGACCGGGCACTCACCTTTCATGGTAGCGGTCCTGTTGACCGTTACTTCCGGGGTTGACATGGTCTCGTTCGGCCTGGGCCCTCTGATTGATCGCATCTCAATGAAGAAGCTGCTGAACTATTCCACCATCATCCAGGCCGCAATCAGCGCCGCGGTGGTGGGGGTGTTGCAACTGGGCCAAGGCGGCGTCGGGGCTGACGCTGTGGTCTTAATTCTTTACACGGCCTCCACGGTTCTTTCAACCATTATTTACCCGGCCGAAACCAAACTGCTGCCGCTGTTTGTCGCGGAAAAGGACATGCTCCACTTTAACGGCCTGTTCCAGGTGACCTACGGCGTTTTGGACTTAGTTCTGGACGGTTTTGCCACCTTTCTGATTGCGACAACGTCAATCAGCATGACCGTGGTCATCTCCGGCGTGGTTTTTGCGCTGGCCCTGCTGACCTACGGGCGCCTGCAGATTAACGCACTGGCCAAGGACGTCTTGGAGAGCGAGGAGTACTTCACCGGCTCCTACTGGAAGGACCTGCACGTTGGCTGGCAGACGCTGAAGGATGAAAAGAACATCCTGGAACTGATCCTACCGCTGTGCGTCGTCAACTTCTTCTACGGCATTTTCGACGTGGGCCTGCCGTATTTTGGGCAGAGCTACGTTCATGACTCGGCAATCGGCTACGGCGGCCTGCTGATGGCCTCGTCTCTGGGCGGCATCGTCGGTGCCTTCCTGGTGCAGCACTTCAAGCTGGGCAAGAAGAGCATGGAATTGTTCATCGCAATTTGCTTTGTGGGTGCTGGCGTCTTCCGCCTCCTGGTTCCGCTGACGGCGGGCCTGAGCGTCCTGCTCATCCTGCTGAACTCGGCCGTTTCCTCTTTGTGGCTCACCATGATGAACACGGACTTTGAGGCCCTGGTGCAGGTCAGTTTCTCGTCTGCGGTGCTGGGGCGCATCGAGACCATCAACGACAGTATCCTGTCCGTCATGATCCCGCTCGGGACGATGGCGGGCGGACTGGTAGTTGACCGGCTGGGCGCAATCAGCACGCAGTACATTTACGGCGTTACGCTGCTGCTCGCAGCGGTCTACTACCTCGGCGTGGTCAGGCATAAGGCCAAGAAGTAAAAAGAATCCGCATGGCATTAACATGATTATTCATCAGATTCTGTTGCTATAGTTTGGCGATGTTTTGATTGAGCATTCAGACTAAAAATAGATATGCCCCTTGAAATTAAAGTAGTTTAATAATTTCTGGTTAAGGACTAACTTCCGATATTAAATCGGGGTTAGTCCTTTCAGTTTGCTTGTTCCGGTGAAGGTAAGTTCTTGAAGGTCTGTTCAAAGCCGTAGAACATATTCCACTTTAAGGTGCCAAAGAAAGCCTACCATCAGTCCGTTGCCTTTGCGCGGTATGGACTGGTGGATGCCACGGCTTTTAGTTAAGTTTGAAATTGTAAGTATTCGTCTAGGTATCAATTAGTTGATGTGAATCAGTGTCAATTGTTTGAGCCACAGAACAGTGCTGTAGCCCTCCTCATGTAAGCTGAGTGCCTATAATTTTTGTTCAACGGAAAATTGACCATAGTAAAACCCTCCAGATGTACTTAGGTCCAATTGAAGTGCAACTAAAAAGTTAGACATTTTATCTAAAAAATTCTTGAATTCAGGCCAGTCATAAAATTCAAACTCTGTTTTACAATTTACCGAAAGAAAACAAAGGCAAAACGATTATTTTTGTAACTCAGCGCTTGTCTGCGGTGAAATATGCAGATAAGATTCTCTTTTTACAAAATGGTAGAATTCTCGGCTTTGATACACACGAAAAATTAATCAGACGTAATGCGGATTACCGTAATATGTATAATTTGCAAAAGGATACTTATATCTAAATTTGGGTTGGTCTAAAAAGCGCTTTTTGCTACAATTAAACTATTTTAAGTAAGTATTTGCTGTATACTCTAGCGCAATAGAAAGTGTGACAAGTTTGAATTCTATTAAAAGGTTTTTAGATTGGCTAACAAGTTTATTACTGATTATAGTTGTCGGATTGGTTTTGATCACACTTTTTTCTGCATATTATAGTTTTGGCACTATGATTTTTGGAGTCCATGAGGCGAGCGCAATAAAGGATTTTTGGTTCACAGAAATCATGTTGGGTACAGTTTATGTATCTGTAGTTATGGTCATTGCTATATATACGGCAATAACTCGTTTTTTAAAGAAAAGAAAAAATGATGCTTCTTGTTAAGTAGCATTGATTACAAATATAGCAAGTTGAAGGCAGGTAGTTCATTGAACTAACTGCCTTTTGTTATTCAAGAACTTGATATAGCTGTCCTTAGTAAATATCAATAGTAAGCATATCAAATGCATTATTTTGAATATAGGTAAATATTGCAAATTGTATTTAAAAATAGAAATATAGTTGTAATTATATTTACAGATGCTTCACAAATAGTGATAAGAGCGTTATTTGAGAAAAAGAAAAATCAGTTCATATAATACTGAACTGATTGATTAGATATTTAAATTAACCTTGAATTTTTGATAAGTATTCAAGTTGATTTTATAAACAACTAAACTCTAATTTAACCCTGATTTTGTGGATCCTTTGTACTGATCTAATGCGGATTTTAAATCTTTGTCTGTAATTTTGACGTTTTGGTCTTTCAAAACTTGGCTGATTACATTTCTCATCACAGTAGAATTTGCAGCCCATTTGGTATAAAGATTATTTGTTAGTTCTGCTCTATTGTTTTCAAAACTCCCTTTAGCTGGATGACTAATCATTTTTATTATCTCATAACCATTAGTAACTTTTACTGGAGTACTAGTATATTCACCATTTTTAAGCTTATATGCGGCATTTTTGAAAGTAGAATCCCAATTTTTATTTTCTTGATTAAAAGGTGCTAATTTACCGCCATTAGTGCTGGTAGAACTATCTACAGAATATGTTTTTGCTAAACTTGAAAAGCTTTTCCCATTGCGTAATTGATTGATAATTTCTTTAGCTGTTGATTGACTAGTTACTAAAATATGCTGCACAGTAATCTTCGGCTGATATGTTTTCCATTCTGCCTTTAATTGCTTATTTGTTGGCTTGATTTGAGACCTCAATGCAATTTCACTAAGTAGGTTAATTTGAATCATTCTCTTAAAAGATGACTTAGTATATGAATTTTGTGCTAAAAATTCATCAAATTGTGAGCCATAGCGCTCTTTATAATTATTGTATTCTTGAGTAACTTCTTTAGAATTCAACTTTCCGCCATATTGGGCTTTTAGAGCATCATAAATTAACAAATTAGCTAAAACATTTTTACTTGTAGGGGCTGACTTGAGTTCCCTATAAAATTCTTGTTGCGTAATTTTTTTATCTTTCCCGTATTGAGCAACTTCTGCATTATTTGATTTTGAACAGCCTGTTAAACCTAGTAAGGAAATACCAGCTACAGTCGTTATTACACCTTTTAATAATTTTTCCATTTTATCTCCTCCAATGAAGATTTTTTTATCTAATTATTAAAGCAGATTGTAACTTTTAATTCAATTAGATTAAAAGCAGTAAGCAAGAACGTACCACAATAGCAGGCAAAGTCGTCATAAATAACAAGAATAAATTAATTAAAATATTAAAAACAAATAATATTATTAATAAAAAGTTGGTTGATTTTTTAATTTACTACTCTATAATATTAAATTGATAATATTATTAATTAATGTTTGGGGGATTATTTATGAAAAAAAACAAGTATATGGGAGTACTGGTTTGTGCCGCTGCACTATCTGTATTCTCTAATACTGAACAGCAAGTTAAAGCTAGTGTTGACAGTCAAACAAAAACTGTTGCAAAAAGCTCTAAAGCAGCAGAATCAGCTACAGCTGGCGTAACAAATAAAGCAATTGAAGCACAATTAGCTGCAAAAGGAGTTAATCTCAAGCATCTAACTTCTAACGAAAAGCAAAATGTATATGTTGATGTAATTGTTCAATTGTCTGCTGCACCTGCAGCTACAAATGGTTCGGTAAGCACAAATTCAAGTAGTGCAGAAATTGAGCAGGCTACAAAAAAAGTAATTGCCAAACAGGCTACAGTTAAAGCAAAGGTAAGGGCAATTACCCACCAAGCAGTTGGCAAAAGCTATGGTTATGTAGTTAACGGTTTTGCTACTAAAGCAAAGGTTAAAGATATTCAAAAATTAAGAGCTATTCCAGGCGTTAAATCAGTTACTTTGGCAAAAGTCTACTATGCCAATGATTCTTCTGCTGACAATATGGCTAATGTTTCCGCAGTTTGGAATAATTATAAATACAAAGGCGAAGGCACTGTAGTTTCTATCATCGATACAGGTATTGATCCTAATCATAAAGATTTACGTTTGAGTGATGAATCTAAAGTGAAATTAACTAGAGCAAAGGTTAATGCTTTCACTAAAGAAGCTGGTTATGGTCGCTACTTTACTGAAAAGGTCCCATATGGCCATAACTATTCAGATAATAATGACAATATTACTGATAATAATTCTAGCGAACAACATGGTATGCACGTTTCAGGTATCGTAGCTGCCAATGGTACTTCAGATTCTGTTAATTCAGTTGTAGGTGTTGCCCCAGAAGCCCAATTATTAGCAATGAAGGCCTTTTCTAATTCAGCTAGTTCTGCCTCTACTGATTCTACTAGCATTATTGGAGCAATTGATGATTCAGCTAAACTTGGTGCTGATGTTTTAAACATGTCCCTAGGTTCTATTTCTGGTCAGCAAACCGATGATGATCCAGAAGTTGCAGCTGTTGACCGTGCTGCTAAGACAGGTACTGCTGCTGTAATTTCTGCTGGTAACTCTGGAACCTCAAACTCAAAGGCTGATGGAGACAATAAGGCATATTATGGCAATCCAGACATGGAAACTATAGGCAGTCCGGGTACTGCCAGAACTGCTACAACGGTTGCATCAACGGAGAATAGTAAAGTTACTACTGATGGTATAACTTTTACTTCAGCTGATGGTAAAACTGTAGTAGCAGGTCCAGAAACTACACAACTTTCAGCAGGTACTGATCGTTCATTCTTTAATGACAAGCAATTCTATGTTGTTAAAGATAAAAATGGGCAATTAGGTGCAGGTTCTGCAAATCAATATACATCTGATGTTAAGGGTAAAATTGCCATCGTTAAGCGTGGGACCCTTGCTTTTACAGATAAACAAAAGTTTGCACAAGAAGCTGGGGCTGCGGGTTTAGTCATTGTTAATAATCAAGCTGGTGCATTAAATAACATGCAACTTAATGCTGGTTTTCCTACTGTTGGATTATCAGAGGATGCAGGAAACAAGCTAATAGAATATATTGCAAAAAATCCTGATGAAGCATTAAAGGTAAGCATTGCTGTCCAGCCATTAGATAATTCAGCTCTTAAGACGGATTTAATGTCCAGCTTTACTTCATATGGGCCTGTTTCTAACTTAGCCTTTAAGCCAGATATCTCAGCTCCAGGTGGAAATATTTGGTCAACTCAAAATAATAATGGCTATACTAACATGTCAGGTACTTCTATGGCTTCTCCGTTTATTGCTGGTACGCAAGCACTTGCTAGTCAAGCAATGAATGATAAAAAGGGTTCTTTCTATGAAACTTATCAAAAGATGACTCCGAATGAAAGAACAGCATTTATCAAAACTTTGGAAATGAATACTGCAAGTATTCATACTGATATTAGTCATGATAATGTAATCGTTTCACCTCGTAGACAAGGTGCTGGATTTATCAATGCACAAGCTACTATTCAGGCATTAGTTAAAAATCCTTCAACCGTTGTTGGTAGCAATGGCTATCCAGGTGTTGAGCTTAAGAGCTTCACAGATAGAACTCTCAAATTCCAAGTTAAGTTTACCAATAGAACAAATAATGATTTAACGTATAAGTTAACCGATAATGGTAAAGAATCAGATGTTTATACTTCTGCTACTGATAGTAGTTCAGTTTTGTATGACAAGCAAATCGATGGTGCTTCAGTTCAAGCTGATGGTGATGTAGTTGTAGCTGCAAATTCAACTAAGGAACTTACTATTACATTAACATTACCTGCTGATTTTAAAGAAAATCAGTATGTTGAAGGATTTTTGACCTTTAATGGATCAGATAATTCACAATTGCGTCTACCATACATGGGATTCTTTGGCGACTGGGCAAGTTCAGATCAGCCAATCTTTGCTAGCCTAAATGATCCAGACGTATTCCAACCATACAATTATATCTTGGGAACTTTTGTAACCGTTGGTAATGATTATGATAGTGCTAACCCGGGCTTAGGCATCGATGATAACGGTAATGTTGCATTTGATTCTTCAAAATTCGCAATTTCTACAGCGGATAATGTTCAATTCCAATGGTTTAAACCAGTTTATTACTTATACAGAAATGCTAATAACGTTAAGGTTCAAATTTTGGATAAAGATGGTAAAGTAATTAATACTTTAGCTTCGTTAAGTAATGCTGCTAAGTCGTACTATTACGCACCAGCTCAAACATACAATTACTTTAATGAAGCTCCTGAATGGGACGGCACGTATTTTGACCAACAAGCTAATAAGACAGTTAAAGTACCTGATGGAACATACACTTACAGAATCTCTGCTACTGTTGATGGCACAAATACAGAGCAGCATTACGATATGCCCGTTAAGGTAGACAGTGTTAAACCGGTATTAAAGAACCTCAAGCTAGAATCAAGTACAGAAAAGGATGACAATGGCCAAGAAAAGACTCGCTACTACTTGTCTGCCGAAGCTAAGGATGATCTTAGTGGCTTGAGTGGTGACGCAAATGTTTCTGTAAACGGTATCATCAGTCAATTAACATATGATCCAACTGCTAAGGCAGATAAGGATGGGTTCCAAAGGGTTGAAATCGTCTTATCTCCTGAACAGGTGAAAACTTTACAAGCAGGTACTAATAACTTTGCTGTAGCTCTATTTGATAATGCTTCAAATGCAGTAACTGCTTCAGGTGAAAGCAATAAGCCAGGTGAAACTAGCTTTGGCCTGGTTCTTAGAGATGGCGGTTTACCAGATAAGATTTCCTCAACAACTAACAACTACTACTCTGCCACTGGATCCTTTATCTTTTTAGGTACTTATCCAAGCAAGGTATATGGTACTTATACTGATAAGAATGGTCAGACTCACGACTTAGATATCGAAAGTGATGGCGACAAGACATTTGCTGCTGAACTTCCACTTACTAAGGATGATTACAAGACAACGGTCACCCTCTATGCTGATGCTGATCATAAGACCGTCATTAAAGAAAAAGAAATTACAGTTAGTCTTGTCCCGGCTAAGGTTGAAAGCTTAACCGTTGATAAGAATGATACCTATGATGCAAGCAAGAATTCATCAGCTGAATTGGCACAAACCTCTGAAGCTACTGTTAAGCTTTCAGGTAAGGTAAGCGATGATACTAAGTCATTAGTAATTAAGCAAGATGGCGAAAACGACGTAACGGTTGAGCTGAATGCTGATCATACCTTCTCTATTGAACTACCAGTAAACTTTGGTGAAAATGACTTTAATATTGTGGCAACTGATGAAGACGGTAATTCATCTAGTGTTGAACAAAAGGTTAAGTCTAGTGATCGTGGTGAAACAACTGTAAGAAGCAGTGATGTTATATTCGATGACGGCATTCAATGGGGTACTAACAGCGTTAGCGCTGATACCAAAAACTATGATCCTAAAACTGGCGAGTTGACTATTACGGGTAAGGTAAAGAGACCAACTACTACTTTGCAAATCGATGGTAAGAGCGTCAAGATCAATTCTGATCAAACATTTGAAGTAACTCTAAATGTTGGTACTCACGGTGCTAAGATTGTATCTACTTTGATTGGTGACTCAACTGTTAGAGAAACTACTCAAGAGAGATTAAGCTTCTATGTAGATGCAGAATCACCTGCTTTAACCCTAGATAATGATGGTCCTGTTTACACTAACAAGGATAAATATACAATTTCTGGTACTGTGGCTGATGATTACAAGTTCTATGACCTATCAATCAATGATAATAACATTGAATCTGCCTGGGGTGATGTAGATTATAACAGTAAGGAAGGTGTCAAGAAGGACTTTAAGTATGAAGTTGAATTGAAGAAGGGTAAGAATACTTTTAATGTTAAAGTAACTGATTCTCAAGGCAATGAAACTACTCAAGCTTTAGTTGTTTACTATGAACCGGAAAAGACCTTAGATGAGCCTGATGTAAAGCAAACCGTAGCAATAGATGGCAAGTCTGCTCTCCTTGAAGCTACTACCAAGGAACTTGATGCAAAGGTAGTCTACAGTGTTGATGCTGGCAAGACATTCAAGGATATGCCAGCTGATGGACTCAAAGTCACTGAAAATGGAACTGTTGAATTCAAGACCGTTGATAAATATGGCAATGAATCTGGTGTTAAATCTGTAGAGGTCAAGGATCTTGATAAGAAAACCGAACCTAATGCAGATGACAAGAATTTATCCGATGCTAAGGAAAAACTTCAAGCTAAGGTTGACGCTGGTGCCAAGAAAGACTTGAGTGGATACACTGATGAGTCCAAGAAGACTTATGAAGAAGCTTTAAACAAGGCGAAAGATGTCTTAGCAAATAAAGACGCCACATTGAAAGATGTCCAGGCTGCAACTGATGCATTAGCTAAAGCAGAAAGGGCATTGACTGATAAAGAAAAAGATACTTCAGATAATAATCTGCCAAAAGCAAAGAAGGAACTTCAAGCTAAGGTTGACGCTGGTTCTAAGAAGAACTTGAACAAATACACTGATGAATCCAAGAGGACTTATATAAATGCATTAGACAAGGCCAAGGAAGTTTTAGCAGATAAGAATGCTACATTAAAAGATGTCCAAACTACTAGCGCTGCATTGGATGAAGCAGACAAACATTTAACTGTTAAGCGCACTGAATCATTTACCCCATGGGTTAATCCATCAACTAATACCACTCCAATCGCTAATAACTTTAGTTCACAAGCAAATACAACTGCTTCAGATAAGAGCAAGACTAATGTGGAAAATAAGGATGCCAAAGAAGAGGGTAAATCAACTAAGGTAATGTTTAAGTCTATTCTTTACACTAATGACCTTAAGAAGACTTCTAAGATTGCCAAGGCATATAGCTTCCTTAACCTTGTAGTTGAAAATGATAAGCTAAAGGTTTATACATTTAATGGGCAACATTTCTACAAGCTAGTAGATGAGGATGAATATGTTCGTGTAAGAAATGTTACTGGTACCAAGGCTAAGCTGAAGAGAAACTCATATGTTTACAAGTCTAATGGTAAGAAGGCATCACGTAAGCTTCTCAAAAAGGGTACAACTGTGACTGTCTACGGTGATCAATATAAGGCTTTAAAGAAATACAAGAAGACAACATATAGAGTTGGCCAAGGTAAATACATCAAGAGCGTAAACTTCTATAAAGTTCATCTTGTAAAATAGATGATTCATAACTAGTCTTGTCATATGAAACTTATCTAAGAAAATAGTTTCTAGATTTTAAAAGACGATCAAATTCAGCTCTTTGATAAATACTGATGATAAAGAGTAAATGAAAAGAACCAAGTAGCTAATAAACTGCTTGGCTCTTTTTTCTTTTACCTTGTTCTGCCAATCTGTATAGAACTACAAAGTATAATATTTGCTAGTTGCTACTGATTAGTAGTAGAAGCTATAATAATGTAGAAATGATATTTGGAAGTTTGTAATGGAAGTTGCTGAGGCATTAGCGAGGCTAAAATTCTTGGTGAAGCATGATCATTTTCAAATGGTTCAAAGAAGAGACAAAATGGCAATGCCAGTTTCAGTAACTTTGGCGAAAGAAATAGTTAAGCAGTTGTCAATCAGTGATTTTGTCAAACATGAACCGAATAGAAGTAATCCATTACAATTTGTCTGGGTATTTAAAACAAGCGATGGCCAAACTTACTACATTAAATTCGTATTTACTGAAGACAATCAAAAAGTAGTATTTATTAGTTTCCATCTTGATTATTAAAGGAGGGGTTTATATGGCTTACCAAAAGGATTTCACTACTATTTATACTATTGCTGGACATAAGTATACAGTAACAGCACCAGCTCTTTTTGACAGTAAAACCAATGAACTGATTCCAGATAAGGCATTAGATGATCAAGCTGCTGAAATTGCCCGTCAAAAATATCGTGACGAAATGGGTCTATTGTCACCAAAAGAAATAAAACAATATCGAGCTAAAGTTGGTTTAACACAACGTAATTTAGCAGAGTTAACCGGATTGAGTCCAAATACGATTGCTCTTTACGAAGCGGGTGCATTTCCAACAAAGGCTAATAATAGGTTGTTAAAAGCTCTCATAAAAAGCGATAATGTACTTGAACAATATATTTCTGATGAGAAGAATAAATATTCTGATGAATTGATAGCAAAAGTTAATTCCTATTTGAACCATAGTGATAGTGTTGTGGAATCACAACCTGAGCAACCTAAGTTCACTGCTGTACAGTTAGCCAATTGGTTTCGAGTTGAGAATTACTTTGAGCGGGATAATGATTTGAACATTGATCCATTAACGCAAATGAAAGTCAATAAGCTTCTCTATTTTGCATATGGTAGATTTTTAGCTAAAACTAGAAGTAGGCTGTTTTCTTCCCCTATTATTCATTTACAATACGGTCCAGCAATAACTGAAGTACATAAAAAGTTTAATGGTAAGCGTGTTTTAGATATTGATAAACCAGACAAAGAGGCCATGAATGACTATAGCTTGGTTTCTAAAGATGGTGAAATTGCCGATTTACTAGATAAGGTTAATGATGATTACATTAATTACAATGCTGCTCGATTAAGTAAGCGGACTCATCGGTCTGGGTCACCATGGGATTTAACTCCGGATAGAGAAATAATTAAAGATCAGTTGATTTTTGATTCGTTTAATCGAGGAATAGAAGAATAGTTTGAGAAAGAATAAATAATAAGTGTCCTAATTTGGGGCTCAATACATTTATTAAGTTGTAGTATCAGTCTTTTGCTTAATATATAACTGAGCTAACCGCCTTAAAAACGGCTGCTTGAAATTCAGAGAAGAGGTCTTGTTTACAAGTCCTCTTTTTTATATCCAACACTATAACGTGAATGAATTAGTAGCGTGCAAGAAATTGTTGTAGAAAGCAGAAGAGCTTTAAGCAATGTAAAAAAACAGATTTTTTGGTCTTAAAAAGTTGTTAAACAGCCGGTGGCTACAACCGCGGGCAGGGGAAATAACGTAACCTTGCTATATTGGTTAAAATTTATAAGCAATTGCTAAATCAGCCTTTAAGTTTTTATTCTTTGTAACAGCTTCGTTCAATGTGCATTATAGTAAGTTGCTTTGGCAGAGCTAATTAGTTTGCTTTTGCTGATTTTTTGGCATTTCTAAAGAATATTATCCACTCATAAATACATGCAATAACCGCTATTAGATAATCATACCAATGAAAAGCTTTTGAAAAGCCTAATAGAGAGAGAACAAACACGGCAATCAACGCTAAACTAAAAAATATAGGTTTAGCAATCACCATATTATATTTAATAAGCCAAGTATCAATTGGCAGAAGCTCTAAAGCTAAAATAATTATTATTACTAAAGTAGTATTCATGTTATAGTCACACCTTTTAAATTATTTTAAAGATAAATAAATACGATTGTTCGTGCAGTCCAGTAAGCGACTGTCTTGTCAAAGTGTAGATATACAAAAAGGCAATCCACTGGATTGCCTAGACGTCTAGTACGCCTCTTTTGCATGCAAAGATCGCACTTTATTTCTTCTACTGAAATTATAGCATAAGAACACATGATAGAATAGTGAAGTACGCCTTTCGATCCTCCCCGAAAAAAGGTGATAGCATGGGAAGGATTGTACTTTTATTTCTTCTGAAGTGTTTACTACTAACCAGTCTAACGCCTGCATTGCGCAAGCTAGGACAAGATTTTGATAAATTAGCCAATTTAATCGAAAAGATGCTTCGGTTATTTAAGTAGTAATCAGAAAGAAATGGACTTTTGTCCTACCTCTTTTTGATTACTGCTTTATTTTTTATGTACCTTTTAAAGTTGCTAGCTACTTGGATTTAGCTCTACTTCAATTAATATACTATGTTAATCTACTTTGGCATAGGTGAAAGTGGATAGGAAATAAATTCTGTTAGCTTTTGGATTTGTCATATCCACCTTATTTGCGTCAAATATGACAGTTTTATTAATAAAAATAAAAAGGCAATTATATTATTTATATAAATAACGAAGGTTTTTTGAAAGGAAAAGAAAATCATGGTTTATAAATACTATTCGCACTTTAAGTTTTTTTGTTTAAATATTTTTGGATTAATTTCCAGTATGCAGAATATTGTTACAGCATACATTGTTGGTTCGTTAATTAATTTGGCAACGGCTAAAAATTTTGCAGCTATTCCAATCTTTTTTGGTAAAAACATTTTGTTATTGATCTTAATTTTAATCGCCACATTAATTTTTGATTATCTTAAAGCAGACGCTGCTAAGCAGGTCAATACTAAGTTAAGGCTTAAAGTGATGAGGGGTATGCTCTCGGATGAGCAAGAAGATGCTTCTAATTTAGGCTTTTTAACTAATGATTTTAAACTTTTGGAAACAAATCGCTATGATGCTGAAATAGGAATTCTGATTTATTCATACACGGTTGTATTTGCTATGGCATTCGCTTTGTATCTAAATTGGCAGCTTACAATAATATTCTTTATTGGTTCGGTTATACCAACAATTGTTTCCACCTTTTTCCAAAAGCCTATTCAAAATGCTGCAGAGGCTTGGACAAATGCTAATGATAAATATGTTAATCAAACTAAAAATTTGTTATCTGGTACTGCTACCTTTAATTTATATGATAAGCAGGATAATGCAGTTAAACAAAATCAGTATAAAGTTAACCAATTAGAAGAAAAATTAGCCAAGATGAATGTGCTTAATACTAATACCAGTGCTTTTCTTAATGCAATTGCAATTATGGGTACTTATTTATTGCCGTTTGCAATTGGTATTGCATTAGTAATTAAAGGTCAAACTACTTTAGGTGCTCTTTTTGCAATAACGCAATTATCTAATTCATTTGTAAATCCAATTTTACAAATTTTGCAAGAACGAAATAATTTGTCTACTACAAAGCCAATTGTTCGAAAGATAAAGCAATATATACAAAAAGCAGATAATGTGGAGCGTGAACAAACCAACAATCCTACATTTAATGAGCTACAAGTGCGAGACCTAGATTTAATGCGTCAGGATAAGGTATTAGCACAACATATTAATCTTGATATTAAGTCTGGCCAAAAAGTTGCGGTCATCGGACCCTCAGGATCAGGGAAATCTACGATGTTACAGTTTCTAATGTATGGTAAGTATGGTAAATCTAAAAAAATTATACTTGATCATAACGAAGTAGCGGCAGGATCGTTTACTAAGTTGTTTGCCTATTCCAGCCAGAGTGCAGTTATTTTTTCTGATACGCTTTGGTTTAATCTAACTCTAGGAGCCAATATAGCTAAAGAAAAAGTTCTTGAGGTATGTCAAGGACTACAGTTAGGACAATTAATTAAAGAAAAGGGATTTGATTATCAATTAGGTGACAATGCAGATCAACTATCTGGTGGCCAATTGTCCAGAATTGAGGTGGCACGGGCTATTTTAGCCAATCGACCAATTTTATTACTGGATGAAATTAATGCTTCACTTGATAAAACTTCATCAAAGGCAATTCACCAATATATTTTTGATTCAAACTTTACTTTTGTTGAAGTTATTCATCATTACGATCCAGAAGAACTGCAAAAGTATGATGTAGTTGTTGATTTTAATCAATACCAATTTGACGATAAAAAATAAGTTGTAAAAGGTTCTAAGAGTACTTACTTGGTTGCGATATTAAATAACATAAAATAAGACATTAGACATTGACAGAATGTAATAACCAATTTTTACCTCAGTATTATATAATTTTCATTTTAAATTTTATGATACTTTTATATTTTTTGATTATAATAAAATCAAAAAGTTTAATATTTGATAGTTAATCAAATAGTTGAGGAAATTAAAATGACAATTGGTGAATTACTAAAAGACTGTCGCATTCAGCAAAGGAAAACACAAAAACAATGGGTTAATGATGTGGTAAGCCCGTCATTTTATGCAAAAGTTGAAAAAAATTTAAGCAGCATTTCAGCAGATAATTTAATTGAACTATTAAACGTTAACAAAATTTCATTAACTGATTTTTTTGGTAAGTTAAACCACCAGGCGAAGACCGTACATGACGAGAACCTAGAGATTGATAGAATGGTTAATGAAGCGTATTATCAAAATTCTGTGCATGATCTGCAGCAAATACGAAATTTTGTTGCAGAAAGTGATTTTCCAAATAAAGAAGATAAATTAGATATAATTGATATCTTTATTGCAATAATTAACAAAAATCTTTCCAGTATTGATAGTGGCGTTATAGATAGATTGAAAGAGAGAACGTTTGATGTTTCTCATTTTAATTCTGATAATTTAAGATTGTACTGCAACCTTATGAGTTTTTATGATTTAGATAGTAATTTATTGATTTCAAAAAGAGTAATACGTCAGTTTATTGGCTCAAGTAGTATAGATATTCAGAAGTTAGTTTTATCTATAATTATTAATATGATGATTTTGTGTATTCGTAACAAAAAATTTGAAGAAACAGCATTTTATGTTAGTAGTGAACAACAAATCAAAACAAAACCAGATATATTTTTCTATAAAACTATTGCCCCAGCTTTTGAGAATATAATCAAATATCACTATGATCAAAATTCCAAGTATCTTGATGAAGTACAAACAATAACTAAATGTATAAAAATTGCTGGTATGCCCAGTTATGGTAAAGAGCTTGAAGAATTAATGCTTGCTAATAAATAAGATTTTTAAATGTCATATCAAACCATTAAGAGTTAAATATGACATTTTTTATATGCTTATATAAAATCGTAATAAACTAGGAGTAAATAGAAAGGAGTAAGAAAATTGAAAATTTATTACGTAAATTAATTCATATTGGGCTCAATTTAGATTGATTAGAAACATGGGAAAAATGTTTTGTAAGTTAAGCAAAGATTTAAAGATTAGGTCTAAAGTAGATGATCATATTTATGAAGCATTTGCAGATGGATTATTTATAAAATTTAGACCAGGAAAAAATTATAAAGATAAGTAAGTTTTCTATAAAGGAGATGGTAGAAAAATTTTTTTTAGAAGCTGGTATTGTCTTTGGCGATCGAGCTAGACGGAATTGACGCTAACAAAAAACATTATTCAAAAAAGAATAATGTTTTAAGAACTCAATATAAATCGAAGTATTACTCTGCAAAGTAATACTTTTTGTGTGCTACAGATATAATATCATCTTTAGAAGAATTTTGACCACCATGATTTTTGGTGGTCTTTTTTAGTTGGAGGATCTGAAATTTTTTTAAGTTCTTCAACTATTAATTGTAGCTGTTGCGACTGATTAAGCATTTTCTGGGTTTGATCCAGTGTATTGTGCAATCGAGCTTTCTTGCACTTCTTTGTTTACCGGTAAAAAGATGATTTTTGTTTATCACCTTCTCTTTGATAAGCCTTGCACCCGTAAGAGTGACGATTATTCTATTTCGATTGTCTTTACCGTAAAGATTTCATATGATAGTGGCTAGTTAGCTTCCTTTAATGTGCATTATGCTAGGTTGCCCTGGTACAGTAAAGGTAGTCCTTAATAGACAACTAACCAACTAGCTATTAGAATTTAAGGATAAAGAGGTAATTACAATGAAAATTAACAAAAAATTGTTTATTAGCTTAGTAGCTGGAATATTGACAATAGCATCAATAGCAGCTACTACGACTAATATTGATCAAGCTCAAACTACTACGTCAAATGTAAATTCTGAGCAAGGCAAGCTAACCTTAAATCATAAGACTCGTGTTTATAACAAAAAGGGTAAGAAAAAATATTCTTATCTTAAAACGAATGGGCTGCTAAAAAAGGGTGCTT